>JAAUSC010000281.1 GCA_012031965.1 Scytonema sp. RU_4_4
GTTTTGTCTTGCTCACGAGTCAGGAATACTCTTAAACGAGCGCCCATATCTTCAGTTACCTTGCTAGATGCATTCTCCGTATTTATATATCTTTACATAGTTTGGTTTTTTCACGCCGACTTACTTAGCCCAACTTTACCGCAAGCGTTGGACGCTTGAGACTCTGTTTCAAGTACTCACTGAAACTCTATGTTGTGAGATTAATACACTGGGTTATCCCAAGGCAGCTTTGTTTACCTTCTGTGTTGCTTTGGTCGCTTACAACGTTCTGTCTGTAGTGAAAGCAGCCTTGAGGAGTGTTCATGGAACCGAAAAGGGTGAATAAATTGATCTTGCTTGCACCTAATTAAAGAAGGAATGGCAGCAAATAAGTCTGATGCACAAAATCGATTTTGTCAATGTATAAGTCCTAGAACTATGGTTTTTGGCAACTGCATTTCAAAGCAACATAATTCTCAAGTCACACTGCAGCGAGAAAAGAACTTACAGCTTTCTGTCGAAGCTGCGGTTTTCTGGGTAGGTACAGACGCACGGTTTCTATTTATCAATGATGCAGCTTGTAGCTTAACTGGGTATTCCCGTAAGCAATTACTCTCCATGACTATGCACGACATATACCCTAACCTTTCAGCAAAAGTTTGGACAGAGTATTGGATAAAAATTCGGCAACAAGGTTCTTTCACTTTTGAATCTGTGTGCTGGACTCAGGAAGGTTCGAGCTTTCTGGTAGATAACAATGTTTTCTATCCTATTCCTTATCTGGAACACGTTGGCAAGGAGTATGGCTGTATTTTTGTTCGCAATATCAGCAAAAGTAAGCAGTTAGAAGTAAACCTAAAGACATCAATTAAAGAGCTAGAATGCAGAGTCAAACAGTTGACTGCTGAATTGAAAGAAGCGAAAGAACAATCTTGCCGTGAGATTGTAGAAGCTCGCCAGACCTTGGAACAAAAAGCAGTCCCGCATTCGTTCTGGCCATCGATTTCTCATCTGAATCAAGTCTTCGACTTCATCGAAGCCAATTATGGTCAACACATTACTGTGTACGATGTAGCCCAGGCAGTTGGTTACTCTACGGCTTACTTAAGCAATCAGGTGAAATCTAAAACTGGACGGACTATACACAACTGGATTGTCGAGCGCCGGATGACGGAAGCGCGAGCCTTGCTTCTAAAGACTGACCAAGCCGTGAATCAAATTGCTGCGGCAGTGGGCTATCCAGATCCAGGTCATTTCATCCGCCAGTTTCGCCAGTTCTATAGTGTACCTCCAAAAGAGTGGAGAAATATACATCGCAGCCAGAGCGGCATTGAGCAAGACGGAATAAATTAAGCTCAATGGCATACGAAGTATTGACGAGGCTAGAGGTTCACCAGTGGCGAGAGTCCTATGGCTGACGCCACGGCTGAGCGCAGAGCGCACGCCAAAGGCGAACGCCTATCGGACACGCTGCGCGAACGCCCTGCCTGGGAAATCTTTGCTAGCATTAGTGTAATTTTTAACCTAGTTCCACCCCGTCGCGCTACCCAAACTGACCCATTGTGGCTTTGTGGAGTGCTTAGCAAAGAAGTCCCGTCAATCCTGAGTAAAAGAATAAATGTCCTACTTTACAGCAAAATTTTCCATTGAAATGGGGTGTGGGGGCACTTAAACTTAATGCTTTAGGGCTTATAAATTTGTTGAACTAATCGAGAGTCCATAGTTGTGTTATTTTCTGGCTAGTTAGGTTGTTCCCGTTGCATATACATTAGGTTATTTCGCAACAACTCTTATGTTTAAAGAAGTGCTGGACGTTGTACGTAGCTACACAAAAACTTTCTGTCGTTCTCTACCATTTTTGTGGACAGCAGCACCAAGAGAAACAATCTTGATGATTGTTGGTGTGTTATTGCAGGGAACTGTCCCCGCAATCAACGTCTGGATTACCAAACAAGTGGTAGATACAGTCGCAACAGCTTTAAACCAAGGGAAAGAAATTAGTTCAGTACTCCTCGCTAGCTTAGTAGCAGCATGGGTTGGGGCTTTACTGCTAGAGGTTCTCCTGCGACCTTGGATGTCAGCGATTCAGGGAAATTTGGGCGAAAAGCTAACGGCTCATATTAACTTGCTTTTGATGCGTAAAGCTGACACTTTTCCCGACTTGAACCGTTTTGAAGACCAAAAGTTTTATGACGAGCTACGGCTTCTCCAGGAACAAGTAAGCTACCAGCCAATGAATTTTATTGGAAATTTGGCTGAGGGAGGCAGCAGTTTGTTCACTTTGGTAACTATGGTAGTGCTGCTATTCCCACTTGGGTTTTGGATTCCGTTTGCGATTATCGTTACAGCCCTGCCCCAGATATATGTTTCCTTCCATTATGAAACGATCATTTGGGGAGCCATGTATGAGAAAAGTCCAGAAGCTCGGCGGATGCAGTACTGCTCGTCAGTAATGCTTACTGATACCTACGCCAAGGAAGTGCGGTTGTTTAAGCTTGGTTCCTTGTTTATTAGCCGATATGTCAAAGAATTTCAGTCTTTGCATCAAACTATGCGCCATTTGCGGGGGAAACAAGCTTTTTGGGCGGCGCGTTTGTCTGTGATGAGTGCTTTGGGGAATGGCTTTGCCTTTTATTGGGTGGTGCAGCAGGCTTTTAGAGGGGAAATTAGCCCAGGAAGTGTACTTCTTTTCGTACAATCACTAGCTTACCTCCAGCAGAATCTCGAACAGTGTATAGCTGTTTCCTTAACTACCTTTGAAACTCTGCTCTATATGCAGCAGTTTTTTGGTTTCCTAGAGAGTCAACCAATAATGCCTGTGTGCATTCCGGGTAAACCAGTGCCTGCTCCCCTTCTTTCGGGTATCACTTTTAACAAAGTACACTTTTGTTATCCAGATAATCGGTCTGCTTTGGTAGACGTTTCTTTTACCTTGGAACCTGGTGAAACAGTAGCTTTGGTAGGGGAAAATGGGGCAGGCAAGACAACGCTAGTAAAACTGCTTACCCGATTATACGATCCTACAGAGGGAGCTATTTTGGTCGATGGTGTAGATTTGAGGGAATTAGACTTGGATGCATGGCGACAAAATATTGCTGCGGTGTTTCAAGATTTTAGCCGCTATGCACTCACACTGGGAGAGAACATTGCTTTGGGAGACATTGCCGCACTGGATGACTCAGAACGCTTCCGGCGGGCAATTCAAAAAGCTGGTATAGCTGAACTGGTCGAAAAGTTTCCTCAAGGAGAACTCACTCCCCTAGGTAAGCAATTTGGTGGGACAGAACTGTCTGGAGGAGAGTGGCAAAAATTAGCGATCGCCCGCGCTTTCATGCGAGAACAAGCCCAGCTACTCATCCTTGATGAGCCGACAGCTGCCCTTGATCCGCGTAGCGAATATGAGGTCTACCGCCGCTTTGTTGAACTAGCTCAAGGTAAGACTACGCTTTTAATTACCCACCGACTGGCTTCAGTACGCATGGCTGACCGCATCTTAGTTTTGAAGGGTGGGCGACTTATCGAAGAGGGCACTCACCAGGAACTTTTGCGACGAGGAGGAGAGTATGCCACGCTTTGGAACATGCAAGCTGAGCAATATGGTGTTCAAATAACTTGACGGAACCGTTCGGCACTCAGCAAAGCCGAAAGAATATCCCATTTGATCGAGATATTTTCCATTGAAACTGAGTTTTGTACCCTTTAAATTAATAGTGTAATTAATGACTTCAATTGTAGATATCACTTTTGTTTAGCAAGAACTTTTGACCTCTTGAGAAAATCTTGTGTAACACGATTAATTCATTCCATTAGTAACAGCATAAAAAATTATGAAACGTTGGTTTTGTGGCTTCTCATCAGTAATTGATAGTTCTCTGGCAAACCTTCCTAAACCACTTAATGGAGAAATGCTTTGGCAGGGAGCGAATCCTTTTTGGGTATGCGGAAATTGGGGCAAACAGCAAATTATTACAATTGCTGAAGGTCCTGTGCGGCTGGCTATAGTTGGTACTTGTCTAGAACGTTATGAGAGTTTGGTGGAATTGTTCCAGAACGCTGTCAAAAAGCACGACTACAGCCGACTGATGAGATTGCCTGGTAATTATAACCTGATTGTTCAAGACGAGGCTGACACTTATGTGTTTGCAGACGTGGCAGGTTTTAGACCTGTGTTTTATACGGTATACGATTCTTGTATTGTTTACTCATCGTTGGGGGTTGCTCTACAGCAATTGATCAACTCAGAAGTAGATGTGTCGTGGCTCGCTACTGATTTAGTATTTCTTACAAGACCACCTCTAGAACAGAATCGCTCTCCTTTTTGCAATGTACATTCTGTCTCCCCTGGTCACTATCTAAAAATATCCTCAGGTAAACCAACGTGTAAGCGGTATTGGTATGAACCGCAGGAATACAGCAGCTTCTCTGAGGCGGCTGAAAAGTTGCGCGAACAGCTACTAACTGCTATCGAAGGTAGAGTGCGTTTATACGGTAATGTAACTAGTGATTTGAGTGGTGGTTTTGATTCAACCAGTTTGGCTCTCATAGCAGCAAAGAGCCTAGCAACACAGGATCAAAAATTACATACAATAACCTTCAAAACCATTGGGGCTATTCAATCCGAAGATGTTAAATGGGCGGAGCATGCGATTAGTCTTTACCCAAATATTGCAGCGGTGATGCCTGAGGAGCACGAGTTACCGATGGAGTATAGTAACTTTGCGGCGTATAGTAACTTAGAGTCAATTAATCTAACAGATACACCAAATGTAGCCATTCATGCTATAGGTAAACTCATCTACGCAATGGAAATTATGAAATCGAAAGGATCTCAACTTCATATGAGTGGAGAAGGGGGAGATGCTGTTCTTTCAACTCCTGATTCATATTTGATAGACCTATTAAAACAGGGACGGATAGGAATATTTTTTCAATACCTTTATGGGGTGTCTCAACTCAGCTGTTTCTCACCATTAGCCTTAATGAGTAGTAGTGTAAAACTCAGTTTTACTTCATATCGTCAGTGGTTACTTCAACAAGCAAAAAAACTGAGGACTGACTGGGTATTGAACCAGGAGCCTATGTCCGCAGACAGTATAAACGATATTATGACATGGGATTTTGTTCCGTACCTTACTATTTGGTATACAGAAACATTTGTGAATTTAGTTTTAGCAGAAATACAAACGTGGACAACAGTCGCAAGACCTTTTGGTAGCTCTCCTTGGAGAAATGAATACATGGCTGAACTGCACTTAACCGGACTAGCTACTAGAATTTTACAGCAGTTAGCTGAAGCTTCTGATGTCAATTTAGAATTTCCCTATCTTGATTCTTTAGTTATTGATGCCTGTCTCAGTGCAAAACCGGAGGAACGGAAAAACCCATTTGCATACAAACCACTCCTATCTAAAGCACTTGACCGTGACTTGCCGAAAAGTATTTTTACACGGAATACTAAAAATGATTATACAGTCGATGAGTCTACCGGCTTCCAACAAAATCTGGATGTGATTAAGGAATTATTCCAAACTTCTCTATTAGCCGATATGGGTCTAATTGATATTAGAAAATTTCGTGCTGCTATAGAGCAATGTGGGATGGTATTAAACAGAAATAAGTCGTTTTTAAATACGACAATGGGAGTTGAACTGTGGCTGCGTCGAGTGAAAAATGGTAGTCATAGATTCTGGATGTGAGGAGATTGGAATTAGGGACATTTCATTGGACTCATGACTTGCTTGGAAATAAAAGAGGAAAAAATAATGAAAAGATTTCGTGTTCCAGCACACATTGCTACTACATTTTTTGGAGACAGCGCTGTCCTATTAGATTCTAGAAAAAATCTTTATTATTCTTTGAATAATAGCGCAGCTGAGTTTTGGAAATTCCTCATGCAGATGGATTCATTCGATAAGGCTCTCAAAGAAGTGTTGAAATTATATGAAGATTCTTCTGAACTTGTAAAAAAAGATATGGAAGAACTTGTTGAATCCCTTCTTGAAACCGGACTGCTCGAAAGCGTACAAGGTGATTCAAAAATCTTAAATTAGTAGAGAAATCTTAGCTATCCGAAGTATTGAGAATTAACAGCATTGGATCATTGTCAAATTTGGAGAATTCTAATGAAGGTAGAGATGTCACTCAATCCAATCAATGTAAACTTGAGTTGGATAGATTATTTGAGAGGCTTTTTCGCTGTAATAGTTGCCTATATAGCTTTACGTTGTCTGTCTGTTGCAAGGATCTGTAAAATCCTCAAGGTAGTCAAACATCGCTGCTATCCTGAAATAGACCATCAAGAGGCAGATATCGTCTGGGCAGCAGTGCGTCAGTCTAGCTTTTTTTTCATAGGAAGAGTCGCCTGCCTAGAATTATCATTAGCTTTTATGCTTTTCGCTCTAACTAAAGGTTTATCAGCAACCTGGTGTGTGGGTGTAGCACAGGAACCATTTCGAGCACATGCATGGGTTGAAATTGATCGGCAACCCTTCCGTGAAGTTGATTATTTGGAACAACATTTCAGAAAGCTGTTAACAGTATAACAACATTGAGCCTATGCAAGTTGGACTTAGCAACTTGGCACCTTACCCATATTTCTCACCACAATTTCACAAAGGCTTATTTCGCCTAGATTAACGGCGAAATAAGCCATTCAACACTCTGTAAAAATTTTTTTATCCGTCAAAAATACCCGAAACCTATTCTAGATAAGAGCTGTGAGAATTGCGATCGCTGAAGGCGGGCGCGGAGCGCCATCGCATAACTTGTGAGAAATGCAGGCTTAGCACCTACCTTTCTTTTGTCACTCTGGGGAGAGTAAAATCAGAATCTGACTAAAATTGAAGCTGTTTGACCGACTTTTGCAAGAAGCTTTTTGCCTAAAAAGCTTGCTATATAAATGTTTAAAATGTGTTTTTGAAAATTTAATTAATACAGAAGATAAAAATATAACTATGGGCTATTGATTCAATCAATAGACCACTAGTTATATTAATAAGCTAAAACGTCTTTAAACTGCACAATCACTTGTTGATTGTTGTTTGAACGCCAGTCGCCTCAAGTCGGGAAACCCGCCCACGGCGCTGGCTCCTGATAACGGTTAACTGTCAACAGTCAACAGTTAACCGT
>JAAUSC010000080.1 GCA_012031965.1 Scytonema sp. RU_4_4
CGCAACGCACTGGCTCCTCTGCGCCTCTGCGGTTCATTTCTCCCTACTCCCCTCATCCGCCAACAGCGCCGTCCCATAAGCAGCTTCCGTATTCACAGGACGCACCACCGGAACCCGCAAAATTCGCTCTCTAATCACCGCCCAAGTAGGATTCGTCGCACCACCACCAGCTGTATAAACTTGGGTTAATCGGTCGGCTCCCAATTCTTGTAATAATTCATATCCCCTTGCTTCTATTCGAGCAATGCTTTCTAGGAACCCATGCAAAAATTCTACGTCACTAGTCGGACGCGGTTCCAGTCTCGGCGGTAAATTTGAGTCATTTATCGGAAAGCGTTCCCCAGGTTTCAACAATGGATAATAATCCAACTCACTGGCTTTTGACCCATCAATTTCACAACTCAAGCTTTCTAATTCGGCTTTGGTAAAAAATTGCTGTAGCACTGCACCTCCAGTATTGGAAGCACCCCCAGTCAACCACAAATCCCCCAAGCGATGGCTATAAATCCCGTATCTCGCATCTTCTACACGGGTACGACTCAACAGCTTCAGCACGAGTGTTGAACCCAGTGAAGTCACGGCTTCACCAGGGGATTTGGCACCACTAGCAAGAAAAGCTGCAATACTGTCAGTTGTCCCAGCACACACGATACAATCTCGACGAAATCCGAACTGATCTGCAATTTCAGAGCGTAATTCTGCAATGGGAGTTCCGGGAGTGACTACTAATGGTAGATGAATTTTTATTTTTAAGTTTTCTAGCCATTCTGGGTATTTCAACTCTTCCACGTCATAACCCAGCTTTAAAGCATTATGGTAGTCACTAATACCCAACTGTCCATGCAGGAGAAATGCTAGCCAATCTGCTTGATGTAGAAAATATATGGCTTGAGCAAAAGATGGCAATTGCGACATCCACAAAAGCTTAGCAAGACTGGAAGTTGCACTTAATACTGTATGATTTGAAGGCGCTATGCTTCTTAACTCTTCCATCACCACTGCTCCCCGTGCGTCGTTGTACAGCAATGGTGCGTCTACAGGTTTCCCAGCAGCATCGCACATCAGGACAGTGGAAGATGTGCCGTTAATAGCAATTGCTCTCATTTGTTGCCGTAATTCTTGAGGAATTCGTTCAAGCAAGGTAAACAAAGCTCTCTTCCAGTCACTTGCCAAGTCAGATATTTCTGACCTCTCAAACAGAAACCTCGCCTCTGCTTGAATACAAGCTTGCTCGTCAATGACTACAGTTCTTGCACCCGACGTGCCAAAGTCAATTCCCAAATAAAAATCCATATTTTAGATAATTATTTCTAATAACTTCTCATGACTCATGACTAGTTATTGTTTCATCTTGTAACAACCTATTCCCCAATCTTGTCAAAACAGTGAAAAGTAGTAAACGAAATGTTTAAAATCTGTTGAAATTAGGAGATTTGAAACGATGTCTATATCAGACACTCAAGTGTACATTGCTCTTGTTGTGGCGCTGATTCCAGGTATTCTGGCTTGGCGGTTGTGTACAACACTCTACAATTCCTAATACCCTGAAGAGCTGATAAACCTGGTCATACGGGGTACAGTTCTCGGACTTTTGCGACTTAGTATCGTCATTTGTTCGAGACTGTACACGTATAAATACCATGTTTATTATTTTACAGATACTCAGTATACCAAGTGCGAAAAAATTAAAGTAATATGGCAGCTAAACAAAACTGCAGAAAGCGCAGATGTGCTTTTGCAATGCGTCTACTCATTTAGTGAGGTTTATCTTATCATTATGAACGCATTTCAACCCTCTAGACTCCCGCCACAACCAGTACAACAGCGTCGAATTACTCCTAGACCTAAACGACATCTTCGCCAACGCTCTTATCAAGTGATGGCGCTAGAAACTACGGCAAAGATAGCTGTTAATCTTGTCATTTCCACAGCAGCAGTTTCTGCTCTCACACAGCTTTTACCTTGTCATTGGTCGCAACAAGAAAAGTTACGAGCTATCCGCATTGATGTGAAGCAGATGGAAGAACGTGTATATAGCTTACAGGCAGAATTTAGCCGTAACTTCGATCCACGCCAAGCTAAGATGATTATGCAAGAACAGGGCTATCGATTTGACCCTAATCAGCGTCAGGTCGTGTTCCCAAAAGATACAGTAGAACGATTACAACTAGAATCAAACTAATTTCTAATTTGTCATCGCCACTCCGTAGAGCAATTTGGAATTTGGTAGTAAGGCTAACAGCTAATAGTCCATAGCTAGTCGCTCACGATAGAGCCATATAGTTATAATCTATTAGCCATTACACAGTTATCAGGATGTTTCGGACTTTGTGTTTCATGGATACGCCATCCTAGTGGCGATGAGTACAAAATCTACCAGGTAGAATGCTGTGGACCCAGCAACTCGTGTAACCAATTTTCTACTTGTAAACGTAAGTGTACACTCGGCTCTCCCTTTTTGAAGCTAGGATTGGATAGTTGAGTCAAAGCGCGACGATAATCGGCGATCGCGCAATTCCAGTCTCCCCAAAGATGATAAGTTCTACCTCGTTCTGCTAAGATATGACCTTCTAATTGACCAAACAGCAGAGCAACTTCAAAATTCTCAACAGCTTCCTCGTATTGCCCCAAATCGCGTAAGGTTATGCCTCGGTTAATCCATGCCCTGACATGGCTCGGGTTAAGATCTAAAGCCCGATCATAATCAGCAATTGCTGCTACTAATTCTCCACAAGCTGCATAGTAATTTGCTCGATTGTTATAAGCACTAGCTAATTTAGGATTAAGCTGCAAAGCTGTGTTATAATCGCAAAACGCTTTTTGCGTTTCACCACTTTGAAAATAAATTAGCCCTCGATTGTTGTAGTCAATAGCATTATGCGGATGACGATGAATTAATTGATTCAATAGGGCGATCGCCTCATTGTAATTGCCTTGTCGGGCTTTTGTTAGAGCATGGGAGCGCAAGTAGCTGTCTCCAAAACTAGATTTACTGCTACCGTTAGCCTCTTGCTGTTGTAGTACTCTTGTATTGTTAGAGACAAATGGGTTGCGGTGATTTTGTTCGTCACCAAATGGAAAAGATGAGTGACTGTTCATATATTTCTACCTGAGCTACTTGCTCTGTGAGATCAACTTATAAGGTTCCCAGCTATTGTGGTTTTCTAACTGTGTCACTTGTTAAGGTGTCTATGAGTCATTGGGCATGAGGATTGAAGCAAAATGCAATCAAGCCTGCTCACTGAGAATGGCTATAAAAGCCATAGGTTGCTTTTGGTTTTTTCTTCAGACAAACGCAAACCATACCCAATTGATGCTTTAATCTAATAGTTGATACGTCTTCCCCAAGTTAAATTCCAGACGCTACAAACATCAATCTAGTAGACTATTCACGTAGTGTGAGCAACAACTTGATAAAATGCCAAAAAGCCGAAAAAAGTAACTTTTTTTGAAAAATTGATAAAATATTCTTATGACAAATGTCACCTCCTATTCCAACGCTCCTGATTTAGCAGCCGATGATTACATTGTTATCGGATTGGCGACTTGCTTTGTCAAAGAAGATGGAGAAGTTCATCAAGTCGAAGTTATAGAACCTATTCCCTCTGCGTCATTAGAAACGCTCGTTAAAGGTATCGCTACGTCCTTGAAGCTTGCTTACGCCACAACTTTGGGATCTGTATTGGACGAAGACAAACTTCAAATTCCTGCTGGATTTCCCCAGACTGCTCAGTTTAGTGATGATTTTGTGGAACGGGCGATCGCCGCTGCTCGTACCTACAAGCGTCGTGAAGCTGCTAAATCTCTAATTCCATTAGGCACAACTTACACTGATTTTAAGTATTCTACCGAACGCAAGCGGGTGCTAAATGCCTCGCGAGTTGTCACGAAGGAAGACAATGTTAAACAGCATTCCCATACTCACAAAGTTCTTTAATCAGTTATCAGTTATCAGTTATCAACTTTCAATCTAAGAAATCACAGTATAATTACTGATGACTGATGATTGTTTACTGTTTACTGATTTACTCATGCTAAAACTTTATGGCAGCGTACGTAGCCGCGCATCAATTGTCCAGTGGTATTTAGAAGAATTAGAAATTCCCTACGAATTTGTCAAGCTTGATATGCAAGCGGGTGAGCATCGTCAGCCTGAGTACTTAACAATTAACCCGATAGGAAAGGTTCCAGCGATTGTTGATGGTGATTTCCAGCTTTGGGAATCAGGAGCAATCTTGCTATATTTAGCCGAGAAGTATGAGAGAATCACATCCTCTGCAGAGGAACGGGCTAAATTAACTCAATGGGTGTTATTTGCCAATGCGACCTTGGGACCAGGAATTTTCGTGGAAGCAAGCCGAGAGCGAGAAATGCCGATCTTAATGACTGCTTTAAATGAAATTTTTGGGCGTCAACCTTTCTTGCTGGGCAAAGAATTCACAGTTGCTGATGTGGCTGTAGGTTCTGTTCTATCTTATATTCCCATCATGCTCAAGTTAGACCTTAGCCCTTACCCAGCTGTATTGAACTACATCAAACAGATGACTGAGCGTCCTGCTTTTCAAAAGAGTATCGGTGTTCGTGGGTAACCACTCGCTTACGCTCAAATTCAAAATTCACGCATCACCAAAGTCACCAGTCGAGAAAACCTTGGTTGGTGACTTCTCTCAAAATTCAAAATTATTTTTTGGAATTTTGAATTTTGAGAGAAGCGAAGGAGGATGACTAACGATAATTCGTAAACTGCAAAGCCACAGGTAAATCTTCCTGCTTCAGCCGTTGAATAACAGCTTGCAAATCATCTTTATTTTTAGCAGTAACGCGCACTGCGTCACCTTGTATTGAAGGCTGTACCTTCTTAAATTCGTCGCGAATCAACTTGGAAATTTGCTTGGCAATGTCCTGATTAATGCCTTTTTTAAGTTTGATTTCTTGACGAACCCGATTACCACTTGATGATTCGACTTTGCCAAAATCAAAGATTTTTTGGGAAAGATTGCGCTTTGCTGCTTTTTCACGCAGTATGTTATGTACGGATTCTAAAGTGAAATCACTGTCGGTGTTTACAGTAATACTTTGTTCACCTAACTCAACGGTTGTTTGAGTATCTTTGAGGTCGTAGCGACTTTTAATATCTCGTACAGTTTGGTCAACAGCGTTAACCAATTCTTGTCTATCAAAGTCACTCACAATGTCAAAGGAATAGGTAGAAGCCATAGAGTATACTAGATTTTTAGACTTTGTATTTTAGTTGTTAGTAGTTAGTGAACTTTTTACTAACCAATAAATGACTAACCACTCACTCATCCTGATTTTCCAAGTTAGGTATTTGCTTGAATGATGCTGAGGATGATAAGAGTCGCAGATCCAAGGGAGCCGATGGCAAACATGAGCGAGCGTAAAACGGGTATATTCAAAATATAAAAAGTTGAGTATAGTAACCTAGCTACGAGAAAAGCGATTACCGCTCCTACAGCAAGGGGAGAAGAAACACCCGTTACGTATGCCATTAACGCTGCTGCGGCAAAAATCATAAACGCTTCAAACGAGTTTTGGTGTGCCCAAGTTGCTCGTTGAGCGTATGGTGGTAGTTTCTCAAACATGGCGCGGGGAGCAGATGTATCATACCCCACGCGGGCACGGGCATAAGCTACCACCAGAAACGGTACATAAATGAGTATGGCAGCAGCGGCAATAGAGTACAAAAAATAGTCATTAGTCAAATACAAAAGTCAATGACGAATGATTAATCAAAGTAGAATAACGTTACCACCTTTCTTTGTTCTTCTGCATCTCGACAAGTTTGCAGTAGGATACCACTGTCGTGAAACGCAAAACATATCAGTTGCTGACAGCGGGAGATAATCTCCTTGTTGCACAAGTAACTAGCTTCAGCAAGGGACATATGGTCATTTTCAGAGTTTTCCACCAGATGCATGACCTGTTCTAATTGCTGACGCGATTCATTAGGCTGGCGTTCTAAGCTTTGAGGTAGAATCACCGTCAACAAATTCGGGTCAGCCCGTGTTGCTCCCTTAATAGCAGCGGAATTTGTACCCGTAGCGCCAGAGGTGATAATCCGATTGCCTGATAAAACCAAGGCATAGGTCATCATCTCAATGAGATTCTGATGGGTAATCGGGACGTGACGGGAACCCAGCAACGCAATTCGCTTAGAACCGGTTTGCTGGATTGTCGCCAGTTCTTGCGCTAATATATCGACGTTGATAAGGTCTGTGGACTGGCTCAAAGACGGACAAAATCAGATTAAACAACCTAGCTATTGTAACAGACGCAGGGCAATTCTCTGTCAGCTATTTGTCATGTCGTCATGCTATTTTTCTATTTGCTCAACTTAATAGCTCAATTGCTTGCTCACACCAAGCCAGCCAATATGTTTCATAACTTATACCATTGAGTAGAGTTACGTACTGAAACTTTGCTTGTTCTGGCAATTTTTGAGGGTCTTGGAAGTATCGTTGCTCCAAAACTTTGTACGTAGATAATTTTTCTTGATGAGCCTGACGATGACGCTCCAACTCTTCCAAGATTGTTTGCTTTTGAGCAACATAACCACCAAAAATTTTAACCAGTAAGTCGTCTTTTATCGGCGTGGGCTGACATGGCTGTGCAATCCACTTCTTAAGCTGTTGTTTTCCCTCTTCAGTCACCTGGTAAAGCTTTTTATCCGGGCGTCCTTCCTGAGGAATCGTCTGGGAGGCAATCCAGCCTTGAGCTTCGAGTTTAGACAACTCGCGATAAATCTGCTGATGACTAGCTGACCAGAAAAAGCCGACTGAACCGTCAAATTGCTTGGCTAGGTCATACCCACTACAGGGACGGTCAACAACAGATGCCAATATCGCATGAGCTAAAGCCATTAAAAATTCTCCTTGACATATGCAATTTTTTGAATATTATACAGAATATATGCAATTAATTGTATAGCAATAAGTTGCATATAAGCAGAGTGCTCAGTCTTTGGCTCTTCAAAGCTGTCAACACAAAGGAGAAAGGTCAAATGGTATTAGTTTCAGTCACACGCTTGCATCTGGTGTCGCCTCGTTATTTTCCAGCCTTTTTATGGCACACCGCACTCTCATCATGGCAAATCATTAACACTCCTGGATTTGTAGGCGGTCAACTCGCATTTGACAAACAAGGAGGTGCTTGGACTGTGAGCATGTGGACAGATGAATCAGCAATGCGACAGTACCGTAACTCAGGCGCACATCGTCACGTCATGCGCTACTTGCCACAATGGTGTGATGAAGCTGCATTCGTTCACTGGAAGCAAGAAGATACAACCTTACCTGATGCCTTAGAGGCTTACCGTCGAATGGTGAGTGAGGGTCATTTTACCAAAGTGCTTCATCCCTCGACCGCTCACCAGAAGCGACAAATCCCAGAACCAGCATTACCTCATGGAGTACCACTGTCTCCAAGAAGAAAAAATTATTCACAGCATAAGCAATTCAAAATTCAAAATGATTAAATGCACCGATTCGCGCTCATTTTATAAAGGCACCCCACGAAGAGTGCGGCGCCCCTAATCCCCATCTTCATGACTGAATCAAACTTGGTACTCAGGATTTTCAAGACAGTGCTGCTGCTGGATTGAAATTTAGCAAAGCAAGCAAGCGGTCAACATCAAAATGTTGAGTCATGAGATGGCGAATACACTCGACTTTCATCGGTTCGTGAACACGAACTGTACCAAAAGTGCGGTCAATAATTTCCACAGTCGTTAAAGTATCTAAATCAACTGATAAAATTGGGATTTCCAGTTCTTCTGCGCGATGGAGAATGAAAGCAGGGGGAGGTAATTGTCCAGTGAGGATGAGGCATTGAGTGGAAGTTTCCAAAGCAGCTTGCTGAATTTCTACCCGATCGCCCCCTGTCACCACTGCCATATTCCGGCGCATACCAAAATACTTCACCGCTGCGTTGACATTCATTGCACCAATTGCTAGACTTTCCACCATCAAATCCAGGCGATCGCTGCGACAAAGAACTTCCGCCTTTAACTGGTAAACCAGTTCGCGCACGCTCACACTGCGTAACAGATCACTTTTTGGCAACATTCCCAGCACGGGAATACCCTGCTGTTCCAAAAACGGACGGATAGTGGTGTTGACGGCTTGTAATTGTCCTGCAGGAATATCGTTGATGACAACACCAAGCAAACGATTGTCCATACGCTGTTTTGCAGACAAGAGTGCTTCCACTAAAAGCAGCGATTTGTAGCGGGCTACCAAAAGCACACCAGCATCCACCACTTCTGCGACTTGTAGCAAAGACAAATCAAACAAACTGCCTTCTTCCAAATTACCAGGACCCTCCAGCAACACCAAGTCGCCGAAGAGTATCTGGGAATATTGCTGCGCGAGGAACTTTTGATAATCAGTCTTGTCTTGCCCTTGCAAACGTTTTTGCACAGCGACTTCATTTAAAGCCAGCATAGTGGGTACAACACGGTTTTTTGGTAGGTTGAGGCTATGAGCAATAAATTGAACATCCTCGTCAACCACAGTTCCTCCAGATTGACTTAAACAAGTACCTAGCGGTTTGCCATAGGCAATATCCAGCCCTTTGTGCTGTAGTTGATAAGACAAACCCAGGACTGTTGCAGATTTACCACAGTAAGCCTCCGTAGATCCAATTAACAAATACTTTGCAGATTTTGGCACACATGCACTCCTAAATTTACAAAAGTTAGCTAACTTTCAACGCTCAGCAGTCAGCTTGGTTTTTGCTGTAGATGTCTTGAGGGTGGTAAGACAGCGCTATGCTCCGAGGGGAGGCAAAAGCCCCCCAAGCCCTGCGGACATGCTGCTTTGTAAATCTTTGTCGGGACACGCAAAGCGTGCCGCATAGATATACTCATGCCCAATCGGGAGGTCGCACAGTACAAGCGCAACCATACCGTAGGGATAGGGCTTCCCACATTCCTAAGCTCATAAATAATTGCTAACAGCTTTTTACAACCCAGATAGGTTTTACTCATTTTAGGTTGGACCTTGCCATTAAAGTTGTAAACCTACTTGAGTGTAGGAATGATTGCTCAACTTTTAGGAAGTGTTGATAGTTCTTAAGAAAACTTTTTTTACGGTAGCATAGCCAAAACTAGCAATTCTAGAACTCCCTTGCAACAAAGAGCGTATGAAATATTACTCAAGGCGTAGAAGTTTACGGTAAAATACTTGAGGAAAATCAGCGACGCGATCAGCCGGAGGCTTGACGCAAAGCGTATCGCGCTCGTAATTTTCTATGAGTTCAATTAAAAAATTAATAAATTCAAAGCTTGCCATCATGACTTCATAACTCAACTGGGCGTTGCCATCAAACTGCATTCGGCAACGGGTTAAGTCTGAAGGCAGAGTCACAACATTCCAAGTTGCGACAAAAGGAATATTATTGCTGCCTTCTATCTTGCGGTATCCTTCCAAAACACCCTTTTGATAAAGACTCATCGCATAAGGTAAGAAATGACGCTTGTTACCCTGAATGTAAGGCAAGTAGACGCTTGCTTGTTGTTGAGTTGCAGGCTGGAGTTGCTCGAATGACATACTCTAAGTACTCCTTAAGTAGGTTGACAAAGTAAGCACTTTAATGGTTTTTGTCAATAGTACTCCTAAAAAAATGTTTGTTCATTATCCATTAGGGGAAAAGGCAAGTCAGAAGAGTTAAGAAGAATCATTTTTGGCTTTTGATCCTTACGGGAGCGATTGCCCACCACCGCACTGGCTCACTTTTCATTTTTGATTTTTTGTTTAAAGATGTCCTAAGAAACACATTCTGTGGGTTTACGCTATGGCTCCACTGGTTGCAAACTACTACTTGACTTACCGCTGTAACGCTAGATGTCATTTTTGTAATATTTGGTCATTAGAACCTGGAAAAGAAGCAGATTTTGAAACAATAAAGCAGAACTTGAACGATTTACGCCGTCTGGGCGTTAAGTATGTGGACTTCACAGGTGGTGAACCACTTCTGCGGCATGATGTGGGACAAATTTATACAGAGGCAAAACGTCTGGGTTTTGCCACTAGTATGACGACAAACACCATCCTCTATCCGAAGAAAGCTAAGGAAATTCAGGGATTAGTAGACTATTTAAATTTTTCCTTAGATGGTTCAGATGCGGATACTCACGATCATTCTCGAGGAGTCAAAATTTTTGACAACTTGGTTGAGTCAGTGGCGATCGCCAAGTCTTTTGGAGAATACCCAGTACTCAACCACACTGTCACCGCTCAGAATTACCACCGGATTGAAGAAATTGGACAATTAGGCAAAGATCTTGGTGTTCGGGTTTGGCTAAATCCCGCCTTCACAGCACACGAACACTACAACTCGAACAAGAATCCGACGCCAGAAATGGTAACAGCAATAGAAGTTACTGCGAAGAAATATAACAATGTCGGTTACAATAAGGCTGCACTAGCATTTATTGAAGCTGGAGGCAATGATACTAAAAATCCCCGCTGTAAAGCGGTGGATGCTGTTATTGCTATCTCCCCTAACGACGAACTACTGCTACCTTGCTACCACTTCGCCCAAAGTGGAGTTCCCATTAACGGGCGACTTTATGAGTTGTATCGTGAGTCTGAGGAGGTTGAACAGTACCGCCAATCTCAAGGTAGGCTCAAGGTATGTGAAGGTTGCACTGTTTGGTGTTATCTGATACCTAGCTTCTTTATGGGTGTAGACAAATATTGGTGGTTAAATCAAGTAACCTATGCCAGCGAATTCCTGGCCCGAAAACGATTCTTACAACGAGCTTGATCCGCTTAATTCCCTATTTTCTGACTTACCTGATTCAGAGGAGTTACAGGAAGAGACATCCACGAGCGTGTCTCTTCCATCCCGGTTTCAAGGTCGTAGACGCAAAGCTGCTCTAGTTTTGACGATAGTCTGGAGTGGAACAATCGCTCTGCATTTAGTTTCTTGGGGGACTCTGTTTGTACTGGGACTGACGACTATCATAGGAATTCATGCCTTAGTGGTAGTGTTCGCCCGACCAAAACGCTACCCAGAACAAATGCAGGGAGATTTACCATATATCTCTGTGTTAGTGGCAGCGAAAAATGAAGAGGCAGTGATTGGCAGATTAGTCAAGAGCCTTTGTAATCTAGAGTACCCAGGAGGACAATACGAAGTCTGGGTGATAGATGACAACAGCACCGATACGACGCCGCAGTTGCTATCAGAACTAGCACAGGAATACGATCAACTGAAGATACTGCGACGCAAGCCAGAAGCCGGCGGAGGAAAATCCGGGGCGTTAAATCAGGTGCTAGCACTGACAAAAGGAGACATTTTGGCGGTATTTGATGCCGATGCCCAAGTGTCACCGGATTTGTTACTGCGTGTCGTACCGTTGTTTCAACGGGAAAACGTGGGCGCAGTGCAGGTAAGAAAGGCGATCGCCAACGCCGAAGAGAATTTCTGGACAAAAGGTCAAGCGATAGAAATGGCACTCGATACCTTTCTACAGCAGCAGCGGACTACCATTGGTGGGATTGGCGAACTGCGGGGTAACGGTCAATTTGTCCGGCGAAAAGCACTCTCTAGTTGCGGTGGCTGGAATGAAGAAACCATTACTGATGATTTGGATCTGACACTGCGCTTACATCTAGACAGGTGGGACATTGAGTGCGTATTTAACCCAATGGTAGAAGAAGAGGGTGTAACCAATGCTATTGCCCTTTGGCATCAGCGCAACCGTTGGGCAGAAGGCGGGTATCAGCGGTATTTAGATTATTGGGATCTGATTTTTAAAAACCGTATGGGTACGCGCAAAACCTGGGATTTGTTCGTGTTTGTAGTGATTCACTACATCTTACCCACAGTGGCGGTGCCAGATTTATTAATGGCGATCGCACGACATCGCCCACCTATTTTCAGTCCAATGACAGGCTTGACGGTGACGATATCGATGGCAGGGATGTTTGCTGGTCTTAGGCGTATACGTCAAGAAAAGGAATTTAAAATTTCCACGTATCTTCTGCTGCTCCTCCAGACCTTGCGTGGCATATTGTATATGTTTCACTGGATAGTCGTCATCAGTAGTGCTACTGCCCGAATGTCGGTGCGTCCTAAGCGCTTGAAATGGGTGAAAACGGTACATCAAGGTAAAAATGAACAATAAACAGAGTTATCAGTTACCAGTTACCAGTTACCAGTTACCAGTTACCAGTTATCACTGTGTACTGTGTACTGTGTACTGTGTACTGTGTACTGTTGAGTGTTCACTGATTTAAAATTCATCATCAGTTCCTGCTTCAACTTCCCACTCAGATGTGGTTGTAGAGCTATGTCGTTCTGCGTCATCTGTCAATCTGATGACTTCTCCATCAAAAAATTGTGCTAAACGTTGTGCGGCGGCTGCAACTTCATCAACTTCCCAATCAGGTGTTGACGCTTGAGGCTGAGTTGGGGGTGGTGTATCACCGCGACTAGTCGTGTCTGAAGTTTGCACCGCAGCATTATTTGCTGCATTTGGGGATTTCGTCGTCGGTGATTTGTTTGACTTAGGAACTTCAGGAGAAGGTGCAAGAGGTGGTTCGTAACTGCGAGGAGTCGTGGGTTTCTTTTGAGGGGAAGTTAATGGTGGGATAGAAGTTGATGTCGTGGCTATTTCCAGGTTTATCTTGACCTCGCATTTAAAAGTTTCCTTAAATGCTGCTACGATTTTCGATTGATCTAATTGTACTTGTTTATACCATGCTTGTTTAATCGCAACGCGAGCTACAGTACCATCAAATTCTATGAGATGGCACATTTGACGCAGTAGTTCTCGCCTTGATATTGGTTGGAGATTAGTCAGCACTTGCTGCCAAACTTGAGTTAAGTCAATTTGTGTGACTTCTGCAACTTCCTCTGTTTGGGATATCGAGGTATCTGCTCCTATTTCAGGGGGTGGTTCTGGGGGAGTGGCGCCAGATGAGTCAGATGAGCCAGATGAGCCAGATGAGCCAGATGAGGGAGTAGGGGGAGTAGGGGGAGTGGGAGGTTGTGATGATGTATCTTTTTCGTGGACTTCTACTTCTTCTACAGTTTTTGAAACGAATTCAGTTATTCTCGAATTGTTTTCTGATGCTGATACTGAAGGTGGTTGGCGGCTCGTGATTGACTTTTGTTCACTTTTTCCTAAAGATGGTGAAACTGCAGGCGGCGAAATTTTTGGTGCGGAAACTGCGCCTCTACCGTTTTGCTGAACAGAAATATAAGCGGAGGGTAACAATCCCAGCAACGTGAGTTCTAACCACAAACGTGGTTGTGTGGTACTTTTGAGTTGCACTTCTGCTGTTCGCAAATGTTGCTGTCCTGCCAAAATAATGCTTATGTCAAACTCTTGAGCAAAATCAATCAGTGCTTCCCAAGTTTGGGGAGTACAAGCAACCAAATCGTTGCGACTAGGGGCAGTTTTCGCGATGAGTAAATCTCGGTAAAATGCAGCGAGATTTTGGAGAAGAATCAGAGGTTCTCGACCGCGATCTAGGATTTTACGAGTATAATCTAAAACAGCTTCTGGATTGTCAGAGGCGATCGCATTCAACAGGAAAAGTAAATCGTGTTCGCTAACCGAACCAACTAAATCCCAAACTCTTTCGGGTATCACCTCACCCGATAATAAACTTAACTGGTCAAGGAGACTTTCTGCATCTCGCAATCCGCCTTGAGCAATTTGAGCTACCAGGGTTATCGCTTCGAGAGTAATATCAATATTTTCTTTGTAAGCAATGTGATTCAAATGCTTCACCATCGCCTCTAAATCTATTCTGCGAAAGTCGAAGCGTTGACACCGAGAAATGATAGTTGGTAAGACTCGTTGTGGGTCAGTTGTTGCCAGTACAAAGACAACATGTTTAGGTGGTTCTTCGAGTGTCTTTAGTAGCGCATTAAACGCGGCTTGGCTGAGCATATGACACTCATCAATAACATAAACCTTATACCGACATTGTACAGGGGCAAATTGCGCCCTTTCTATAATCTCGCGGATATTATCGACACCAGTATTGCTGGCAGCATCAATTTCAATAACGTCTAAAGAATAACCTTTAGTAATTCCTTGACAAACATCACATACGCCGCAGGGTTGAGGCGTGGGTTTGTCATTTTTCAGACAATTGAGCGATTTTGCCAAAATGCGAGCGCTAGAAGTTTTCCCTGTACCTCTGGGACCAGTGAACAGGTAGGCAGGGGCAATTTTGGTGGCGCGGATGGCGTTCGTTAGGGTGGTAGCTATCGCCTCTTGCCCCACCAGTTCAGCAAAACTCTTTGGGCGATACTTGTGGTGCAGGGGTTCGTAAGACATAGATTGTAATGTCAATGCCTTTGAGGGTTAATAACTAGCACTCATGATTCGAGGTTAGATAATTTTAAACGTATGACGTCACTTCAGATATTGATGATTATATTTATATATAGTACAAAGATACCATAAAGCAGGTAGAATCTGCATTAGGGATATTTTCCTAATGAGCGCGAATTTTTATGTCTCTATGACGAGGAAAACTTTTGCGCCTGTACATTTTACTTGATATTTGTGGCGCTTCGGAGTGCAATTCATCAACGCGTAGCAGCTTGTCCTTAGACACCGCTACAATCTTATGATGACCACCAAAACTTACGGTGCGGGAGATGCTCAAGCGGTTAATTCGATGCCTCAAAAAGTTTTTGCAGCGCTTGTTTGGCTCAAATCAGATTCCAGCTAAAACAGGGGGAAATGTTCACAAAGAACCGCCTCCACCCCTAAGTGATGCAGACCTGGAATTTCTGTTTACAGAACTATTAGAAGGTGTGTATCAAGCACGAGGGCAAGCATGGGCGCGCAAGTGGCTGGATAATATTGAACATCGTGTCTCAAAAGAACGTTGGGTGGAGTGGTTGCAACGTTTTGGTGCAAGATTGCTAGCATCACCCACACCCAATAACGAATTAGCCTCGCGAATGGTACAACTAGGCGAGTTGGACATTGGAGAAGTGGGAGACGTCACCTATGATATTGGGATGCAGTTGTTAACGCGTGCAGGTGGTGAACCAATATGGGAGTATGATGGACCGGATGTAGTCAAACAAACCCCTGCTACAACACAAACTCAAAATGAACAACAGGAAGTTATGGAACTAGAAAATCTTCCAGAAGGAGAATACCAAACTGTTACCTTAGATCAGTTATTTGTGCTTCTACAACAAGATGAGAATTTACGCAACCAAGTTGCAGAACAACTTGGAATCCAAACAGACGATCCACAAATACTTATCCAAGCTTTGCTTGATCAATTTCAAGCTGCGAATGAATCCAATACAAATCCAACAGAATCATAATTCAATACTTCACTGTGGGTTGATTTTGGTATTTTAATATACAATTAAAGTCAAGTATGTTGGTAACAATAGTGCTCTTAGTTGTTTTCTGATGTAAAAATAATATAAATCATAAACAACCTTCATTATTGAATTGTTAGTATACTATTGATTTTCCCAACTTACCGTACAATTGCCCATATGAGTGTGATAGGTTTTTACGTAAATCATCACTTTTCTAACACTGTGATCGCTAAAATCTGATGATGACCAATCTCCAACAGTTCCCGAAATGTTCAAGTGGCTAGTAAAGTGCATCAATAAGTTTTTCGGATTCCTCTTCAGGAAAAAGCAGACTCGTTCTACATATCCTACAGGGGAACAGAAGATGGTACCTCCACCTGAACTGACGAATGCTGATTTAGAATTTTTGTTTACCCAACTGCTGGAAGGTGTGCATCAGGCAAGAGGGCAAGGGTGGGCGATTAAGTATCTACAGAGAATGGAACACCGTATTTCCAATGAGCGCTGGATAAATTGGTTACTAGATTTTGGCGAGAGATTATTAACATCACCCGCACCAAATAACCAACTGGCAGAACAGATGGTGCAATTAGGCGAATTGGGTATTGGGACAGTTGGAGATTTATCTTACGACATTGGCATAAGATTGTTAACGCGAAACTTGGGCAACCCGTCTTGGGATGAAGATGACGTACCACATACGGAAACCAGAACTCATACAACACTCCCAACCCGATTAGAAGAGGAGTTGACACCAAAGGAAAGCAAACAGCACTCACAGAGTATTCCCAAGCAACAAATAGCTGCGACAATGCCTGTACCTGTTTCAAACCCTGCACAGGAAGAGTATATCAATCACCCAGACGAATTTATATGGGAATATGATGAATCAGATGTTGAAGCTATAACACCAACTCCTGCGCCGACTCCGCTTGAGCAAGTAGATGAAGAATCCTACTGGGCAGAACAAAGCCTGGAAGAAGCATCTCAAACTCCTGGATGGTATGAGTTTTCAGATTTTCAGTCACCAGTAGCTGTCAAGTTGGATGAATTGTTAGTCAGGCTGGAGCAGAGTACCAGTTTAGTTCAGCAGCTGGCTTCTGGTCTAGGAGTTGAAAGTGAAGCCCCAGTCAATACAGATGTATTGGAAAATCAACCACTGGCTCATTTAGAACAGTCACAAGCTTGGTTTTACGAAGGTCTTAAGCAAGCGAAAACAGGTGATTTATCAGGAGCAATTGTATCCTACAACAAAGCGATAGAAATTTACCCCAACTCTCACGAATATTGGTTTAACCGAGGCTTAACACTATTTTACTTAGGACATTTTTCAGAGGCGATCGCATCTTACGACAAAGCAATTGCGCTCAAATCAGACTTCTATAAATGTTGGTATTACCGAGGCGGCGCACTCGGTGAACTAGAACGCTTTGAAGATGCCATTTTCTGCTTTGATAAAGCTATAGAAATTAAGTTCAATTATGCAGAAGCTTGGTCTGGCAGAGGTGTCGTGCTGCAGAAGTTAGGGCGTCCATTAGAAGCAGTTGCGAGCTACGATAAAGCAATCATGCTACAACCACAAGACCAAGACAATTGGTATTACCGAGGTATAGCATTGGCACAAGGTGGGCGAAATAAGGATGCGATCGCCTCATATGACAAAGCTTTAGAAATCCAAAATGACTTCCACTTAGCTTGGTACAAAAGAGGTGTAGAACTTTCTGGTTTAGGACAATTTGAAGATGCTATTGCCAGCTTACAGCAAGCAACAGAAATTCAAAGCGACTTTTACGAAGCTTGGTACGCCTTGGCAGGTCTGCTGGATAAAGTCGAGCGACATGAAGATGCGATCGCATGTTACGAACAAGCGGCTCAAATCAATCCAAACTCTCATGAAGTCTGGATTGACATAGGTGTGGTACAATCCACTTTGGGACGCTGGAATGATGCTATCTCATCCTGGGAAACAGCTTTAGAAATCAAACCCGACTACTACTTAGCTTGGTTCAACCGTGCTGTCGCGTTGGACAACTTAGGACAGCGTGAAGAGGCAATTGCTTCTTATGAGAAAGCGATAGAATTTTATTCTGAGTTTGAATTAGCTTGGTACAACCGAGCGGTGGTACTGTTTTATTTAGAGAGATTTGAAGAAGCGATCGCCTCATATGATAACGCTTTGCAAATCAAACCTGACTACTGGGAAGCGTGGATTGGTCGAGGGAATGCAGCAGAAAATGCAGTTTATAGCGACGACTCACACTTCACTTTCTTCGATCCCACAGCTTCAGCAAATTCAGCCCTCTATGAACGCGGCTACGAAGCGAAATTAGCAAGCTATGAGCAAGGACTGAAATATGTTCACCAAGATACACAGCCAGAAGGTTGTGGTAGGTTGCATCTAGCGCTTGGCAATACACATTACGACCGAGGTAAGAGACATGCTACACCCCGCTATTATTGGCAACAAGCCGTAACTGAGTATGAGCAGGCGATTGGGATTCTCACTCCAGAAGTCTTTCCCCAATTCTATCTGGAGGTTTGCAAACCATTATTAAAACACTTGTCGGTTTGGGGCAAATTTCCCAAGCGCAAGAATTACATCAATATGCTACAGATTTAGTACAATACTTACTCAACGAAACCACTCACTCCAATGAAGAGAAAAAACAGTTCGTACTCAAGTGTGTAGGTTTTGAACAGTTGGCAGTTGATATAGCGGTGCAGTCTGGTGAGATAGCGCAAGCTATAGAAATCGCTGAACGCGGCAAAAATGCTTGTTTAACTTGGCTTCTATTTGGTTGGACAAATGAAATTATCTCACCTAGCTATCCATCCATTCATCAACTTCTCAACCCTACAACTGCAATTATCTACTGGCATATTAGCCCTTGCGCCTTACGCACCTTCATCATTAAATACAACTCCCCAGAACCTATTCTCGTTTTTACACCCATACAAAATGTTGGGGAAATGAATAAAATGCCTTTACCTGAGGCGATACAACGCTTGGTTGAATTTGAAGACTGGCTAAAAGATTGGAATCAAAAATACAGGGAATATCAGCAACTCCAAACTAACGACGCATCAGACAAAAACATCCATTCATGGCAAGCAGAAATGGAGCAGAGGTTATTGAATCTGAAAGATATCCTCAACATTTCTGCAATTATGAATGAACTTGAGGACGTCACCCATTTGATTTTAATTCCCCAGCGCGACTTACACAGAATTCCTATCCACGCCCTTTTCAATATTTCGCCTTCTTTGAAAGAAGAGTTATCAAAGCAGCATGATTATACATTTACCTATCTACCTAGCATTCAAATCGGGTTGTCTTTAAAATCCCAACAACTCTTGCAGGTGCAAAATCAATCATTACTCATTGTGGAAGGTCCAAAAAGCATAAATTATCCTACACCACAATTTGCCGAACTTGAATCGGAAGCTATTAGCCAGATATTTAGTTATTGCAAACGCATACTCGGCTTACAAGCTACAAAAAAACAGATAGAAAATGCTCTATCTGGGGATGAAAATATATTTCACTTTACAGGCTATGTGGCTGACAATTTAAGTCAGCCACACAAATCAGAATTCGTATTAGCAGGTGAAGATAAATTAACGATAGAGGAAATCTGCAAAAAGCCAATTGCAAGTTACAACCTTATGACTCTTTCAACTTGCGAAACAGTCATGACTAACAACCAGAATATCACGACAGAATATGTTGGTGTCGTAACTGCTTTTCTCAATCAAGGAGTCTCTCATGTATTGAGTCCTTTGTGGACTGTAGAATCAGCTGCTCTTGCTTTGGTCATGATAGAGTTTTATCGACGACTCCAGCAAAATAAACCAGCAGCCAAAGCGTTGGCAGAAGCAACTGCATGGCTCAAGGAACTGACTGCTGGTGAACTACAACAATGGTATGAAGAGTTACTCAACAAACTGCCTCAAGAGGGTCAAAAAATTCGAGCAAGTTTAGCACTAGAATTACATAGAAGTCGTAATGTGTCGGCAGAAACAAAACTATACAATCACCCTTACTACTGGGCAGCATTTAAGATTGCAGGTAAGTTTTATTTTGCATGAGTTATTTTGTGTTCCATCAGGCTTTGTTGCCCAATGGAGTTCAGCCCCGATGCAGCCATAGGCAGAATGCTTAGAAACACGCTTTACTGGCGCTGGAGTAAACTGCACTGCTGTATTCCACAAGTTTTTCAGCAGAACAACCGTCAATGCTAATCACTAAGCGGATTTTGCTCCAATCGAACACCAGTCTTTGGGACATTAATTCTTTAAAACTGGACAGGGATTTTCAGAGCATCTTGCCGGAAATGACTCGAAGGGAGGCTCAATACCAAGCTGACCTTGCGCGCTGGTATCTATGAACTAAAACTCCGATCGATTGAGTGCGAAAGACGGAACTCACCGGGTGACAGTCCAGTCCACCGCTTGAAAGCATGATGAAACGCACTGTTTTCCGAAAATCCTAGTAGAAATGCAATTTCACTCACTGCGAGGGATTGTTCTCGTAAGTAGTAAACCGAGAGCTGTTGTCGCATCTCCTCAAGCAGACCAGTATAAGAGGTACCTGCCTCCTTGAGTTTCCGCTGGAAGGTGCGGGGGCTATATGCCAGACGCTGCGAAATTCCCTCCATCCCCACATCTCCACAGCGTAACCCTTCATGGATTGCCCAACGCACACTGTCCAGAAACGTGTTATTCTTCGGCAAGTTGGCTAACAATTCTCTGACATGGCGATCGAGGATAACCTCTAGCGCCGGATCAGCTTTCAGTAATGGCAGTTTGAGTAGCTCTGCATCCAACACCAGTTCATCAACGGGATGGTTAAACCCCAGGGGTGCGCGAAACAGGTTGCGGTACGCAGAAATATCCGTTGGTTGAGGATGCTGGAACTTAACCTGCAACGGCACCCAATCTTTGCCAGTCGCTTGTCGAAACCGCCAGACTATCGTCGCCAGTACCCACTGACTTAACGCTACAGGTAACCTCACGGGGGAACCGGGAATGTCATGGGTAAATCGCGCAATATTTCCCTCAATTGTCAAGGTGAGTTCAACGCCCGTATGCACCAAGCGAACATATTGTCCCATCCGCTCTAGTGCCCTGCCTAAATTTGGGCTGTTGAGGATAGCGTAGCCAAAAATATGCAAGGGTTGGCTAAATTCTGGCAGACGTAACCCAATACAGGGGTCGCCTGAGCGTCGGGTAATTTCCTGCCACATAGCACAGAGCATCTCATGGGAAATCCGCCGATCCAAATCATCGAACCAATTTGGATTTAATCCGATCGCGGCAATAACCTTCTCAATCGGCACGTGACAATGGCGGGCAGCATCCAAGATACCCTGCACAGGTTTGATAGAGACGGCGTTTTGCATAGTGGCATGTTAGGTCAAAGTTTTTGGCGCATAGGGTCAGTGTTTGCCAACTTGTCTGGCGGTACTTTGAAAGAACAAACAAAGCCCACTCAAAGGAGGCTCCTATGTTAAATTTAGAACAATCCACTGCTCTTCGTCCAGAACAAGCGATCGCACTTCAGGCATTTATCCGACTGGCAAAAAATCCTGGCGAAACACTCGCTGTTTTCGAGATGGGTCAAAGCTTGAATCGAACGGAACTGTATGAACTGGGGGTTGAATATCTCAAGTCTAACCCCGACATTGAAGCACTGGTTCGGGAACGCTATATTGCTTCGACTCCCGACATGGATGCCCTGTTGCAGTTACCTCAAGATTCCTTGGGCTATTGCTATGCCGCCCACATGAAGCGGCTGAATTTCGATCCGAACTTTTTCCCCCACGTTGAGGTGAAGGATGATAACTCCTGCCTGGAGTTACGGATCAAGCAGACTCACGATATTTGGCACATTGTTACGGGATTTGGCACAGACGAGGTGGGAGAGTATGGATTGCAAGGATTCACTCTGGCGCAAACTCATTTGCCCGTATCTATAGCAATTCTGGCATCGGGACTGTTCCACACGATGCTCAGGTACCCCAATCGGATGAATGAAGTGTTGGGTGTGCTTCTGCGGGGCTATGACATGGGGGTGAAGGCCAAACCGTTCCTGTCCCAGAAATGGGAAGAGGACTGGGAGAAACCCTTGGCACAATGGCGATCAAAACTGGATGTTGAACCTGTTTAGAGCGTTTTGGGAATGTGCGATCGCCTCTTGACCAGTGAAGCGATCGCACAACTCATCGCGCAGAATGCAGGAGTGTCAACAGTCCATCCCCCCTTAGACACGCCCGCTGCTGCCACGATTTTGTCGATCCGGGCACCAGCATAGCCATGCTCTAGAAACTCCTGCATCGCCCCCTCGACCCAACTGCCACCCCTATAGGTTCTCGGCTAATTCTTTACAGAACTTTACAACAAGTGGCATTTTACATGTATCACAGAGTCCACACAAGAAGGGCAGTTTCAACTGCCATCGGTGGCATTGTATGGGTTGAAACCAGACCCGAACATATTGTTTACTCTCCTTTCACACAACAAATTGTGAAAGATTCTACGACATTAATTTGTTAACGATAGTTAAACGCGACTCGACGACATTAATTCGTTAACAGTAATATTAATTTGTTTAATTAGGTTAACGACGACATCAAATTTGTTAACGACGACATTTAATTTGTTAATCGATAAAACAAAATCGGGATGACTGGATTCGAACCAGCGGCCCCTTCGTCCCGAACGAAGTGCGCTACCAAGCTGCGCTACATCCCGTTACACTATCTCCAACATTATACATACAGTATCACAAAGATTGATGAATGGAAAACTCGTATGCAAATTCATCCACCCATCGATGAGGCTTGCTACGATTTACATGTACAAGTTAAGTGGTAAGAGCGGATTGTGACTGTTAAACCAGACTGGTTGCGGGTAAAAGCGCCTCAGTGGGAGCGCGTTGGTAACGTTAAAGAAATTTTGCGGGATTTAGCCCTCAACACGGTTTGTGAGGAAGCGTCCTGTCCAAATATTGGTGAGTGCTTCAACGCTGGGACAGCCACATTCCTAATTATGGGACCAGCTTGCACGCGTGCCTGTCCCTACTGCGATATTGACTTTGAGAAGAAACCCAAACCCCTAGACCCTACGGAACCAGTACGACTGGCAGAAGCAGTACGCCGCATGAAACTAAATCATGTGGTTATCACCTCTGTGAACCGAGATGACTTGCCAGATGGTGGGGCTTCGCAGTTTGTCAAATGTATTGAAGCTGTTCGCACAATCTCCCCTCACACAACCATTGAGGTACTTATTCCCGATTTGTGTGGTCACTGGGAGGCGCTAGAGTTGATTCTCCAAGCACAACCAGAAGTTCTCAACCATAATACAGAAACGGTTCCTCGTTTATATCGGCGGGTACGTCCCCAAGGGGACTATGAGCGGACAATGGAATTATTGCAACGTTCCCACCAAATTGCCCCTTGGATTTACACCAAATCCGGTATTATGGCAGGACTTGGTGAAACTGATGAGGAAGTCCGCCAAGTCATGCGCGATTTGCGAGCCGTGGATTGCGATATTTTAACTATTGGGCAATATCTTCAACCCAGCCAAAAGCATTTGAAAGTCGATGAATTTATTACCCCAGAGCAATTTGCTGCTTGGAAAGCCTTCGGTGAAGAAATAGGTTTTTTACAAGTTGTTTCCTCTCCATTGACAAGAAGCTCCTATCATGCAGAGGAAGTGAGAGAGTTGATGGAGCGTTATCCCCGGATGAAGCAGTAGAGAAGAAAACTAATGACTGATGACTGATGACTAATGTGAAATCAGTAGCAATTCTGGGTGCGGGTGCTTGGGGGACAGCTCTTGCTGTTCTAGCAAAGACGAATGGTCATCAAGTGCGCGTGTGGTCGCGCCAGGGTTCTCAAACGCTGGCGGAGATCGTACAAGGTGCCAATATTGTCCTTTCTGCTGTTTCCATGAAGGGCGTGAGAGCGATAACCTCTCAATTACAGTCTTTACCGATTTCTCCAGAGACCGTTTTTGTTACAGCGACAAAGGGCTTAGATCCCCAAACGACCTGTACGCCCTCACAAATTTGGCAAGAAACTTTCCCCAACTACGCAGTCGTTGTTCTCTCAGGTCCCAATTTATCTAAAGAAATACAACAGGAATTACCAGCAGCAACAGTCGTTGCGAGCAGTGTCATCACCGCAGCAGAATTTGTGCAAGTGGTGTTTTCTTCTGATCGTTTTCGGGTTTATACCAATTCTGATATCTTGGGAGTGGAACTGGGTGGGACACTCAAGAATGTGATGGCGATCGCCGCTGGTGTCTGTGATGGCTTGCAGTTGGGAACCAACGCCAAAGCCGCTTTAGTCACTCGTGGATTAACAGAAATGGTTCGTATTGGTGTCCATTGGGGTGCAAAACTAGAAACATTTTACGGTTTGTCTGGCTTGGGCGATTTGCTAGCAACCTGTAACAGTCCCTTGAGTCGTAATTATCAAGTTGGTTACCAATTGGCTGTTGGTCAAACACTCACTGAAATTCTTGCTCATATAGAAGGAACTGCTGAGGGAATCAACACCACTCAGGTTTTGGTACAGCGAGCCAAGCAGCAAAATATTTCCATACCAATTACCGAGCAAGTTTATCGCTTACTCCAAGGTGAAGTCACACCCCGACAAGCACTTTTAGAACTGATGCTGCGAGATATCAAGCCAGAGTAGGCTTCCCGTTCGCCGCTCTTGCGTTCCGATAGCCGTAAGGCGTGGCGGAGCGCCATAGGAAAGGGTCGCGTCTGACGTGGGGTACCAAGCGTTGTAGTCAGTGAACTACTGTTTTGGAGCAGGGGGAGCAAATACTCTGTGAGTTCCGTCATCGTCTTCATCCTTTTCTAGTCCCCATACACAAACCATATGACTAATCATTTTTGAAGGAAAATTCGTAAATCTTCAGGAAAGCACCTGGATGTTCATGTAGATATGACTATGCATATAAAAAATAGGACTTTTCACTGATATGTATTGATACTTGAATTAGTACATCACAGTCAAAATTATGTGAAGGTTCAAATTTTAATGAGGTCATTCGCAATTTAACGCCCTGTAGGGAATTTAAATAGCTATTGGTTCATGGGAAAGCTACTGCGACCGAGGCTTCGGAGGCACTGTGTCAATAAAAACCAGTAGAGAGTTTTTGAAAAAAAACCCTAAATGGAACCCTCAACCGTGTTAGTTCTTCAAGAATCACGGGAACAATAGCAACAGTTAATTAGCTGACCGTAATCTATTGTTACCTGGAGCCATTGAGACAAATCTTTATGCCAGCAACATCTTTTTACGCAGATGCCGCTTACAATAGCAAACAATCCCAACAAGTCTTTGACTCAGATCTTACGGTTGACGAAAGTGAATTGCCGATAGATGAACTGGATGATCTGGAGATGGCTTCTGTTGACTCGGCTAGCTTTGCTACAAATTTTAACCGCCGCAGCACAGATCTAGTACGTCTATACCTTCAGGAAATTGGTCGGGTTCGGTTACTAGGACGAGATGAAGAAGTTGCAGAAGCTCAAAAAGTCCAGCGCTACTTGCGGATGCGAATACTTCTCTCTAACGCTGCTAACCAAGGAGATGAAGTCATTGCACCATATCTTCGACTGATTGAAACTCAGGAGCGTTTAGCATCCGCACTAGGACATCGTCCTTCCCTTGAACGTTGGGCGCGTACTGCTGGTGTAGATGTCTTCGATCTCAAGCAGATTATCGGACAAGGAAAACGGCGTTGGGCTGAAATTGCCAAAATGACTGTGGAAGAACTGGAGAAAATTCAAAGCAATGGACTCCAAGCAAAAGAACACATGATTAAAGCAAATCTTCGCCTTGTTGTCTCGGTTGCTAAGAAATATCAAAATCGCGGTTTGGAATTGTTGGACTTAGTCCAAGAAGGGACTCTTGGTTTAGAACGAGCCGTTGAGAAATTTGACCCAACCAAAGGTTATCGTTTTAGCACCTACGCCTATTGGTGGATTCGTCAAGGAATCACACGGGCGATCGCCACTTCTAGTCGCACTATCCGCCTGCCTGTTCATATTACAGAAAAGCTGAACAAAATTAAAAAAGCTCAGCGTAAAATTGCACAAGAAAAAGGTCGCACCCCAACTTTGGAAGACCTTGCTCAAGAGCTAGAAATGACACCTACACAAGTGCGGGAAGTTCTCCTACGAGTTCCTCGTTCCGTTTCTCTAGAAACAAAAGTTGGTAAAGACAAAGACACAGAGTTAGGAGAATTGCTCGAAACTGATAATGTCACTCCAGAAGAGACATTAATGCGAGAATCTTTACAAAAAGACTTGCAAAATCTTCTGTCAGATTTAACCAGCCGGGAACGCGATGTGATTCTGATGCGCTTTGGTTTAGCAGATGGTCATCCTTACTCGTTAGCAGAAATTGGACGCGCTCTTGATTTATCACGGGAACGGGTGCGACAAATCGAGTCCAAAGCGTTGCAAAAGCTGCGTCAACCCAAGCGGCGCAATCTTATTCGCGACTATTTGGAGTCTTTAAGCTAGTTAGTCGATAGTCAATAGTCAATGGTTACCAGTCAAAAAACTTATACATTCTACACACAAGGCAAGATACCTGTGCTAAAAGACTTTTAACTTTAGGCTGTTGACTAACTTCATCTCCATTCGCAACACTTTTTGCTAACTTATGGCAAGTTACTTTCATTTAGTTACATAAGAATGTTTCTATCCTTTTTTCAGAACATTTATACAGGATAGGATGGGGATCACTTGCTTTTTTGGGTACTGCTCAAGGTTTCAAAACTTACCTTCAATATTTAGTAACTCTTCTCAAGAACGTTTGATTATTGCAAATCAGTCCAAATTTTTGCTATATTCGCAACTAATGGACTTTGTTGAGAAAGATTAGTATGACAGCCTATACAGCAGCTTCACTAAAGGCAGAACTTAATGAGCGCGGTTGGCGTTTAACACCCCAACGGGAAGTAATTCTACACATTTTTCAGGAACTTCCGCAAGGAGAACACCTCAGTGCTGAAGATCTGTACGAAAGGCTAGAATCTAACAACGAGGGAATTAGCCTATCCACGATTTATCGCACTCTCAAGTTAATGGCGCGAATGGGAATCTTACGGGAGTTGGAACTAGGAGAAGGGCATAAACACTACGAACTCAATCAGCCCTATCCCCATCACCATCATCACCTGATTTGTGTCAGATGCAATACGACAATCGAGTTCAAAAACGACTCTATCTTAAAAATTGGAGCGAAAACAGCGCAAAAAGAAGGTTTTCACCTGCTCGATTGTCAATTAACAATCCACGCAGTTTGTCCCAAGTGCCAAAGGGCACTCATGCCACTGTAGCACCTGGGTTTTACAATTGAGGAAAGCGCTCGCTATTATCAGTTATTTTGGTAAATTTCACTAGTGCAGGCTGGCAGAAATCATTAGACAGTTAAGAACAGCTTTACGACTGTGGTTGTGCAGGTATTTTTCCTTTCTGAGTTGGTGAGTTCTTAATTCTGACTCCTTGCACTAGCAGCTTGCAACTTGTTCTTATAGGAGGTTGGCAAACTGTTAGGTATCAATACCAGCAACACTTAAGCGGATGCTAAAAGCGTCCGCTTCTGACATCACTCAGATTGATACCATAGAATTGTTGTGCTTGTTTAATAGCTTGCTTTGTCTCGTCTCCCATAACACCGTTAAGATCTCCTTTGTAGAAACCTCGCTCCCGTAATCGTCTTTGAATCTCCAAAACATTAAAATCACCACCACTTCTAGGAGCATTATTTACCATGCTGTACAATTTTGCCCGAGTCGTTGGACCTGCAATACCGCTTACAGCGAGGTAGTTATCTGCTTGAAATCGCCGTACAGCATCTGCTGTATAAGGACCGAAGTAACCGTTTGGTTCCCCTTCTAAGTATCCAGCCTTGATTAATTGTTCTTGAAGAACTCTTACAGCCTCACCACGGTCTCCCAAATGAAGTTTATCTCCAGTCGTACGTAGCTTACTAGGTGCATCTTCTCCATAACCAATAGAGGATGTTGGGAGTTTAGCTTGCGTTGCTGGTCCGACAATTCCATCAGGAGCTAAGTTATAAGCCTCTTGGAACCGCTTGACAGCATCTTCAGTAATTGGACCGAATACCGCTGTTGCATTACCTGTATAAAAACCTGCAACTCGCAGTCGTTCTTGTAAAACTTTAACCTCTTCACCTTCATCTCCTTTTTGGAGAAAGTTAGAAGTGCGACGCTTGCTAGTGACTGATGAATCCTCAGAATGAGTTCTTCTGGATTGAGAATTGTTTGTAGTGGTTCTTCTGGCTTGAGAATTCTCAGTGCTGATTTTTTTTACTTCGGAGTTCTCATTAGAGGTACGCCAATTCTCTAATTTTTGTACAGTGACAGATCCAGCAACACCATTAACATCTAAGCCAGCAGTTCTTTGGAAACGGCGTACAGCAGCTTCCGTTGCAGTGTCATAGACTTGAGTGATAGGAGCTTGATAGAAGCCTGCTCTTTTCAACTGTTGTTGGAGATTCTTCACAGAAGGACCGCGATCGCCTTTCTCAAGTGCTAGGGCGCTGCTGACACAACTGAGAACAGATAAAGTCAGGGCTAAAGGTAGCATATATTTCCAAGCCCTACCAGACAGACGTTTCCAATCAAGTACTGCTGTTTGCTTAAACAAACGGCTGAGGGAAATTAATTCACTGGGAGGTAAGTCCTCGTAGACAGATGCTACGTGCAAAAACGCAAGAGTTTCCATCTTTTTTACACCACTTATTTTTCTTCAATAGCTGCTTCAGCTTGATGTACTATATTTCTTAAATGTTCGAGTGTTTGTATATTTACATCGTGCCATAAACCGCGCTGATGTGCTTCTAATAATCTTTCAGCCATATCACGCAAAGCATATGGGTTCTTTTGATAAATGAATTCTGAAACAACTGGATCAAACACATACGCCTGCGCTATTCCTTGGTACATATAATCTTCTACACATTTTGCCGTAGCATCGTAAGCAAATAAATAATCCACCGTCGCCGCCATTTCAAAAGCACCCTTATAACCGTGGCGCATAACTCCCGCTATCCATTTAGGATTCACAACGCGAGAACGATACACTCGTGCGATTTCTTCTTTAAGTTGACGGACTCGCGGTTGAGCAGGAATAGAATGATCACCAAAATAAGTTTCGGGATTTTCTCCACGTACAGCACGTATCGCAGCCGTTAAACCACCCTGAAATTGGTAGTAATCATCAGAATCAAGCAAATCGTGTTCGCGATTGTCTTGGTTGTGTAAGACTATCTGCATTTGTCGCAACCGCATTTCAAACACTTCTGGTGCGGAACGTCCTTGTTGAAGCGATGAGGGGGATGGAGGAGGGGGGGACAAGGGGATGGGTGGGTCCCCAGAG
>JAAUSC010000081.1 GCA_012031965.1 Scytonema sp. RU_4_4
TCGCGAAGTGCTAGATTACTAGCTATTCGTCAAGTAACTCAACTAAATGCTGGCAAGAAAACTGCCGGGATAGATGGTAAAAAATCCTTAACCTTCAAAGAAAGGTTCGACCTCGAAGAAATCCTTACCGCCCATCGACTCTACCCGAATACTCGACTTGGAACACAGATCAATGAAACATAGACCGGAGGCGGAGCTATCCAGCGCTCCGCGCAACTGAAAGGCTTCCCGCTTTCTTAGGCTGCCAGAAAATTAGGGGACAATGCGTCTAAAAACAGCACACTCAAGCCAATCACTGTGTATGACTTGGCTATTTGCAACTTCTCAAAAAAAAAGCCGCGTCAAGCGGCAAACTAACCAAAAAAACTTTCAAAAATTATGACATCTTTATCACCGAGGCGAAAGTCCACTGACGTCGTTTCATTACTGACTTCGAGAGAAAACTTAACGCTTTCCCCACAACGAAAAGTCGAGATTTTATCCTTCAAGAAGCTGCTTGACGCTGCGCGCAGCCGCGAGTCTTTCAGTGTAGCCACATTCTCTCATAACTACACTCAAATATCTAGACAGAAAAGAAATTCTCCAAGACACGCTATACGCACGAGCTTCATTCGCATGTCAAAAAGGGGCTTTCACTGTGTCCCTTCGGGACGGGTGTAAGGATGTAAGGGAAAATCCCGTGCCGAAGATTGGTTGGAAGCCTCTCCTTTCAAGGAGAAAAAAGAAACAGATGTGTTTTGTTAGCGTTTGCGCAGCGCCCCCTACGGGGCTAGTGGCCCGGAGTGCGACGCACCGCGCGAAAAAACACGGCGTCCCTGTTCAAAACCCCATCCCTTAAGGGTGGGGCCCTACACCCCTATTCTCCTACACCCCTAGTTATTGTGTTGTTCTAGTGAACTGACTAGACACTCAAGCAATTGCACAAGCGATTGAAATAACTTTGGCACAAATCAAAACAGGCATAGCAGCATAAGGAGGATGAAAATGGAGTTGTATATTTACCCTGGTTGCACAGCACAAGTTTGTCAATTTTGTCAATCCCAAGCCATCCCGAGAACTTTTCTGCGCGGGAAACCAGTTTGCTTGAAATGCACTGAGTTAAAGGGATTAAATCCAATTCCGTTTTCAACCAGAAGTAAACGCCAAAGCAACACATTAACTGAATTACCTTTATCTGAGCAGGAAGAGGTAGCCATCATATCACTACTCAAAACTCCCCAGACGACCTCAGAAATTGCATCTCACATCGAAATGAGTAGAAGCACGACTCTGAAAAAACTGACTTATCTGGAGGCTCGAAAAAAGGTTTTTCGGTTTGGAACTGGAGCTGGTAAACCTTGTTGGTGGGCACTCAGTCCTGAGGCTGCGGTTCCTAAGATGACTGACAAAAGCTTTCCAGAGCAATTTCTAGAACTGGTGGGTTTCGGGGAACTGAGCGTTTTGGAATTGAGGTTAAAGCTGGGCAAACGAATTGAAGATATTCTCTCAGTTGGCAGGCGATTACAAAAAGCGGGTAAGGTGTGTTCGTATCTTAAGGACGACATCCAGTATTTCAAGGCAGTTTGACGCACCCACCCCTTCTAGGATACTGCTGGCGAATCAGGGGTGCGACCCCTGATCAGATTCACACAGATGAGCAAAATTCGTAACTGTACGTTCGCTGATTTTTGAAGGGTAAGAGGAATTAGGGCTGACTTTTCACGGGATGTGGAAAGGGGAGATTGGTTCGCGAAGAATGTGACTCTGTTGGCGAATTCAAAATAAACCTGTGGAACAAGCAGGCTAGGATAACCTAGGGGGCGTTTGCATCGTTTAGGAGTCTCCACTTAGTTTACTAATAAAACGTGAGAGAGCTTTTTTTGCAGCTTTGTATCCAGGAGCTTGTTTACCTAAGCGCATCTCAACAAGAATGCGATCGCTGATAGCTGCTAAATCAGCAGTTGGGGAAAGCTGTTGATGTTTTTTAGATTGCAGTTCTTCCTGGGCAGGTTGCAAATCCCCCATCAATTGCTTTTCTAAATTTGCTATACGCTCTGATAGATGCTGTTGTTGCGCTAGACAATTTGCAAGACAGTTTTCTGTATGGCTTAAACGTAATGTAAGGGACGATAAAGCTTGTGAAAGTTGATTGTTTAGAGAAGCATCGTTTTCTATAGCAGCTTTTAAAGCTTGAGTTATGAAGTCAGTTTGAGAGATGTTTTCTGCTTTGCATTTAGCTTGTATAGCAGCTAAAAAATTTTCATCGAGTCTAAAATTGACTTGAGTGCGTTTTTTCACGACTTGTGCCTTTCCTGAGTCTAGCTTTAGTCTAGCCAATAAAATGTCTAGCAAGATAATAGACATTATAAAAATAGTTCTGTAACTAAGAACAATAAATATGCTAGACAATAGACAATTGTGTTAAATATATCTTGAAAAACCACTTTACTGGAAACACAAAACTAATACTGATGTCACTCCAGCCCCAAACGCACTTCTCAATTCCCTCAGAAACAGCCCGTGTTGCCCAAGTTGCCTTCCCAAAGGGCAACAAATATATTAGAATGCGTGATGAATTAGGAGTTTTTTATTCAGACGAGGCTTTTGCTCCTTTATTCCCCCGACGCGGACAACCTGCTTTAGCGCCTTGGCGTCTAGCATTAGTGACTGTAATGCAGTATGCAGAGGGTTTAACTGATAGACAAGCATCTGATAATGTCCGTAGCCGAATTGATTGGAAATATGCTTTGGGATTGGAATTAACTGACTCAGGTTTTGATTTTTCTGTTCTAAGTGAATTTCGTTCTCGTTTAATCGACGGAGCACAAGAGAGACAATTACTAGATTTAATGCTTTCTTGTTTTGTGGAGAAAGGACTGCTAAAAGCTCCAAAACAACAGCGTACAGATTCAACTCATGTTTTAGCAGCTATTCGTACTTTGAGCCGACTAGAAAATTTGGGTGAAACCCTACGTTATGCTTTGAATACATTAGCTGCTATAGCACCAAATTGGTTGCGGATGATAGTTCCTACCTCAGAATGGTATGAACACTATGGCAGAAAATTTGAAGATTCTCGACTCCCTTCTAATCGAGAGGAACGTGCATCAGAAGCTGTAAGAATTGGTGTTGATGGTATCTATGTATTAGATGCAATTTGGTCTGATTTAGCTCCTAGTTGGTTGCGTCAAGTAGAAGCTGTAGAGATTCTCAGACTGGTTTGGATACAACAATTTTATGTTGAAAACGACGTAGTTAAATTACGGTCAGCCGAGGATATTCCTCCATGTCGGTGGAAGGATAAGATTGCCGCGACTGGAACCATAATATTGCCGCCACAGTGGCTGAGATGCTGATGTGTCCGTTAGACACTTTTAGTCATTTTTCAGCAATTGGAACCATAACATTGCCGTCAAGCAAAATTATCACCATAAGCTTGCCAAAAATGTACTTTCTTAAGATTTCAAATCGGTAGTAACAAATACAATGAACTGAAGCACTCAGACCAGTGTCGAGAGCAATGAATCGGGTGACAGCACTCCTAGCACTGCTATAAAAACAAGACATATGTTGTGAGTTGCGTCCCAGAGAAGGAGACTTTATTGATTTGCCCATTTCTGAGTTTGAAAATAAAATTCGTCAAGGAAAAATCACAGCTTCTCAACTCCAACAGTCCAACTGTAACGATGACCAAATAAAGTCTATTCTGCTCCAAGCCAGTTCAAAAGATTTAGAAGAGGCCAATCACCGTTACAGAAGTATTGAACCAATTTTGCTGGGGCAACCACTAGAGAATTCCACAATATCAGAACGTACCTTAAGAGATTGGTTAAGCAAATATCGGCAAGCACAACAAAAATGTGGCTATGGGTATATTGGGCTTTTAAGTTGCTCTAATAAAAAAGGCAACCGCAACCGAAAGCTACCCCAACAGACCTTAGAACTGATAGACAAATTCATAACACAAGCCTACGAAACGCACAAACAGAAGCGCAAGTATGAAGTCTATGGAGCTTTTAACAATGCCTGCGTAAGTGCCGGAATTTCTCCAGACCAAATTCCCAGCTACAAAACATTTATTAACGAAATAAAACGGCGTAGTGGTTGGGAACAGACAAAAGCTCGTGAAGGACATCGGGCTGCCTACCCACAAAAACCTTTTTACTGGGAATTAGAGCTAACGACACCGCGTCACGGAGACCGCCCTTTTGAGATTGGTCATATTGACCACACCACCCATCATGGGATATTGAGAAAACTGCTATCCCACAAAGAAGTCGCTTATATCATTTAGAGCCAATTGGTATAGGAACTCCTGATGTAGAGAGCTTAACAGGCTATGTGCAAAGACTTGCTCATGAGCATTGTGTCACTGTTAGACGGTTGACTATAACCGAAATTGCCCCACTAATGGGCAAAGAAGCAAAATTGCAAGACGAAAGTATTAGCAAAGTATTTGGAACTGGCAGAGATAGAACAGCGTTTAATGGAACAGGGTTCATGGCAACTAATCTTGTGGGTGCAATGTCTGCGCTAACTAGGCGTTTGGACTTGCACTACCTTACCCTGTTACCTTGGGCGCAGGTCATTTCTAAAAGAGGCTTGCTCCGTCGTCACCGGGCTTGGTGTCCCAAATGCTACCAAGAATGGCATGACAATCACACAAGTGTTTATGAACCACTTCTCTGGTCTATCAATACTGCCCAAGTCTGTCCTTACCATCATCAACCGTTGCAAGAGCAGTGTCCTCACTGTCATCAACAACAACTGACAATTTCTGGGGACTCCCGAACCGGACACTGTAATAAATGTGGTAAGTGGCTGGGAAATAATCGACAGAAAACTGTTGTTACAAGCCTGATAAAGTCAGAAGCAGAACGAAATCGGCAATTGAATATAGTTAACAATTTGGGAGAGCTAGTTGCAGTAACACCTACTCTCAATTCTCCTCCTAATCTTCAGAAAGTTAGTAATACAATTTCTACATACATTTTGCAAGTTTTGAAATCTAGTATCCCTGCCTTTTCTCGGCAATCTGGGATGAATAAGGCAACAATTGGTTTGTGGTGTAAAGGAAAAGTAATACCTCAAATTGATAATCTTTTAGTTTTAACTCACTATCTAGAAATATCTCTGTTAGATTTATTAACAACAGACTTATTATTAACTGACTCAAAAAACAGTTCTCTCTCACCAAAACTGAATGTAGTTAAGCAGCCAAGAAAATCTTATAATCACTTATATTTGGAGAGAAAACAAGTTTTAAATGTAGTTCTAACAGCGGTAGAAGACATAAAGCTAGGGCGAGAAAGAACTCTCAGCATCACTCATACCGAGACGATAGCCAATGCTGACTTAATTGTCATGGATAATTCGCCATTTGCGGAAGCTCAAATGTCTCGCAGAAAACTCTTGGATATGGAGGGGATGCCGAGATTTTGGATTGCTTCACCAGAAGACATCGTGCTGCAAAAGTTACTTTGGGGGAGAGCAAGCCGTTCGGAAAAACAGTGGCGTGATGTTCTGGGGATACTGAAACTGCAAGGGGACAATTTGGACTACGGCTACCTCACTCAATGGGCTGAACGCTTGGGGCTGGTTGATATTTTGAGTCAAGCATTAACTGAGGCAGGTATTTTGTAGTAAATTTTCACTGTAAGCAGCCTTTGCCTATGCCACCCCAATTACCAATTTGGCTACACACAATCACATCCTCATACAGTTTAACTCCGGCTAAAGTGTGGTGCGATTTAGCAACAAAAGAACTGGGTGTAATGGTCTGAAAAATATAAAAGCCACCTTGAAATGACTGTACTTTCATGAAATGAAACGATTGATTAGTACGGTAATCACTTATACTGGAAACTTATATATAACTATTCAAACCCCGCTGCTAAATTTTTGAATGTTATGGCAGAGGATACAAATCCTAACAATAAACGTCAAAAAATCCAGAGTGTTGGTAACTCAAACAACTCTGGTATAATCAATCTTAGTAACCTTGTGACAAAAGCTGACCCAAATCTGCTCCTTGATAAGAAACAACTAATAATGGCGCTACGAAGTGACTTCTCAGAGGGCATAAAACAAATAGCTATAAAAGCAGCTATCAAGATAATAAGAGATACATGGAAACAGCCTGAGAAAGCTGAAGATGAAGCCTACGTAGAAGAAGTCGCCACGCAGATAGTTGAAAGCTTTACGACGGAATTAAAAAACAACACAGAATTGGAGAGTCCAGCTGACAATGTGCTTGACAAAGCCATACCAGTTGCAGAACCACAGCTACAGCCCATAGCTCCTGTCCCCTCATCAGCCGTAATGTTTTCCAGCATGGAAGCTTATACTCGCAAAGACTTATGGCAAAAGGATACCGAGGGAATAGCTTATTTACAGCATAGAGCTAAAGGCAACCCCAAGAATTACATTGAGCATTACATTTCTAGCCCAGGCGATATTACCATGCTTCCCTGGGATGAAGCTCAACAAATTATTGATAAATTTGGTTTTACAACTGCCAAGTTACACCTGATTTTTGCTGCCCATGCTATGAATCAGGAGAAACCTTGGCAAAGCACATTCAACCTGAAAGCAAGCGATATCATTCAGGAATTTGGCTGGGATAAAAATCACAAAAAACTAAAATCAGAAAAGCTGCTAGAGATTGCCAGTACAGCCTTTGCCCTTGATTGTCTATTAGTCAAAACCGTTTGGGTGGAGGGGAGGAATAAAAGAGGAGAAATTATAGGTAGCGTTCCTGTAGGGAGAATGTGGAATGTCCAGATTAAAGCTACAGGTCAGTTTAATTTAGAAGGGAAGATAAACAATCCTGATGAAGTCTACATCACAATACAGCCAGGATTGTGGACTCAAGATTTTTTGAACCGAGCAGGAGCCAAATCGCGGGAAGCTTTATATCAGTTTGGCTACTTAGCCCAGCAAGTTTTAAAAATTGACCCTTACCATGATGAACTCGCGCTAAGGCTGGCTATATATTTAACATTGGATAGCCGGGTTCGCCTTGATGGAAAGTACAGAGTTATTGAGCTATTAGAAATTGCATTCCCCAAAACGGTAATAGATCAAGCCCGGTTAGACCGCCGCAAAGCCTATGATCTAAAGCAGCGCTGGGATAGTGCCATAAAGCTACTGCTCAAGCTGGACTGGCAGATTATGTTTGACGCACAAACCTACCCCGAAGAGCTAAGACCAGACTTTAAGGATAACAATCCTAAAGGCTACCTGGAGAAACTGCTCTGTGCCAAGCTAACTATCAAACCCCCAGCCCCTATCCCTGAACTTATAGCATCCAAAGCAAAACCCAAGGTAGAACGATTACAGTCCAAAGTCAAGCCCAAGGTAGAACAAGTGCAGCATGAAGCCAAGGTTTCACCGCCACAAGACATTAGCTTGACTAGCAGTCAAGTTAGAGAAGCACGTATTGCCAAAGAATGGACACAGGCTAAGCTGGCTGGTTTTCTCGGTGTGTCCCAAAAGCTCATCTCCCTGATTGAACGGGGTGAGCGCACCGTCAATCCACAGCTAGCCGCCCAGATGCGAACGCTTCTGGATCTGTAAACTTGAGTATTAATACTTAAGGGTTTCAAATGACCGGCTGATTATTATCTGTAGTCGGCTGTTTTTTTGTTCTCGATTTGTTCTAAAACAAAGCGAGAACAAAAATTGCTTCTAAACCTTGTACAGTCAAAGTTTGAGCTTTAGAACAAAGACTCTAGGATCCCCGGACAAAAGACCCGTATCCCCGGACAACTTTGTTCTAAAAAAAATAATTATAAAAGTTGACTCCAAAGACATACTCTGTAAAGATTTGAGCTTTAGAACAAACACATCCACATCCCCCGACAAAATCATCCACATCCCCCGACAAAATCATCCACATCCCCCGACAATCCATTTTTAAAACCCTTACTAAATAAGACTTTCAGCCCTTTAGAACAGCCAGGAGTAAGGATCAATTAGATCAGGTCGCCAATGCTGTTTTTGCGGATCTGGCATGATTTGGCAATGTTATATACATTTCGCCAATTCAAGATGAATGACTGCATTTGCTCCGGCACAAACCAGAAAAACACATCAGGACTTGATGTCAGAAACTCCAAGAGCACAAAACGGGTGGGAAAACTGAAGCATAAACAACACCCTTGGTTTTGGCTATCCGTGAATCGAGAAGTGATAAGTGTAAAAAAAATACATAAAAAGAACCCAAAATTTATGGTAAATTTTGGGTACAAAGAAAAAATAAATATCTTTATAAGCCTATGATAGAGCTCATTTCCAGTCTTGTCAAAGAGCATCTGGCAAGCAGACAGAAAAACAATCATCCTCAAAGTAATTATCCTCAAGGAGGAAGGCAATGAGCATCCTTCCTCCAGCACACATCTCAACTCAGCACTGGGAAGAGTGGGTCATCAAAAGCGGCGTCCATCCTGAAATCACCGCATTGAACGTCATTTCCCTATCAGGCGATAGAATTTATGATTACCTGCTCTACTCGCCATTAATTAAGCGCCGCAACACCGGAAGAGTCACCGACTCCTATTTAAAGCGCTATCGACCGTTAGAAAATGGCGGGTGGTGGTGCGGTGGCGGGATTGACCCGATGACATGGGAAGAAATGCTCTGGGGTCAACTCAAGCCGGATACCCCTCGCTTACAGTCAGAAAAAGGGAAAGAATTTAAGGGATTTGCTCAACCGCCGAAGGTAGTCAAATATGAACCCCCGCCAAAAACTGACCTGAGAGCATACTTTTTGCGTGTCCCTGATGAAATTTGGGACAAAGTCGCCAAGCGCTACAAAATCAAGCGATATAATTCTCCCCTGGCGCTACGGCTTTGGGATAGACGCAAGCCAATGAGTTTTTGGGAATGGGTGTTCTTGCATCCAGAAATCCCCATTATTATCACCGAGGGGGCGAAAAAAGCAGGGGCACTGTTGAGTGCTGGTTATGTGGCGATCGCACTCCCTGGTATTTCTTCCAGTATAAGGAGCCTACAAGACCCAACAACAGGTCATAACCTCAATCGCCATCTTATTCCCGAACTAGAGAAATTCGCAGCCCCTGGGCGCGAAATTTACTTCTGTTTTGACAATGACCCAAAACCCACCACAAGGGCGAATGTGGATTTATCAATCCAGCGCACAGGTGCTCTTTTAGCACAAGCAGGATGCAATGTCAAGGTCATCACCTTAATTGGTGACCAAAAGGGAGTTGATGATTTTATTGTCGCCAATGGCGAAAAAGCGTTTGAAAGCCTCTACAAGGCTGCTGTCAGCTTGGAGGTGTATACAGCCTCTTTGCTGTGGCAACTGACCTACAAGGCGACGCTGAGGCTAAATCAGCGCTATTTAGGAGATATCCCCTTCCCCTTATCCGGTTTTGCTTGTGTCAAGTCTCCTAAAGGGACAGGAAAAACTCAAGCGCTGGACAAGCTCATTACCGAAGCCCAGAGAGAAGGTAGAAAAATCTTGGTGATTACGCACCGCATTCAGCTGGGACGAGCGATTTGCGATCGCCTGGGGCTAGATTGGATTGAGGATATCCCCTCAAGCCAGACTAAGGGCTTATTAGGCTTTGGAGTTTGCATTGACTCCGTACATCCCGTATCTCAAGCTCATTTTAACCCCAAAGACTGGGCAGGAGCGATTGTAGTACTTGATGAAGTCGAGCAAGTCATATGGCACTTGCTCAACAGCTCCACTTGCTACGAGAAGCGTGTCTCAATTCTTGAAACCTTCCAGCAGCTATTGGGTTTTGTTGCATCTACCGGAGGACTGATTATTGCTCAAGATGCAGACTTGAGCAACTTGAGTATTGATTTTATCAGAGGGGTGATTAAGCGGGAATCTGAGATTGATTTGCAGCCGTGGCTGGTTGTCAACGACTGGCTTCCAGAAGAAGAGACTCGTTGGAACGTAACCATCTACAAATCAAAAAATGCCGCACCTGTGCTCACTCAGATAAAGCGCTCGCTCTCCACTTCACCCAAAGCGATTATGATTCACTGCGATGGTCAAAAGGCGAGAAGTAAATGGGGAACTAAGAATCTGGAATCCTGGGCAAGAGAAAACTTTCCCGACGAGACAATTCTGAGGATTGACTCAGAAAGTGTTGCTGACCCCACTCACCCTGCTTATGGTTGCGTTGAGAAAATTAATGAAATTGTCACGCAGTATAGGATTATAATAGCTTCACCCAGTATTGGGACGGGAGTGTCAATTGATGTCAAAGGGCATTTCCAAAAGGTGTTTCTCATTTCTCAAGGGGTTTGCCCGGAATCGGAAACACGGCAAGCTCTGGCGCGCTTAAGAGAGCCAGTTCCTCGCTTCATTTGGGCACGGGGATATGGCTTAGGTCGAATTGGCAACGGTAGCTCTAACTACAAGGCGTTGCTGACTTCAACTTTCAAAGTCGTCAAAGCTAACATCCGGCTACTCAAAGATTTTGATTTTGACATCGACTCTGCCATTGAACCTGTAGCAACCGCGACTTGGGCAAAGATGGCTTCCCGGATTAATGCTTCCAGCTTCAGATTCCGCGATGCTTTGCATCAGGGATTAATTGCTGAGGGACACCGGGTGAGCGTAGTTGATTCCAACAACGAAAAGGAGGATGAAAAGGAGGACAAAGATAACTCAGACCAACTCAAAACTTGCTGCGACACCAATCAATCAGCAGAAAACCAAGCAGTAGAGATGGTGGAGCTTCCCACAGAACGCAAGTATTTGGAACTCAAGGAGAAACGAAACAAAACCCCGTCTGAGGTGTTGGAAGTCCGAAAATACGAACTCAAGCAACGCTATGGGGTAGAGATAACAGCAGACTTAAAACAAAAAGACGATTCTAGCTGGTATCCCAAAATCCGGCTGCATTACTTTTTGACCCATGATCCCGAGTTTGTCCAAATGCGAGATCGCCAGCATTTCGAGGGACATATTGAACGGGGAAATGGACGGGTGTGTCTTTGGGATATGAAAGGCTACTTGCCCAAAGTAGAAGCGCTCAAACTACTAAATATTGGTCAATGGTTTGACCCCAAACGGGAACTCAGCAGCCATGATCCAGACCTCATCGCCTGGGCAGATTTGGTCAAACGATTCGCCCGCGAACTCAAGGATTTGGGGCTAGGGAGCTTTGACGAAAAACTTTCTCCTATTCAAGTGCTACAGATTGTACTGTCTAACCTTGACATGGAATTAGAGAAGTTGGAGCGGCGGCGGGTTAAAGGCGAGAAAAATCCTGTGCGTTTTTACCGCTACTTTGAACCGTGCGACAGCAGGGCGGAGATTTTTGCAGCTTGGGAACAACGAGATATTTTAGCGGTTTCCTCCAAGCTACAGCAAGATTCTAGTCCACAAGATGTGATTGTGCCACCCCCCCAAAATTGTGACACCCCTGAATATATAGAGAGAAATCCAATTGGGGGTGTCACAGAAAATCTGGAATATATAGTGGAAAATTGTGACACCCCTGAATACATAGAGAGAAATCCAATTGGGGGTGTCACAGAAAATGGTTGTCTTTTCTTCAACGAGATCGCAGCAAGGAGTTCCCAATCCCCAGTCCGCAATCCGCAATCCCCAATCCCCGTTAAAACAACCAATGCAAAAAGCGCCCCACCTAAAATAGATATTAACTAACAACCGTAAGTCCTTATGACCAATACAATTCCAGCAGAGAATATCACGCTCAATGTGCTACGCGAGCTATTTGGGTTGGAATTCGTCGAATCCGAGGACTTTTTCGGGGAATGGCAAGCTAATCTACCCGAATTACTGTACGTTCGCTCATTTTGTCAGGGAGAAAGGAATTAATGCCTTACTGTCCAAGGAAACAACATGATTGTGAACTGATTGTAGTTATACCGTGTAATACTTGGAAAAAGCTTTGGGAGCTTAACAGTGTATTACATGGGGAGAGGCAAATTCCGCTTTCCGTGTATTACATGGAGTGAAATAGAATTGACTTGGAGGCTATTCCTCATAAATATGCCTGACTGTAGTTCTATGTATTACATCGGAAACGTCACCAATTTCGGGTTAAACTTACGATGTAATACATGGTGACATCTGATGTTGAAGCGGGACATTCAAGGGAAGTTCGCGCTCAAAGACGATGATTATCGTCAAGTGCGCTCTTTAAGATTAACTGATGAAACCACCGAAAGCTTTGGGAATCGCTGCTGAATGCTTAGGTATGACTAGAGCTGATTACGTGGAACAGGTTATTAGAAGGAATGCTAAACCAAGTATTACACGGGAAAAAGAGCCGATACATCAAGCCACAACTACTGTTGTTGAACTTGCGACCACGCCTCACCCGGTGGCAACACTTGAAAGTTTACGTAACCAAGTTTTACTAGAATTGAAGTTAGGTAAGCAATCACCGGGCTACAAAGCAGCACTGAAAGCTCTCAATCATTTTATTGTGGTACTAAATAGCGAGTATACACAACAGTAGGAATTCGCTGTTTTGTATCAGTGAGCGGGGAAAACAGTGGACATAAGTTCTGAGCGGATTGACGATATTCCCGTAATCGTGGAATGGCTCAAGCAGATGGGGATAGCTAAATGTATTGACCAAAAACTGAAGAAACCACACGGAAACCACAAAGGCATGAGTTATGGTCAATTGAGTGTATTGTTACTGACATACATAATGACTCAATCAGACCATCGGTTGTGTGCAGTGGAATCATGGGTACAGGCACATCGAAGGATTTTAGAGTTAAGTACAGGGTGGTCAATAGGAGAAAAAGATACTAGTGATGACGCATTGTCCCCTAGAAAATGAGCCAGCCTTATTACGACGAGTACACGACTACGTTTGCGTAGCGCCCCCTTCGGGGCTAGACAGAGCAACAAACCAAGGCTGGCTCATTTTCTTCGTGTTAGACCCCGTGACAGATTGGCAAGGGTAGTCGAAGAGTTAGGTAAGCAAACAGAGGCTACGCAGGAAATAGAGGTAAAGTTAGGACAACATCTGATTCGCGCCTACGAATTGCCGACACAAGTGGCACGAACCGATACGACTAGTTTTAGTGTGAATCATCAACAGGGAGATTCCCCAGAAGAAAATCTATTACGTTATGGTTATTCCAAAGATCAACCCCGAACAACGCTTCTTTACCATGTATGACACGGGTGCGACGTGAGCGAAAGTACAACCTCTAAGCGAATTCAATTCCCATCCATGTATGACACGTAAACACTCACCTTTTCTTTTTCCATGTAATACACCGCTAAGCCGTTCTTGCTGTTCCAAGTATTACACGGTAACAGTATAGTCAGATCCAAAAACAGGTTTTTTCCTTAGGCAGTAAGGCATTAATTCCTCTCATCCTTCAAAAATGAGCGAACGCACAGTCATTAATGCCCAGTTCCTGAGCCTTAGCCTTGATAAATGGGTGCAATGGCTGTCTAATCGTTACTCGCATTTTGTTACTCCGAATGCAGATACAAAGTTTGGTGAGCGGGATGACTACCGCTCTATGTCGTTTTCAAGGTTCTGTTTAGTGGTTAAAAGCCTTACGGCATCTATCCTTGGTGCTCTATCAGTTCCTGTTTCTACCGCGTTGCGGGGTCTGTTATCTGCTGGTACCTTTGGTTATTACTGCCGTTTTTTGGCTGATACTGCTATCTTAATCTACAAGTACATCACTTGTCAATATAGGATTCAAGTGATGTATATACTAGAGTTCAAGGTAAGATAGCAGATAATGTCTATTAAGTAGACAAATGATGCTATTGATGGCGACTAAAAGACCGAGGACTACAGTTTCGTTTGACCCTGAAGAGTACGAAGAATTGCAAGAGTGGGCTGAGTCAGAATTCAGATCTGTACCTCAGTTGATTCTTGCGATAGTAAAAAAAACATTAATTGAAAGAAAAGAACAAAAGCAAAAGAATGAGGACAAATGACCAACGCAGCAGAACCACCCAGCAGACTTGACCGATTAGAAGCACTCTTAGCAGATGTAGGTGATGTAGTACTACAAAATGCTGAAGTGACTGCTAATCATAGCGAAATGCTCACTCGACTGGAAAACTCAGCTTTTCGACATGATGAAGCGCTTGATCGTATTGAAGGAGCGATCGCACAACTGACTAACCGTGTAGATGCACTGACCACCAGTACTACAGAAACCATACAACTTGTAGCAGAGAACAGCCGTCAAATTGCTCGGAACAATGACCGAATTGAACAGATTTTGGAATACCTTTTCAGGGAGCGACCTAACGGGAGGGGAGGTAATCATTGAGCGCAGTATCAATAAATAAAACTTATGGTCATCGCCCAGTTACCATAACGTTATGGTAACTTATCCGTCCGCGTGAAACTCAGTTCTGGTTCGGGAAAATTTTTCCATAACCAAGGGCGAGTCCTGGTGTATAGTCAATGTGACGTTCTGATGACTACAAAAAAAGTGGAAGAAGGAAGCAATGGCTAAACAGGCACACAACGCTTACTGCATAAGGGATTGACGGATTGATTAGAACCTATATACTACATTTATCTGGGTATTCTCCCAGTAAAAAAAAGTATGGTTCGAGAACTCAATCCCCCAACGACAAATCCCCGCTAGACGGGCATCTAACGGGGATAAGCGCCAGCAAAAGCTGGATTGATTATTGAACTGTACATAGCGCGGTAACTCCGACGATTAAGTTTTGGACGACTTTTTCGGAACCGCGATCGCAATACTATATTATCCCATTCGCGATCGCGCTGCAATAAGTGGAGTTACCCCAGAAAACTAAATGGGAGTAACCTTTCATGATTGAATTAGAAAAATTTGATACTTCTGTTGACCGCGTGAAACTAGCCAAACAACTAGCCCTAAACAGAAATTTGAACGCAACCGGACTAAAATATCTGCTGGAATATTGGCAGTTTTTAAAACAAAAGGCGCACAACCGTATTCACTATCCCAAACGGAAATCGGTCTAACAGGTAGATATTTACACACCTGTTTTAGTTGCCAAATGGCTTTCTGGATTGGACTTTCGGCACTTGTGATTCGTTCATGTCTTAAAGGTAATGCCCAACTCCCTTCACTTTCTGGTATCCAGGCAATCGTGCTGTATCCCTGTCCCACGGTTATTGGTTTATTTCCCGCTATGGATGTACCACTATGTTCGTAAGTTCTTTCTTGTAATTTGACTGCATCCGGTCGTGACCAGCTAGTATGGTCGCCTGCCAATAGAGGTCGCTTCTGGGTTAGTATCTGTTTTATATATAGCTGCATCAATTTCTGTCGCTGTGGTCTGCTATCTTGTAATGCCGTGCGCTAAGAGCGCCCCGCTTCGCTAACATAGATGCTTGACCACTTGCGTCTAAACACTGGTGATAAGGATAAGTCTGCTAGGCAATAAATATTTCGGGTCAGCAATATGGCATCTGTCAATTCAAAAGTTGCGTCCTTGGCTCTACCTAAATATTTGTAGGCTACTTGACGAAACTCTTCAAGTCTGGCACTTTTCATGTTGGTAGGTGAGTAATGGTAGTTCTTTTCTCACCTTCCGCCAAAAGGGGGACTGTATTCAATCAGATACCCCTTTTTTCTTGATCATTCTTCATCTAGTCTCATCTCAAAGATAATGATAATCAAATTCGGGAGGTGGGAGAGAAACGAGCAATGCTCGTTTCTCTCCCACCCTTTTCATGATTATCATTATTGTAACTATTGTCAAATATTTGTACTACACACTGTTTCAAGGTTGTGTATGCTTTGAGACTGACTTGAAAGTATTTTTAATCCGTAATCTTATTTGACTTGCGTTTCCTCATATCGCTTTTAGTCTAAACTCCAGGCAATAGGTTGGATATTTTTTTTATTGGATCTCCCTTGGCTCACCAGCGATGAAGCGGTAGCCGCCATAGTTAATGCATAAACACAAACCAATCACTAACCAGTTGTTCTTGTAACAACTGGCATTTGACTATATGAAACCAGAATATGTTTACCAGAATTGAACTTGAAACGAAGAGTCTTTTAGAGTTAGTCGCACTGTGCGCTCGCTATGGTTTAAAAGCGCATTCTGACCCTAATCTTAGGTCTTCTTGGGCTACTGTTTTGCTGTCTTTTTCTAACATTGCTCTTTCTCAGATGCAGCGGGGAGTGGGGTTAAAATATCCTGGGCGTGATGCTATCGAGTCCTTGATTGTTGCGTATGATGCTTTTGGGTTACCGACTCGTGAGCAATCTGCTTTGATTAAAGTTTCTGTTGAAAACAGAAGGATAATGCCTCTACCGTATCGAGTGGAGCAGCAAAGAATGCTGGCTGTTTATCAGGCGAAAGTGAATCTTGATAAGGCGATATCTCTTTTAGGTGGTTTCTAAAAAGAGGGCAGGGGCAGAGAGAATTAGCGTTTTAAAAGTGAGGTGAAATGATGTTAACTCATCCCCCGGCTATGAAATTATCACTTCGTAGTTCCTAAGAGGAACCGCACTTTCCGTTTCAGAAAAAGCCGGGGGGAAATCGAAGTCATTAGTCAGAGCGTCCGAGCGTCCTTAGTACGTTTTAGTTCCTAAGAGGAACCGCTACGCTTCACGATTTTTCGTGCTTCATCATACTAATGACTATTGACCAATGACTAATGACTAAGACGGGGCAAGGAGGCAATTCCTCCCCGTTCTAGAAGAAACGGGGAGGAATTGCCTCGTCTTCCTTGAAAGTTGGGAATGATGTCTAATTTGAACTAATACTGTCCAAATAATAGAAAATCAAAGATAATAACAATATCTGGGGTTTCTTGAGAATGATTTTCTTAAATTGAGGACTTCGCCGTGACGTTACACAGCAGTATCAATTTAATTAATCCACAAACAGGGCAGCGTTTCCCATCAGCCCCAGATAGTTCAGTTGTTCTCTCTAGTTCTCAAGCAGGATGGCGTCAGAACTTAACCTTAGAAGTACACCGACTCCAGCCGATGGAACTTCCAGAACACTACATTGAAGGGCATCGGCTGATTATAAATTTAGGTGAGGCTGTGCGTTTTGGCTGGCGTATGGGGGGACGAACCCATGAAGCCATTTTGCCACATGGGGGATTTTGCCTTCAGTCTAATGGTGAAACCAACGCTCCCTTCTGGCAGGATGAACTGACGGTAGCAGCCATTGCCCTAACCCCGGATTTCATTACTACCATTCTTGAAGACCGTACTCCAACTGCCATTGATACCTTTGCAGAACGTCGTTGCAGTCTAGATGAGTTGACATACAACTATGCCAGAGCGCTATCAAGAGAGTTAGCATCGCCTGGGGAACCCTTGTATGCAGAAACCCTATCTCTTGCCTTCACGTTGCATCTGTTGAGCAACCATAGTCGCAAAGTCAAAAAGCCCTTGAGTCCAAAAGGGAAACTCTCCTCAATACAACTCAAAGAAGTCATTGAATACACAAGAACGCAACTTGGTGCAGAGTTGAGCCTCAATCAACTTGCAGATGTCGCCCAAGTTTCCGAATTTTATTTTTCTCGCTTATTCAAGAACACCACAGGTATGGCACCACATCAGTTTGTCCTGAACCTGCGGTTGGAACGAGCAAAAAAATTGATACTAACAGGTCAGATGTCTCTTGCTGAAGTGGCACTCTTGTGTGGTTTTTTTGACCAGTCACACTTTAGCAATGTCTTTAAACGCGCCTTTGGCATGACTCCACGTGCTTTTGCTAACTGACATCTTGCACCAGGGTCAAAAACCGGGTTTCTTGAGAATAACACCACTTAAAAAGCTTAATTTTCCGTTGAGAAACCCGGTTTTTTAGGTCTTGTTGAAAATGGTGAGCCAGCGCGGTCTTGGGGAGGCAGTGCGTTGCGGAGGTTCCTCCGAGAGTGCCACCTGCCGTGGTTTCCCCCATGTTAGCGGAGCGAGCCGTAGGCTGCGACTGGCGTATGCGCTTTGCGCACGCCCAGAGGTCTAAAGCGTAGCGTGACCGGAGGTCATCCCCGGAGGGTGCAAGATATGAGTCAACTCATTCCTCAACTCGTTAATAAATAAATAGACATAATGGCACGTACACCACAGTTTCGCCAATTAATTCGTATTTTGCAGCTAAGCCAGAAGGAAAACCTGAAAGCTGAGGGTAAACCTTTAGCGCTTGCAAAAAAGCAGGCTCAATGGTCGCGAAGGCGCTTTCTCAAATTGGCATCTCTTGCTACAGGCTCGGCACTTGTCACGAGTGGATTGTCTCATCCAGAAAGGGTTTGGGGTAGAGCTAGCCATAGTAGTAACCCCAAAATTGCTATTGTAGGAGGCGGGATTGCGGGATTGAATGCGGCATACCAGCTCAAGAAGATAGGCTTGAGTGCTACTGTTTATGAAGCCAGAGAACGGTTGGGAGGGCGCATACAGACAGTCACAGGTGTCGTAGGCGAGGGTTTGGTGACTGATTTGGGCGGTCAGTTCATTAATACAAATCACACCGATATGTTGGCATTGGCAAAAGAATTCGATATAAAACTCTTCAGTATTATTGAGGAAGAACAAAAATTTTCCTTTCCAGGAACGGCGTACTATTTTGATGGTAAAGTCCAGTCGGAAGCAGAAATTGCGGACAAATTGCGTCCACTCGCTCTTGCGATTTATTATGATGCTGAGTTGCTTGAGCAAAACTTTGAGCAGTACGCACCAATCTTTGATTCGATGTCTGTTGCCGATTATCTAAACAAATATGCAGATAAAATTCCAGAGCCTTTTATTCGCAGACTCATCGAAAATACGATTCGCTCTGAATATGGTGTTGAGCCAGAAGAATCCTCAGCAGTGCAACTTCTTGCTAACCTACCCACAGTAAACGGTAACGAAGTAGAGTTATTGGGTAATTCTGATGAAGCTTTCGTTGTTGAAGGTGGTAGCGGTAGAATTATCGACAGTCTTGCCCAAGTGCTGTCTGGTCAGATTCAGACCCGTATGCCTCTAACTGGGATTCAGTCAAGAGGTAGTGGTTTTCTCTTGACCTTTGACCGCAACTATGTAATAGATGCGGACTACGTAATTATTGCGATTCCTTTGACCGTGCTACGAGAAGTTAATATCCAGGTCAACTTGCCAAACAATTTGAGGCGTTTCATCAAAGAAGTCGATCTTGGTTCAAATCAAAAAGTCATTGCTGGATTCAACAAGAAAGTGTGGCGACAGGAAAATGGGTTTGTCAAGGAAGTCTGGAGCGATCTGAAATTCTCCCTAGCTTGGGATGGAACCTTGCGACAACCAGACAGGGACAATGGAGAGCTAGTCTTCTTTCTAGGTGGGGATGAAGTCAGAAGGAACCGACCTGGTAGTGCTAAGTTACAAGGGAGGAAGTTCGTAGACCAATTGGATAATTTCATCGTGGGGGCTAAAGATGCTGCGACGGACAAATTTTTGCAAACACAATGGACAAGGGACCCTTTTACTAGAGGAGCTTATACTAGCTTTAAGCCAGGACAGCTGACGGAGTTTGCTGAACTTCTCTATGTTGAAGCCGACGATCCTGAAGAACGCCAGGATGTCAATGTCGGGAATTTAGTTTTTGCTGGCGAGCATTTGAGCGACGAGTTCTATGGATATATGAATGGCGCTGCTCAAACAGGTCGTCTTGCGGCTCAGGTGGTGGCGAGACTACATGACGCACAAGTCATGCCATAGATTTCAATATAAGGTTTTTCTTGCTTGAACTCCACCTTTTGAGTCATAGCCATCCGTGAAGAGCTTAATTAATACTAGCAATTATGACTCAGCAAAGTTATTGCAGTGCCCAAAGGGCGATCGCCTACGGCAGAGCTACGCTTAACGCCTCAGCAAATCCCGCCAATGAACTATAATCCTGAGCAACTATTGAGACATTTAAACCCAACTTCTTTGCATTTGCTGCTGTGTAGGGTCCAAAGCAGCGATCGCACAATGTTCATAATCTCTTTTTGAGTCAACCATTTGCAAAAAACCTGCGACTTCCACAGTACTACTAAAGGCAATGACATCTATTTTGCCTTGCCGAATCAGGTTTAACTCTACCTCATAGATATCTTTATCTAAACACCGCGTTCTATAAGTCGATACACGAGTTACCTTCTGAGTTGTGCAGTGCAACAGTTATGACTTCAGTTCTAGCATTTCTTCTCGGACGCCGGTTTAGTTTGCTCTGGAATTACGGAGTTTTAAGATGGATAACTGGCTAGTTTTTTGGTACGTTAGAGTTTCTTTATCTAAAGAACACACCTTGGAGAGCTGCCTTGCCTCACTCGATTGAACTCGCTCAACCACCCCTAGAGTTTATTCCTCAGCATTTTAACCCAGTTGTGTATCATATCAGCAAATGGGTACTGCCTGTTTTGTTGCGGTTTCGGACTCGACCGTGGTTACCAGCTGGTATCGCGCAGGTTGAAACTGTGAATGTGGAGAGGCTAGTTGATCTCTACCAACAATTTCAAGTTGGCAAAATTCGGTTTTTAATGGCATTTCGCCACCCAGAGGTGGATGATCCCCTTTGTATGATGTATTTACTCTCCCACGCTGTACCGAAAGTTGCGCGTCAAAAGGGAATTTCGTTACAGTATCCGATTCATTCTCATTTTCTCTACGATCGGGGAATGACTCTATGGGCTGGGGATTGGCTTGGTTGGTTTTTTTCTCAATTGGGAGGCTTACCAATTTATCGAGGTAAGCGGCTAGACAAGCTTGGTATGCGGACAGCGCGGGATTTATTCGCCAATGGTAAATTACCAATGACTGTAGCGCCTGAAGGTGCAACCAATGGACATAGTGAAATTGTCAGTCCTTTAGAACCTGGCGTTGCTCACATGGGTTTCTGGTGTGTAGAAGATTTGCTCAAAGCTAACCGAGCTGAGGAAGTTTTCATTGTCCCAATATGCAATCAGTATCACTACATCAATCCATCTTGGGCAAAACTAGATTGGCTTTTAGGCAAATTGGAAGCGGATTGCGGCTTACAAGTACAGCATATTGATAAATCAAACCTGGTTAACCAAGAAAAAGTTTTCTATGAGCGACTCTTTCGCCTTGGTGAACATATCCTCTCCCAAATGGAACAGTTTTACGCTCGCTTCTACCATGAAAGTACACCAGCGACAACACAAACAAATCCATCTGCAAACCGTAACCAGGAACTAGAGGCTAGACTCCAGACAGTATTAGATAAATCATTACAAGCAGCCGAGCAATATTTTGGACTTGAAAGCCAAGGAACAGTGATTGAGCGTTGTCGCCGAATAGAGTCAGCAGGCTGGGATGATATCCATAGAAAGGATTTGCCAAACTTGTACGCATTATCACCTATGGAGCGCGGTTTAGCAGACTGGATTGCTGAAGAAGCATCTCTGCGGACGCTACATATGCGCTTAGCCGAGAGTTTTGTCGCAGTTACAGGGACTTATGTTCAACAGAAACCGAGTTTTGAGAGATTTGCAGAAACGTCTTTAATCTTATTCGACCTCATCGCACGGATAAAAGGAGAGAAAAATCCTGCACGACCTCGGTTAGGTTGGCGAAAATCAAAGTTAACGGTAGGTGAGCCAATTTCAGTGACACAACGTTGGTCAGTTTATCAGACCAATCGTCAAGCAGCGAGAGGCGCGGTTAATGATTTGACGCGAGATTTGCAAGAGGCGTTGGAGAAGATGATTTCTTGAGGCTATGACAAAATACGCGTAAAGTTGTCTAGCGTGTTATATCGTTTCCGGTTGAATCTGAATCATTAAAAAACCGCAGAGGCGCAGAGAACGCAGAGGGAGAGGAAGGAGAAATAATTCCGGTACCAACGGATTTGATATTACTCACGTTAGACAACCAAGAAATTTTGTCATACCGCCGACTGTCCCTGTTTAGTCACGATATCCCAGTTGACTTTTATGTAGCCCTGATCAATGTGGTTAAAATGCGAACTTAATTGCTTATGGGCTTTTGGAAGTGCGTGGAATGGAATTGATGGGTACAAATGATGCTCTGCATGAAATGGCATATTCCACATGAAAAATCGCACAGGTAAGAGCGTCAGCGTTGTGCGCGTATTCGTGAGCAGATTAGCGTCAAGAGTGCAACCTGTGTGTTCCGCCAGTAGAATAAAACGTAGAATCGGCTGACCAATAAAGAGCGGTAGCAGCCAATAGAGTAAAAACCAAGGCTGACCCACTGCAAATGAGAGAGCGATCGCAACTGCATAAACAGCTAATTGCCAACGAGTAGAGCGAATCACTTCATCTCGTGCTGATTCTGGGATAAATGGACAATCCTCAAGTTGCGCCATCGCAATCCGAAAATGTCCGCTTATCTTTCCTTTCCACCAGGGTAAACCACTAATGATTAACAAGTATTTACCCAGGTTGCTCGGCTTGGGATCAGTGAGTTCTGGATCTTTGCCAGGAACGCGAGTGTAGAGGTGGTGCCACTTGTGGTAATGACGGAAGAACGTGCTGTTGTAAAATGAGATCAAACCTGCACACCAAGCAACAATTTCATTTAAACGATTGTTAGCAAAAACAGTTGTGTGAACGCATTCGTGCATTGGTGCAAACATGGAAGCAATACTAAAGCCGTAGATAACTAGTGCTGGTATTGCTAGTGACCAATTACCAAAGTTTGTCGCCCACAGGTAGCCACTGCATCCGATGACAGTTAGATGAAAAGCCAGTTGAACCAGACCTTTCCAGTTAGAGCGATCGTTCAAAACACTTAATTCTTGTGCATTGAGAATCTGGCGGGGATTGTGCTGCTTATCGGTTTTGCAAGTCAATACTTCAGGTTGAGTCATTGTATTAGTAAATATAATTGAAACTCCACATCAGTCATAGATGGGGGCAGTTAAACGTACGATACAACTTCCAAATTCAAGTTGACAACAAGCTATTAACATGCGCTCATCTTGATTGGCGATCGCAATTCCTCTCATCGCTCATTCAAATGTAAGAAGAATTACACACTATCTCACTCCGTTCTCGTCCGCCTGGGATTTAAATCCCAGGATAATAGTCGTAGTCCATTAAAATGGATTATAACGTAACTAAGCTTTGAGTAAAATTAAACACTAACTAATCCAATTATTCGTAGTTTACTCGTAATAATGCAAGATCTCAGTAAACCAAAAAAATCCGAAAAGTCATACGAAAAACTTGTATCTTACGCAGAATCAATCTACATCAAAGCATTGGAACTATACCAACGCCTGCTAGGAGAACAACATCCCGATGTCGCCACCAGTTACAACAACCTGGCTGGACTCTATTCATCCCAAGGACGGTACACTGAAGCAGAACCACTCTACATCAAAGCATTGGAACTAAGACAACGCCTGCTGGGAGAAGAGCATCCCAATGTCGCCGCCAGTTACAACAACTTGGCTCAACTCTACTATTCCCAAGGACGGTATACTGATGCAGAACTACTCTACATCAAAGCATTGGAACTAAGGCAACGCCTGCTGGGAGAAGAGCATCCCGATGTCGCCTCCAGTTACAACGATTTGGCTCTCCTCTACAATTCCCAAGGACGGTACACCGAAGCGGAACCACTTTTAATCAAAGCTTTGGAACTATACCAACGCCTGCTAGGAGATGAGCATCCCTATGTCGCCACCAGTTACAACAACTTGGCATTACTCTACTCTTCTCAAGGGTGGTACACTGAAGCTGAACCACTCTACATCACAGCATTAGGACTAAGGCTACGCCTGCTAGGAGAAGAGCATCCGGATGTCGCCTTAAGTTTCAACAACTTGGCTCATCTCTACACTTACCAAGGACGGTACACTGAAGCAGAACCTCTTTTAATCAAAGCTTTGGAACTATACCAACGCCTGCTAGGAGAAGAGCATCCGGATGTCGCCTTAAGTTTCAACGACTTGGCAGGACTCTACTGTTGTCTTGGACGATACACCGAAGCGGAACCACTTTTTATCAAAGCATTGGAAATTGCTTCACTCAGCTTAGGGGAGAATCATCCCAACACAATCACTTTCCGTAAAAATTTAAAATTATTGCGTGATTATCGCCAGTCTTAGTGAGTGAAAGTTGTTGAATGAAAGAATAGGGATTGCTAACAATGGCAGAAAAGTCGTAAACTTAGAAATTCCATCACATTTCCATATTTCGCTTTTTCCAATAATCGGGTTTGCGCTTTCCATGTGCAATCGCTATCACCCAAATAACTTCTTCAAGCTCTATATAAAAGATGAGATAAGGGAAACGTTTAATAGCATAACGTCGCACCCCTTCAATTTTGTATGGTGTTCCGAGATTTGGATTTTGCTGAATATCTCCAAGAACTTTCTCCACTTCAGATAATAAATCAAGTCCTAAGCCAACTTTTTGCTCCTCATAGTAAGCAATTGCAGCATCCAGTTCCTTTCTGACTTCGGTGTGGATAACGATAAACTTCACGAATATTTTTCTCGCAACTCGGAAAATACTTGATTTGATAGTTCACCAATGGCTGTTCCACAATGAATATCTTCTAGGCGCTTAGTTAATTCCGTATCCCAAGCAGCTTCTACATCATTATCAATATTATTATCAATATTTTCATCTAAAGATTGAATCAAAAAATGAGCAATGTCGGCACGTTCTTGTGCAGAGAGTTGAGAAAGTTCAAGCTTGAGTTTTTCTGCTGTTTCAGTCATGTTATCGTTTCTCTTGAGCGATTGAGACACGAGGCTTAATTATCCAATTTTAATTGCATTAACCTTGGACAGTAGCGCGATCGCCCTTTGGGTGGCTCCCCTTGGAAGCATCGCTTGCGGGTTTATCGAAACCGTCTTGCTCGTGGATGAGTTCTAAACACTCTCGGGAGAGTTCCAAACACTCTCGGGAGAGTTCCAAACACTCTCGGGCGAGTCTCAAACACTCGTCCGCGAGTCTCAAACACTCTCGGGAGAGTTCTAAACACTCGTCCGCGAGTAAAATCCTTTCATTCACTAGTAAAGCGATCGCTCATCACCACCCGCAAAAAACAATATCAGTCAAGAGCCGCCCCGCCATCTCAGCCTCCTGCAAAGAAAAGGGAGCGATTCTCCAAAGGAGACGCTACGCGAACGCCAAGCCCAACGCCAGAGCTTAGTACATACTACTACAGGAAACAACCACAGCCTTAAATCCCTAATGATTAGAGAGAAAGTAGATTCTTGCAACAAAACTTTATATGTAAGGTCTAGAAAACCACTAGTGAGGGCGGGTTTCTTTACTTCACGCCCAGTTCCGCCAATGTTGTATTTAACGAGAAATGCTTTCCTTGTTGCTTGTGACTTATTTCACTCATTATCTACATCTGTAAATATAGATTTTAAATCGCGATAACCGCTAATCACACGAACAATCACAACACTATCTTCAAATACACGGTAAAATATAATATAGCCATCTACAGGTATTCCTCTGAGGGTTGGGTCAAGGGAAGCGTAACTTCTTCCTATATTTGGGAATTGTGTTAAGTACTGACATTTTTTGTTGAATTCTTGTGCAAATCGCTCCCCTGCATCAATATTGCGACTTAGGAAATAATCTAAAATATCATCTAAATCTTGAGTTGCCTCTTTGGCTATAACGTATCGCATTACCCTTGGTTCTCACGCGCTTTTCGTATTTTCTCAGTTAATTGCGCCATTACCACTTCACCATCAACAACTTCACCACGTTCAATTTGAGCAAGTCCGATAGCTATTTTTTGACGGGTTTCTTCTTCCCATTCTTGGTAACCCTTTTCCCATTCTTCCAGTAATTTTAGAGCTTTGGCGATAACATCGTCCGCATTCTCATATCTACCACTTGCCATTTGCGCTTGAATAAATTGCTCGTGTTCGGGTTTAAGTTGAATATACATATTTTCTACCTTTAGATAATTAATACCATCACCGTTAAAAACCAGAATGCTGTAAATTGCAACCTTCTCCAGGGTTCTGTCTTGACCTCACTGTTAGCGTAACTGACAAAATGAACGGAAACACAGTTTTCCTCATCCTCATTGTATCTAATTGGTTACATTGTCGTGTTCCTGCTGGGTTAGGTAGGTGCATAGATGTTCTGGGGCAATACCAATACCAGTATCATTTAGGTCATAGAAAAAAAGTTCTACAAAATCCCACCCTTGTTGACCATCCGACGCAATATCAACCACATAATGTTGATCAGTTAACGCTTCTGCTAATGCCAGGGTAATCCGCTCATCATCTTCCACCAAGAGAATTTTCACAGTTGTCTTTTCTGTTGTTTCACTAGCTAAAAGCAATGTGGTTTTATATTAACGAACTCTTTTCACTTTTTGACTAGAATATACGCTGTAGCATATTCAGGTAGTTGCCTGGTATACTGCCCAAAATCTTTTTTGTCCTGAAAAATACCTGCCAAAAAATCGAGTTGATGAAGATTAGGTAAAAATGCTCCACCTGTATCTGCAAGAACTCCTAGTTGTAGTTGTTTGCGTCCACCTTTAGGGTACTCAAGAACAATCACTCTACCTAAACCAATATTTAAGACATCTCCGGCAAAAGTCACTCCTGGTTTGATAGAAATTTTTGCATCTATCTTATATCCATAGCCTTTGATATCATTCACTTGTCTAAAATACCAATAGCGCTTTTGTGCTGTGGCTGCGGCTCCTCGAATATAAGGCATTTCATTACTTCTATCTACATTAAAAAGTGCTTTAGAACCATCCGTAAAATTAATGAGTATTGTTCCCTCCATGAGTGCTTCTTCTAAGCCTTCTCTGGTTAGGTAAGCAAGAGGTTCTACTTTTCCATATTCTTTACCACCTGGTTCATAAATACCTGATAACACATCCTGCTTTGTGTATTTAGTGTAGAACTTTTCAGTCTTTGAGTTATCTTTTAAGCTATAGATTGGTATGTTATATTTAGAGGTTTTCTTATGAGAACCCGGATGAGTGAAGACCGCATATTTTGTAATTCGCAATTGTTTTTGACTAGAGCTTGGGGAGTTATAAGCAGACCACTTAATGACACGGAAATTGGTATTGAGAAAATTAGGGTCTTGTAAACGAGTGTCTCGCTTATTAGCAATATCTTCCTGCAAGACAGTAATCATGAAATCTAAGGTTTTAAGAATGTCTTGTACAGTCACTCCTTGAGTAGCAAGCAGTCCTGCACGTAAAATATTTGGGTCTTCTGAAGCGTAATCTTGATAATATTTTCTAGTATTAACGAGAACTGTTAATAAGTCTGGTTGATTGAATTTAACTTTAGTCGTGGGTAGTTTTCCTGAAGAGAGAACTTGATGACCTTGAAGACTAAATTTATATTTTTGTAACTCATCGATAACTTGATAATATGTTGATACTGGTGCTGTTTTTTGCCCAGAAGGACGAGTATTTTGTTTGTCTAAATTCTTATATGAGGTTTGTGGAACAAAAAGAGTATTCTTTTGACTGGAGGTTAAGGGAAGCTGCTGTTGAGGTAGGGCAGTATTTTCCTGCTGTTTTGTTTTTGACTGAGCACGTAGATGGGTATTGGCTAAACCGATAAGTAACAAGGTAGCAAAACTTACTGTGAGAACGAGTTTTTGACTGAATGGGATGCTCATAAGTTGGAGAATCAATGCTACTGGTAAATCATACACGACTGACGTAGTTAAACAAAAAATCAAGGGTGAGGTCAGTGTTTCGTGGTTGACTCCTCCGCTGAGGCTTCCAAGTGCATAAGTTGATTTCACTAGAATCTATTGATGATTAGGGTGCTCACTACCTACGTTTACTACAGCCCTATATCCCCCCCAAGGTAAGCTAGGGGGGGTTTTTATTTTGTGATAGTAGCAAAGAAGTGCGATGAGCCTTTGAGCGGCTATCTCCGAGAGCATCGCCGCTTGCTTCAGTTTTTCGTTTGGTAAATCATAATTTGCTCCACGCTACATTCGAGGTATTGTTAAAGGAGAACGCAACGAACAGACAATGTGATGCATGACTTTGCAATTCAACCTAAAACGTTACGCGAAGCATGGGAGCAAGGTTTGCAGCAGGGGTTAAACCAAGTTGCACTCAATATGCTACGGGAAGGTATCGATTTAACTCTAGTAGCAAAACTAACCGGACTACCACTTGAAAGAGTTAAGAATTTGCAAGCTACCAATGCAGATGATTCCCAAATACTAGTAAAAGATTTTCTGAAATTGAGTGAGTCATCACTAAACAAAGTTTGGCTTGATCCAGAGGAAGACGAAGCTTGGAAGGATTTATAGAAAACCCTGAACAATCCCAACAGACAGCCCAATAATTTGACATATGCCTATAGAAACTATGAATATCGAATAATAGAAAACTTCAAAATTTAAATTTTCAATTATCAATTTCAAAAGCAAAAATGGCACTAAAAGTGCAATGAACAAGAAAGGTGCTACCAAAGCGCCTACACAAGCACCAGCGATAGCACCCAGAAGTCCATAAAGAATAACCCGAAAGATTTTTGACATTGCTTTTTTAAGGCATTTTATAAATGGATTTCCGTAGCATACATCCAATATCATAGTTTGAATCTCACGAGCGACAGAGATGATTTCTTCAATTGTTATGTTTGGGTCATTTGAAAACCCGGTTTGTTTTAAGAAACCGGGTTTTTCATCGTATTAATCTATGCT
>JAAUSC010000082.1 GCA_012031965.1 Scytonema sp. RU_4_4
CTGTTTTCTGTGATGTACTGAGGTTTTGCATGGCTTGCTTTTAAGGAGCAATTTTTCAATTTTATCTAGATTGTCTTGTGGCAAAATGCTTCAGTGATCATCTGAAGTTTTCTTTTCTCAAGTTTAATACCTATGTTAAATCAGTGGATCAAAGCCAAAGCGATCGCCAACGCAGTGGCTCCCCAAGACGAGCCACTGCTCGACTTGGGTTTCCCGGCTTGTAGACGCCCTCTGGGCGGCTGAGCGGTAGCATGTGGCGCCCGCACTGGCTCCTCTGCAGGCGACTGGCAGAGCGCGGAGCGCTCTGCGGAGGTCTTCCCCGATAGCCGTAAGGCGTGGCGGAGCGCCATAGGGCTACGTCTCTACAGGGATTTCGCGCCTTGTGATTTGCTTATCCGAGCAGTATTGGGTAAAGACTATGACAAAAGTCACAAATTTATAATTACTTTTGTCCTAGTTTGTTTAGGACTTTCGCTTCATGTCATTCTCAGAAGAGGCACTTAAGCTAGGAACTACGCAACCAGCGACAACGAGACGGGAGTTAAAAAATGAGTACGGTGGTCATGAAATTTGGGAACGGATGTCAATCGTTCTAACACACGTTCTAACACAAGAGAAATCGGAAAAGATTTGCCAGTTTAAGCCCAATTGATACTCGTCGTAGAGTTTTTGGTAAAAATAACGAGTTACCAATTGCTAAGTATCCATGCTCCAGTTCCCCCAATTCCTTCAAAATATAAGGACTGGGGGTTTTCTTAATTTTTAATGCAGAATCAAAAGAATCTTTGGAGTCGTACAGGTCACAGGAGATTTTCAAAGCATATGGCAGAAGTAGAGGAAATATCTGATCTAGTCAACGATTCGCAGTCTTGGAAAAACCCAATTCTGTGAAAGGTTTAAGACCAATCAGAATACCAAAGTGGCTCGTAGGATTCCTCGTTTTGGGTTTTTTGCTTGGAGGAGGCTACTTAGGGGTACGACAGTTCATGATGGCACAGCGTCAAGAACTTCAACGTCGGATACAAACGGCTGTTGTCGAGCGAACAAATCTTCCTGTGACAATTTCGGCAAATGGTACAGTGCAGCCTGAACGCTCAACTAACGTCAGTCCGAAAACGTCTGGTGTGTTAAAAAAATTGCTGGTGAAGGAGGGCGATCGCGTTCAAGAAGGACAAGCCCTAGCATATATGGATGACTTGAACTTGCGCGGACAACTCACCCAGGCAAAGGGGGAACTGGAAAATGCTCAAGCCAATCTACGCCTAGTACTAGCGGGTAGTCGTTTAGAAGACATTGCTAAAGGACAAGCCGATGTCAAAAGCAATCAAGCACAGTTTGTCCAAGCTCAATCTCGGCTAGATTTGTCAAGCTTACGTGTAAGGCGGTTACGTACTCCTACAGAGGAAGGTGCAGTCTCTCGTGATACCCTAGATGAAGCTTTAACCGAACAGCGCAACGCCAAAGATAATCTTGAACAGGTAAAAGCTAGTCTAATAGCAGCACAACAGGCACTTGCTAAGCTTAAAAATGGCTCCCGACCAGAGGAAATTGACCAAGCACGCGCTCAGGTGACGACATCTCAGGGGAGTTTACAGACAATTCAGACACAAATCAATGATACAATCATTCGTGCCCCATTCACTGGTGTTGTCACGCGTAAGTTTGCTGACCCCGGTGCGTTCGTGACTCCTACTACGGCAGGTAGCTCTGTTTCTTCAGCAACCTCTTCTTCTATCTTGGCATTGGGATCTCAAAATCTAGTGACGGCAAAAGTGGCTGAAACCAATATCTCGCAAATTAAAGTGGGACAGACAGTAACTATCCAGGCAGATGCTTATCCGGATAAAAAATTTATAGGAAAAGTGACTCAGGTTGCTGCTCAATCGACTGTAGATCAGAATGTCACAAATTTTGAAGTCAAAATGTCCCTTTATGACCCAGGAAATCTTCTACGGGCAGGGATGAATGTCAATGTGGACTTTAACGTTGGGAAATTAGATAACACCCTGGTGATTCCCACAGTTGCTATTGTGCGTCAGGACAACACCAGCGGAGTCATGGTGTTCACAGGGAATGAAAACAGGAAGCAATCTGAATTTCGACCGATCACAACTGGAGTGAGTGTAGGTCAGAAAACAGTAGTTCGCTCTGGGCTGCGTGAGGGAGAGCAAGTGATGCTCAGTTTCCCACCAGGGGCGCGTCCTCAATTGAATTCATCTCCTATGATGCCCTTCGGGGGACCATCAAGGCGTTTACGTTAGAAGGGTGATTCAAATGGTCAAGTCTATTCGCCCAACTAAAGTCTCATTACTTGAAATCTTATCAATGGCAGTAGAAGCCATGTGGAGTCATCGTCTCCGCACAGGGCTGACGATGTTGGGGGTGATTATTGGGATATCCTCTGTGATTGCTGTGACTTCGGTCGGTCAAGGGATTCAGAAAGCAACTGAGCAGCAGATTCAAGCTTTAGGCTCGAATGTCATGCTGGTGCTCGCGGGAGCAGCACGCTCTGGAGGTATTAGCCAGGGTGTTGGTTCTGCATCAACTTTGACATGGGAAGATGCACAGGCGATCGCCCAACAGGTTCCAGCCGCCCAATCTGTCACCGCCTTTCTACAGCGCACAGTACAGGTGGTTTATGCGGGACAAAATATTTCCACAACGGTGCTCGGAACAGATTTGAATTACCCAGAAGTGAAAAACATTCATCCCCAAGAAGGGCAGTACTTTAGTCAGAAAGATTTAGACAGCGCTCATCCTGTTGTTGTCCTGGGTAGTAAAGTGCGTGATGATTTATTTGGTGCTGGCTCATCTGCTATTGGTCATGATATTCGCATTCAAGGCGGACTCTACAAGGTTGTTGGGGTGATGGAGTCGAAAGGAGCATCGGGCGCACAGAATGTCGATGACCAAATGTATATTCCTTTAACGAATATGTCTGCCCGAATTGTGGGCAATAATGCTCTTAACGGTACTGCTATTAATGGTTTATGGTTAAAGGCGACTGATGAGGCGCAGCTTGACGCCGCCCAGTTTCAGGTGACAAACTTGCTCCGCATTAAGCATAATATATACCCGCCTCAATCAGACGACTTTCGCATTATCAATCAAGTTGATATTATTAACACTTTCACTAGCGTTGTGGGATTGTTTACCATTTTAGTAGGGGCGATCGCAGGTATTTCCCTGGTTGTTGGGGGTATTGGTATTGCAAATATTATGTTAGTTTCCGTTGTGGAGAGAACCCGAGAAATTGGTATTCGCAAAGCCGTAGGAGCTACCTACAGCGCGGTTCTGAGCCAATTTTTGACTGAAGCAGTCGCGGTTGCTATTGTGGGTGGAGCGATTGGTATTGGATTTGGTATTAGCCTTGCCCTTGTCGCAGCTAACGTGTTTAAATTCCCATTTGTAGTGTCTTTTTGGTCAATCCTTGCTGGATTTGGATTTTCGTTAGTGACTGGGTTAGTCGCAGGGGTGATTCCAGCCCGCAACGCCGCCCGACTTGACCCCATCGCAGCTTTACGGAGTGAGTGAGGGAGATGGGGAGATAACAATTCAAAGTTCAAAATTCAAAATTCAATCCGGAAGAAATTCAGACTGTATCTGGGTTTGAGGCTTTGAATCTGTTGCTGGATTTTAGAGAATTGGTATAACTTCTATTTTTGAATTTTGAATTGATTTGTTCCCTGATTTCCCCTACTTGCTTTCATTTTACCGAGACTTAGCGGGAGCGTGAAAGCCCTGGGGAGAGGTCAAAGAGTGACTACTCTTGTCCCGCTAAAGAATATTTATTAACGAACCGCAGAGGACGCAGAGGACGCAGAGGAAGAGGAAGAGAGTAAGATGGTTACGATGATTTGGATGGAAGATATTACCAAAACGTACCGCTTGGGCAATACGGAGGTACCGATTCTTAAGGGTATTAACTTAACGATTGAGGAAGGGGAATATGTTGCCATCATGGGAGTGTCTGGTTCTGGTAAGTCTACCTTGATGAACATTATCGGCTGTCTGGATCGCCCAACCAGTGGACATTATGTTTTGGAGGGTCGAAACCTCACAACTTTGGATGATGACGCATTAGCATACATCCGCAATCAGCGTATTGGCTTTGTCTTTCAGCAATTCAATTTATTGTCTCGCGCCACTGCTGTTGAAAATGTTATGCTACCGATGGTTTATGCTGGTATTCCCAGACATCAGCGACGCCAACGAGCAATTGAAACTCTCACGCGAGTTGGACTGGGAGAACGACTGTACAACCGTCCCAATCAACTTTCTGGTGGACAACAGCAACGCGTTGCAATTGCCCGCGCTTTAGTGAATCGTCCTGCTTTGGTGCTGGCGGATGAACCAACAGGTGCATTGGATAGCCAGACTTCCCAGGAAGTGATGGATTTACTGACTGATTTGAACACTCAAGGCATTACAATTGTCATTGTTACCCATGAAGCTGAGATTGCTGCTCAAACCCAAAGAATTATTCATGTTAAGGATGGTTTGATTGTGTCACCGCTTCAAAAAACTTACCCGAATCTACTCACAAATGGATAAATCTAGATAAGGGGAACCGCTTCGGGGAAATTCAAAGGAGCGCTAGCCCCTAAGGGGGCGCACTCTCGGATTGAATGAGTGAATGTGCGAATGTGGTGCTTTATGACTATGTATGTAGAACGTAAACGTCAGTATCGCGAATTTTGTCCTTATCGCGACCATTCTCATCTATCGCCAAGGTATCTGCTTTGACCTTCGCTTTGCTAATTGTTACATTCTTTTTCTCGCGAACACTAGTATAGTTTTTGACGTTAGTGTCAATATTTTTTCCTACAGATTCTATTGTGACATATGCAAAAGCACCACCTGGATAAGCATATGCATCACCATCAACATTAGCTGTTGCTCCACCAATAATTTTGTTTGTCACTTCTAGTGTTTCACAAAAGTTCAAATCAGAAATAATCATTAATCTTCCTCCAAAGATTACGCAAAAGGTTTTCCTGTAATAATTATATTATTTTATATCCGGATTAACACTTATAAAAAAGAAAAAACCTCACCCGCCTGCGGTACTCTTGACCCTCACGCAACGTGAGGTTCGTATTATACAGTTATGGCAATTCTAGCCGTGAGGGAGCCGCCCCAAGGGGGCGCACTTTGACAAAAGGAGTACAGATTATGGGATCCAAACTCTGGTGGAAGGTTGGTGAACTGGCTAAGCAAACGGGACTCTCCGTTCGCACACTTCATTATTATGATGAAATCGGTCTGATGAAGCCATCTCACCATACTGAGTCAGGTTACCGTCTTTACGCCACTGAAGATATCGTCCGCTTGCAGCAAATCAAGTCCCTGCGACAATTGGGTTTCTCTTTGGAGGAGATTCGGGATTGCTTGGACACCCCTGATTTCACGCCCCAGCGTGTGATTCAACTTCATCTGGAGCGTCTTCGGGAGCAAATTGCATTGCAGCAGAAGTTGTGCAATCGCCTGGAAGCAATTGCAACTAGCTTGGATGCGGCTGAGGATATTTGCGTTGAAAAGTTCATTGACATTATTGAGGCTATTACCATGTTTGAGAAATACTATACTCCAGAACAATTAGAAGAGTTAAAACAACGCAGACACTTACTTGGTGAAGAAAGAATCCGCCAGAGTGAAGTTGATTGGCAAGAACTCATTGAGCAGGTTCGTGTTGAGATGGAAAAGGGTACTGATCCAACAAGTGAATCAGTGCAGTTGCTTGCTAGACGTTGGAGAAACTTAATTGAGGAATTTACTGGCGGTAATCCTGAGATTGAAAAATCCCTGAATACTATGTACCAGCAGGAGGGTTCAGAAGTTGCTAGCCGCAATAGCTTTGACACAAGGATTTGTGACTATATTTCTAAGGCGATCGCTGATTGTTTTAGCCACAAGCAGTGGTTTGCAACGAATTGAATGGGGTGAAATGCTACCCCGCCTTTTTAAGGTGCAGATGGAAAAAGCTCTGACTAGAAATGCTATTGCTGATGGTGCAGAAGAAATAGCCTTGATGACAGGATGTCATTTCACGACTGCTAGGCAATGGATGAATAATTTGCCAAAAGTGTTGCCAACACCACTTTATAAACATCAAGCTCAGCATCTCGTGCGCAAGCTAAGAAAAGTACAAGTTTTGGCAAGTGTCATCTTCATTAGGCAAGCATCAAATAGCTAATGGCGATCGCTAGGAACTTCCGCAGGTGAGCTTACACCTAGGTTACCATACTGACAAATGGTAAAAAATCAGTCGTTCTCAGATTATGTACGAAGCTTTCATTGATTTAGATGAATTAATAGTACGTTGTAGAGATAAGCAAGCAAGGAAGTTTATCAAAGAAGCAGTAGCTTGTTATAGAGCAGGAGCATACCGTTCTTGTATTGTGGCAATATGGAATGCAGTAGTATTTGATTTTCTTCATAAACTGAGAGAATTAGAGCTTTTAGGAGATAAAGAAGCATCAAACTTATTGGAACAATTTGAAAAGCTGAGTTCCGAAAAAAAGGTCAAAGAGCTTTGGCAGTTTGAGTCAGATATTCCCAAAAAAGCACTCAAGCCATTTGAATTAATCTCGACTGTTGAGATGTCAGATATTGAAAGATTATTTGAAGATAGAAGCCGATGCGCTCATCCCTCAATGACATCTTTGGAGGAACCATTTGAGGCGACAGCAGAATTAGCACGCTATCACTTAAGAAGTGCTATTACACACCTTTTAGAAAGACCACCAGTTCAAGGTCGTGCAGCCCGTGAAAGAATTTTCCAAGATATTAAGTCTGAGTATTTCCCAACAAATCCAGAACTGGCAATAACATATTTCCAAAAAAGTCCGTTAGCTCGCGCTCGCTTGGCTCTAATCAAAGATATTATTATCGGATTAACAATAAGCTTGTTAACAGAAGAGCTTCCCGATATGATCAAGCACCTATAAATGGAGATGCTTGGCTAGACAATGATGATAATAATGCTCGTGTTATGCGTGGTGGCTCTTGGCGTAACGAACCGTTTTTATGTCGTTCTAGCTCCCGCCAGTTTAATTATGCAAACGAAATGCTGAACAATATTGGCTTTAGAGTTATTCGTTCCCTTTAGTTCAATGCTAGATGATAGTTTCACTTAATTAAATTTTTGATTTTAAGCAATCTCATTCACTTCGGAAAATGTATTGCTTACATTTACCTGTTGATTCTTTTTACGTACAGCTAAAGTTTGACGATATTCATATGCTTGAGGTGCTTGTTCAAATACATCAATCCTCAAAACACCAGTTTTTTTCTTAATTTCTTTAACTGCTTGTTCAATTTCATCTATTGAAACTTTGAAGAAATCTCTCCTTGAATTCACTACATTCACTCTCTTATCATCAAAATGTTGATGTAATCGTTGTAATGTATCCAAAGCATCTTCTGAGAAAATTTTGAAGTGAACATCAAATTGAAAGGGAACTGCGGGGTTCATTTCCCGAATGTATACGTCTTCTTGGCTACGAAATGTTATACATATCCGATATATATCTCGTCCAAGAGACCCAATATTAGAAACTATATAAATGTATCCTGACTTGAGTCTTCTCGATTCAAAAAGAGCATTCTCTTTATCAATTCTATCTTCAGCAACTAGTTGTTCTAACTCTTGAATTCTTAGTTCTAGTTGTTTTTGTTCCTCATCTTTAGCTCGTTCTATTTCCTTTCTAACTTTATCAAGTTCTTCTAGGTGAAGCCTTTCTCTTTCTTCTGCTTCTTCAGCTCTTTGTCTAGCCTTGTCTATTTTTTCACGCTCTCTTGCTTGTTTTTTAATTTCTTGCTCTTGTTCACGTTCTTCTTTTCTTTTCTGTTCTAATTCATATTTTAGATCTAAGTGCTTTAGCTTTAAATCTAGATATTCTCTTCCAATTTCACATTTTGTTTTGGATGATATTTTATTAATTTTTGTAAAAGTCTCTTGAAGTTTTCTCTTTAAATTTTCTATGTTACTGTATTTGACATCTCTTATTGCATAATCACACTGCGTTTCAAATGCTATTTTTATGAGTTTAAGAAAGTTTTTTATCAGTTGTTCGCCCTCTTGCTCGTTTCCATTTATAATCATTTTGCCACGAGAAATAAAAGCACGGTTGCTATTTAACACCCTATCTTGTTGTAATTTAATATTTTGCAATTGAATTAAATAATCTTCGGATTTTATAAAATCATATTGTGGCTCGTAAGCATCTACAGACTGAAGATAAATTTTTGCATCAAGTTGCTGTGATTCCTTTTGACGCTCTTTAATTTGAGTTTCAAGCTTAGCCAACTCTAATTTTTTTAGATGAATATTTGACTCTAACTGGGTTTGATACGCTTCTTTATCATCCTTTGATTCTCATCCTCCCATACCACAACGCAACCATGTGGTGCTCATTGGCTTAAATCGGCTGGGACTGAGAGTGGCTGCTCTTTTGCAAGAACTCAACCAGCCGTTAGTTGGAATTCATGCTACCATTCTCGATCAACGCGCTTTACCTGATATACCCCTTATTATCGGTAATGCTACCGAAGCGCTCGCTCAGGTGAATCTCTCCCATGCTAAAAGCATTGTTTTAGTCGGGGACGATCACATGGAAAATCTGGAAATTGCTCTGAAGGCTCATGCAATAAACCCCGCCAGTCGCTTGATTATCCGCTCTCAAGATCGCCAATTTAGTGACAATATAGCTCCTTTGTTTCCCTATGCCAAAGTTCTGTGTGGCGCGGCTTTATCAGCGGAAGTCTTTGCTTGTGCTGCTTTTGGAGAAAACGTTCTTAGCTTTTTTCACTTGAGCAATCAAATAGTTATGGTGACGGAATACAACATCGAAGAGGGCGATACCCTCAATGGGTTGCTTCTATCTGAAATCACTCATGGCTACGGTGTTGTGCCGATTCTCTACCAAAAAGAGCGCCAAGACAATGACTCGTTAATGCCTTGGGATGATGTTAAGCTTTCTGTGGGCGATCGCTGATTGTTTTAGCGACAAGCAGTGGTTTGCAGCGAATTGAATGGGGTGAAATGCTACCTCGCCTGTTTAAGGTGCAGATTGAAAAAGCTCTGACTAGAAATGCTATTGTTGATGGTGCAGAGGAAATAGTCTTGATGACAGGATGTCATTTCACGACTGCTAGGCAATGGATGAATAATTTGCCTAGAATGTTGCCAACACCACTTTATAAACATCAAGCTCAGCATCTCGTGCGCAAGCTCATAAAAGTACAAGTTTTGGCAAGTGTTATCTTCATTGGGCAAACATCAAATAACTAACTTCAACGTAAATGGCTTTGCACCTTGCTCACTGATATACTGTACCCGGTCACAAACCGAGCTTTTGTCATGCTGTAGACGCTTTGCGGCTTCCCGCAGGGTGTGGAACGGAGTGCAGCGTAAGCGCAAAGCGCACGCTAAGAGCGAACGCGTAGCGTGTCCCCTTGGGACTCAGCATCTGGTGAGATTCTATGTCCAGAGGACACGCTGCGCGAACACTCCGCTATCGCTCCGTTCAGAATGACAGATTATGACCGTGCGAAGTATAACTGTGTACTGTGTACTGTTCACTGATTTAAATCCCATGACTTTTCCCAATCACCCAATGACGTTTGAAAAAACGCGCTAAAGCCGACTCTTCCAAAGATAAATAAATTGGGCGTCCGTGGGGACAGGTACGCGGGTTGCGCGTGCGTTGCCATTCATCTAAAAGTGTTTGCATTTCTTGTATACTCAGGGTTGTACCATTGCGAATAGCGCTACGACAGGCGACGGCGACTTGTGCTGTTTGTAAGTCACCTCCCCAACTCAGTTCTAAAATGGCATCTGCACAGTCGTCTCGTTGTTGTAAAAGTGCGGGTACGCTACGAACTGCCCAAAGTTGCTCACCAAAGGTTTCTATATCTAAACCAATGTGTTGCAGTTGGGATACTTGAGCCGGAGATAATTGATAGAGAATAACTGGAGGTTCGATGGGAATAATTTTCCAATCATCGCATAATTGCTCGTACAAAACTCGCTCATGGGCAATGTGTTGTTCCACTAACCACACTCCACTCGGATGTTCTGCCACGATATAGGTGTTATTAACTTGAGCAACAGCTTTTAGAGAATGCGCAGTACTTTTATCTTCACAGGGATTCGTTGGATTGATATTGTATCCACCTTTTTCCTCTGCGGCTTTGAGTAATTTACTGACTCGCGTTGTGTGAACAGCGTCTTTAACAGACGTAGAATTGATACGCAGTGCTTGGGCGATCGCCTGGGTAATTTGTTCTTGCCAATAACTCAGTTGGTTAAGATAAATTTCTGATTTTGCTGGGTTACGGTTCCAGTTGATATGCTCCGGGGAAATAAGTAGATGCAGAAAACAGATTGGATAGCGATCGCGTGGTAATGTCCTATGAAATCCTGACAGGATAGTCTGCTCTAATTCCGATGACTTCACCATTCTTCCGTTCACAGCAACTCGTACCCAGTCTGGACGATGGCGATGACAACGGTCAGGTAATCCTATCACTAAATGGAGTGCTGAGTTTTGAGTTCTGTGTTCTGTGTTCTGAGTTCTGTTAGCGTAGCGGGGCGTAGCCCGTTCTGAGTTCTGAGTTCTAAGTTCTGTTAGCGGAGCGCTCCGCAGTCCGTTCTGTGTTCTGTGTTCTGTTAGCGGAGCGCTCCGCAGTCCGTTCTGAGTTCTAAGTTCTGAGTTCTCAGGATGAGGTATTTCTAGTTTTAACTCTTGTAAATCAGCTTCTTTAACTTGATGTAATATCTGGGGTAGCAGTTGTCCTATTGAAGTAGCAGGATATAGGGTGAACCACTCTCGGTCATTTTGCCAGACTTGCCAGGTAATATGAGGATGACACAGGGCGATTTGGTGAATTGTTGCTTGCACTGCTTTCATTTGCTGTGCTAATGTTGGCAACGCCTCACGACGACCTGAACAATTTCCAAATAGATTTGAGACTGTCACAACTGTACCGGGGGCGATCGCCGCTGCTTCCACATACAATGCTTCTCCTGCGTAGCCATAGACAACTCGCCAACCACAGTCTCCTCCTTGTGGACGACTCAATATTTCTAAATCTGCCAACGTCGTCAGACTATGCAACGCCTCTCCACGAAACCCCAAACTCGTAATTTTCCATAAATCTGCACAACTGCTAATTTTACTGGTACTGTGTGCCGTTGCTGCTTTGTGTAAGTCATCAAAAGCCATTCCACAACCATTATCTGCCACACGTACACGCCACTGCTGGGGCCATAGGCAAACAACAACCCGTGTTGCATTTGCATCTAGGGAATTTTCTACCAATTCTCGTACCACAGACGCTAAAGAGTCGATAACCTCTCCGGCTGTAATAAGATGTACGACCTCTGCTGGTAAAGCTTGAATAGTTGACATCATAAATTCTAGTGTAGAGGACGAGCTACCTCCTGCGGGGGAATTCACGCATCAAAGTAGCGTCCTGAGCGTTTGCGCAGCGCCCCCGCAAGGGGCTAGCGAAGGATCTCATTCAAAATCAAAATTTTCGTACTATAGTAAGGCATATGTTTGAGAAGCGAGGACAAAGAACTATCAACCACTGTGATGACGAGAGCGAACTATACGACAACTTTGTCTTATTTTGTATAACTTCAAAATACTTAATTTAACTTATGGAAGCTTAAAAATGAATATCGAAATATGTATTAATTTTAAAAAAAACTTGATAAAAATCGGATTTTTGGTAGATTTCAGATGATGTCAAAAATAGGAAACGCGTATGACAAACTTACTATTAGGAGACTTAACACCCCAAACCGATGCACATGACCTAAAGTCTCGTTTACAGTGGGGGCAACCAGCTTTTACTATTGTTGATGTGCGTACACGTCAAACCTACAATCAAGGACACATTTCAGGGGCGATTCCGCTTCCCGTAGACGAACTTGTAAAAAGAGCAACAGTTTCTCTAGCGAAAGAGCGCGATATCTATATTTACGGTGACAGTGACGAGCACTCAGCTAACGCTGCAAAAACGCTGCGAGATGCTGGGTTTGCTCGTGTATCCGAGCTGAGTGGTGGTTTCTCTGCTTGGAAGGCAGCTGGTGGTTCCACAGAAGAAATGTAACAGTTATTCGGTTATCAGTTATTAGTTTTTTGTTCACTGTTAACTGATAACTGATAACTGTTAACTGTTAACTGATTTCGGTCAAACCTCTGTGGTCGTTCATGACTCCATCACGGTTAGGGCTTTGGTGGGTTGCGGGTTGAGCAACCCATTCAGCAGGGACACTGGGCGTTGTCTGTAAGGCCAAGCAAAAGCATGACGGAATGCTGCATCCTGACAAGCTTGTAGCTGTTCAAAGTTAATAATGTCGTAAGTTAAGAGATTCTCATACTCAAATGGCAAACGCACATTGTGCAAGCCAGCATTATCAGTACAAATAGCGATCTCTACCCCAGCATCAAAGCAACGGTCAAATACTAACTTGAGTTGACGTATATCCTGCAAGGTACCAGTTTTTAGGTAGGTTGTGGGGCAAACCTCCAAACACTGATTTCGCTCAGCCACATCTTTGAGCAATTCGGGATACAGTAGAGGTATTTGGATACCGTGACCAATCCGCATCAGATACGGTAAAAGTTGGGGATAACATCCGGCTGTCGTTTCGTAAACATGTCCTGTGGTGTTAAGTCCAAGCGATCGCCCATAATCATACAAGCTGATCCATTCGTCCATGCGTTGTGCAGAGTAGCTATCTCCCCCAGCTACATCTATCCCACAAACATACTGTCTGCTTTGCGCTGCTAAATCAATAATTGCCTTATTAACCTCAAAGGGTAGGCGCGAGTGCATGCAAAGAATTTGGCTTGTGACAATCGGATATTCTGGGAGTTTGCTTGCTTTACCCACAACTTCCACAATTTCCGCCATCATGTCAATTCTCTCGGATTGACTCAGATGCTCTGGTGTTCGTAGATAAGGGGTATAGCGCAACTCCAGATATGCCAAATTTTCAAAAATATAAGCACCCCTGAGCAAGCGGTAGATGAAGTAAGGCAAAGTCTCCACAGTTTGCACGCTTTCTACCAAGGTATGCAACTCCAGATACTCATCTAGAGTATTGCGTGGACGCGTGTAGAAATCTTCAAATCCTGAATAGTCAGCAAAGCGAGAAATCAATTCCGGCGAGTGGCGCTCAAAGTACCGCCATAAAATACGAGGTACAACCGAACCGCCTAGATGCCTATGTAATTCTGCGTATAGAGTCATAGTGGTCTTTTAACAAAACTAAAAATTTTAATTATTATTAACACTAACAAATTAAAAAACAAGCTATTGGTGCAGGACATTTGCCCTTGACTCTACAATAAGAGGGACGGTGTCAAAACAATAATTTGATAAAATCGCAAAAGAAAAATTTCTTGACCATTGCTGCTCTGCGCTTAGTTGCAGTGTGCTGGTGAAAAAACATTTTCCTAACTCTTGTTCAAATGCCATGTAGATGACAATGTTTCTAGTAGAAGCACGTCATTGCTGCTACGGTAACGTCCCTTTACTTTAAGAAACGGTTTCCTATGAGCGAAATCACGTCTGTTGGGAGTCTTTGTGAATCTGGTGTTTTGATCACCGATCAACTGTATCAGCGCCCTTGCAGACCGCTCAACCTGGAAACTGAAGTTCAAATTCTGAGGGCATTAGGGCAACAACTAACCCGCCCGCCACAAGCGATTCTCAAGTATCTGGTGGAAGCAGCAGTTGATCTATGTCAAGCCGGAACAGCCGGAGTCAGTTTAATTGAAACCCTGTCGAGTGGGAAAGAGGTATTCCGTTGGGTTGCCCTAGCTGGGTTGTATGAACCGTATGAGGGCGGCACCACTGATCGGGAACAGAGTCCCTGTGGTGTCTGTTTGAGCCGAGGCTGTCCGCAACTGTATCATCACCCAGAACGCTATTTCACCTGCTTACAGCAAGCAGACCCTCCCATTGTCGAAGGGCTGGTGGTGCCACTGCTGTTAGAGGGGCAAGCACTCGGCACAATCTGGATTGCATCACACTGCGGACAGCAGCAGTTCGATGGTGAAGATGTGCGGATGATGACAAGCCTCGCAGACTTTATCGCTGCAGCTTTACAAAGCAGTCGCCTTTGTCAAGCGGCTGTTGAGGCGCAACAGCCGCTACACCAAAGCCAAGTACAGATGCAGACGTTGGTTACAAATATGCCAGGAATGGCGTATCGTTATTTTCCCTGTACCGATAGTGTTGATCGCTTTACCTTTGTTAGTTCGGGTTGCCGCGACTTGTTTGAAATAGAGCCATCAGCGGCATTACAGGACGCAGACTCAATTTGGAACCAGATTTATCCTGACGATCGCTCCTCGTTTCAAGCGTCGGTTACGGCAGCCGTTGAGAACGTTCTCCCGTGGGACTGGCAAGGCAGAATTATTACTCCATCCGGGCAACTTAAGTGGATTCAGGGCAGGTCAAGTGTGGTACAAACAGCTGATGGAGCGATCTGGGATGGATTGCTAATTGACATCACTGAACGCAAACAAGCTGAACTCGTGCTGGTTGAGCAGAAGCGACTGCTGGAATTGACCGCATCGGGATACCCACTTGATGAGTGCCTTTCTTCCCTGTGTGCTTCGATATCCAGGCTTAATCCTCGTGTTCGCGCCTGCATATTGCTGCCTAATGCTCAGCGATCAGCGTTTAAGAGATCCATTACCCCGGACTTTCCACCATCGTTTGGAGAAGGACTCAAGGACGCTCCCATTAATGAGCTTGCCATCGGTACCTGTGGAACAGCCGTGTATTGTGGTCAGCCCGTCACCTGCCCAGATATTGCCAACGACGATCGCTGGTCAAAAGAATGGCGAGACTTATGTGTAGCACATGGCATTCTGGCGTGCCATTCTGCACCCGTACTGGGTGTGGACGGTCTGCCTCTCGGATCTCTGATGCTTTGCTTCGATGAGGCACGTATGCCGACCGATTGGGAATACCAACTAGCCGAGTTCGGTACGCATGTCGCCAGTATCGTGTTCGAGCGCTCGCGCTCAAACCTTGCTCTGCGAGAAAGTGAAGAACTCAAGCAACAAATTCTAGACAGCAGCAACGACTGCATCAAAGTTCTAACGCTAGACGGGCGGTTCCTGTTCATGAATACAGGCGGTACCCATCTTTTTGAAGTGGATGATCCAACGTCCTTACTAAATGCTGAGTGGCTGAGTTTCTGGCGGGGAGAAGACCAGGAGAACGCAATGGCTGCGATCGCCGCAGCTAAAGTCGGTGATGTTGGTCGATTTCAAGGCTACTGTCCCACAGCAAAAGGCACGCCGAAGTGGTGGGACGTCATCGTTACCCCCATTCGAGATGCATCAGGACAGGTCACACAACTCTTGTCCATCTCACGAGATATTACCGAAGTAAAACGCATTGAAGCCGAACGCCAGCAAGCTGAAATCGCGTTGCGAGAAACGCATGTGCAATTAGAGTCCGCTTTGGTGGCTGGAGCCGTTTATACCTGGCAATGGAACATTCCCACTGATCGGATCATTGTCAACACTGCCTTTGCTCACCTGTTTGCCGTAGACCCCGTGGGCGCGACTACGACTGGGTTACCAATTGAAACGTTTATCAATGCTATGCACAAGGAAGATCGCGAACGAGTCGTCGCTGCGATCAATCAGGCAATCGATACAGGTGACGAGTATAACGCCCAGTATCGTGTCCATACGGCGACAGGTGAAACGCGATGGGTAACAGCACGGGGTCGAGTGGAGTATGACGGGACTGGAAAGCCGATTGCGTTTCCCGGTGCGCTCGTAGACATCACTGAGCAAAAGCAGAAAGAAGCCGAATTAGCTGCTTTAAGAGAGCAACTGGCGCATGACCTCGCTGACATGACCCGACTGCACGAGGTCACCACCCAGCTATTAGCAGACCGTGAGTTGGAGCCATTGCTGCAAGAGATTCTGGAAGCGGCAATCACGCTGCTACACGCTGATATGGGCAAACTGCAAATCTATGACCCCCAAAACCAAACGCTGAAGATTGTTGCCCAATCTGGCTTCAACCCAGAGTTTCTCGACTTTTTCCGCACGGTGACGGTTGGGCAGGCAGTCGGCGGCACTTCTATCCAGGAACACCAGAGAGTCATTGTTGAAGATATAGAAACTGACCCTCGCTTTGAAACGCTGCGCTCGATCGCCAAAACAGCAGGATATCGGGCAGTCCAGTCAACACCTCTATTTGGGCACCGGGGGGAACCACTTGGGGTACTTTCCACCCATTTTCGCCAACCGCATCGTTCTTGTGAACACGAATTACGCCTCCTTGATCTGTACGCTCGGCACGCCGCAGCACTCATCGAACGGAAGCAGGCAGAACAAGCCCTGCGCTCAAGTGAGGAGCTAAAGCAACGCATCTTGGAGAGCAGTCAAGACTGCATCAAAGTTTTAACGTTGAACGGCGAAATCCTTTACATGAGTAAAGGTGGGCTATGCCTCTTGGAAATTGACGAGCCAACGTCTGTCCTGAATGTGGATTGGGTGAGTTTCTGGCAAGGCGAAGACTATGAGAATGCATTAGCCGCGATCGCGGCGGCTAAAGCGGGTGGCATGGGACAATTTCAAGGCTACTTCCCCACCATCAAGGGTAAACCAAAATGGTGGGATAGCGTGATTTCGCCAATTCGAGATGCATCAGGACACGTTGTCCAACTAGTTGCCATCTCACGGGACATCACCAAGCAAAAGCAAGCAGAAGTAGAACGCGAACAACTGCTGACTTGTGAACAAACGGCACGAGAAGAAGCCGAAAGCGCCAACCGGATTAAAGACGAGTTCTTGGCAGTGCTGTCTCATGAGTTGCGATCGCCCCTTAACCCAATCTTGGGTTGGACGAGCTTACTTCGCAAGGGCAGATTGGATGCTGCAAAAACCGATTATGCCGTCGAAACTATTGAGCGCAACGCCAAGCTACAGGTGCAATTAATTGAGGATTTGCTTGATGTTTCTCGCATTCTGCGCGGCAAACTCAGTTTAAATGTGAAGCCCGTCGATTTGAATGCAGTAATAAGAGCCAGTCTAGAAACCGTTCGATTAGCAGCAGTTGCCAAGTCACTGCAAATTCAGACAACAATTTCATCCACGGTTGCCACAGTTAGCGGAGATGAAGGACGGTTGCAGCAGGTGCTATGTAATATTTTATCGAATGCAGTCAAATTCACGCCTACTGGAGGTCAGATTACAGTTGCATTAACAATAGCTGAAAATCATGCCCAAATTCAAGTGACTGATACTGGAAAAGGCATTAATCCTGACTTTCTGCCCTATATCTTTGAACATTTCCGGCAAGAAGATGGGGCAACAACTCGCAAATTTGGCGGATTGGGGTTGGGGCTGGCGATCGTGCGGCAAATTGTTGAAATGCACGGAGGCACGGTTCAAGCTAAGAGTCTAGGTGTTGGACAAGGGGCAACATTCATCGTTAAATTGCCGTTGTTCAGCAATAAAGATTATAGGGCTTGTGATGAACAGACTCCTGTATCATTGACATCTGTTGCCTTACCGCTCTCGAATGTTCGGGTGCTTTTCGTTGAGGATGAAATAGACACTCGTGAGTTAATTGTTTTTATTCTAGAACAGGCAGGGGCGATCGTCACCGCTGTGCCGTCGGCGATCAAAGCACTGGAAGTTATAGCCCAGTTCAAACCTAATGTGCTGGTCAGCGACATCGGAATGCCAGAGATGGATGGCTATATGCTGATGCGACAAATTCGGGCAATGGTACAAGGTCAGCAGATTCCAGCAGTTGCCCTCACTGCCTATGCTGGGGAAATTGATCAGCAACAGGCACGAATAGCTGGATTTCAACGGCATGTTTCTAAACCCATCGACCCAGAAATGCTTGTGCAAACGATCAAGAGTTTAATCGCTTGCGAGTAGCACTGTTGATGAGACTTTCTGAATCTCACATCAATAAAAACCTTGACAAAGGTTTTAAAATTGCTACTAATAGTCTTTTGTGCAAACTTTAGCTTTTTAATAAACACTTGGCTAACGTCATTGTTATAGGTGCCCAGTGGGGCGATGAAGGAAAAGGTAAAATAACAGACTTACTCAGCCGCTCCGCAGATGTTGTTGTACGTTACCAAGGGGGTGTCAATGCCGGACACACAATTGTAGTCAAGGGTCAAACCTTCAAGCTGCACTTGATTCCCTCTGGTATTTTGTATCCAAAGACCGAGTGCATGATCGGCTGTGGAACAGTTATAGATCCACAGGTTTTGATAGCAGAACTTGACCAATTAGAAGCACTTGGTGTTTCCACTCACAATCTGCTCATTTCTGAGACGGCTCATGTCACGATGCCTTACCATCGATTAATTGACCAGGCATCGGAAGAGCGCAGGGGAAGCCATAAAATTGGTACAACTGGTCGTGGAATTGGTCCAACCTACGCTGATAAATCGGAGCGAACTGGTATCAGGGTTTTAGATTTGATGGACCCTGAGGGACTACGTGAACAGTTGGAATGGACAATTCATTATAAGAACGTCATTTTAGAAAAGCTTTACAACCTGCCGCTATTAGATCCAAAACAAGTCATTGATGAATACCTGGGGTATGCAGAACGTCTGCGACCGTACGTTGTTGATACATCTTTAAAAATATACGATGCGGTTCAGAGGCGACGCAATATCTTGTTTGAAGGAGCGCAAGGTACACTCCTCGACTTGGATCATGGGACATACCCATATGTCACATCCTCTAATCCAGTCGCGGGGGGGGCTTGTGTTGGTACAGGGCTAGGACCGACAATGATAGACCGGGTGATTGGCGTAGCGAAAGCTTACACCACTCGGGTAGGCGAGGGACCTTTCCCCACAGAAATAGATGGGGAAATGGGAGAATTGTTGGGTACGCGTGGTGCCGAATTTGGGACAACCACTGGACGCAAACGACGTTGCGGCTGGTTTGATGCGGTTATTGGTCGCTATGCTGTCCGCATCAACGGTATGGACTGTCTGGCTATTACCAAACTTGATGTCCTCGACGAACTAGAGGAAATTAAAGTTTGTGTCGCCTATGAAATCGATGGGGAACGCTGCGAGCATTTTCCTAGCAGCACCCGTAAATTTGCGCGGTGTCGCCCTATCTACAAAACTGTGCCAGGATGGCGAACTTCAACTAGTGATTGTCGCTCTCTAGAAGAATTGCCAAGGCAAGCGCTAGACTATTTAAAATTTTTGGCAGAATTGACAGAAGTCCCAATCGCTATTGTCTCCTTAGGAGCGAGCCGCGACCAAACTATCATTGTAGAAGACCCTATCCACGGTCCAAAACGTGCTTTATTGCACCCGGACGGCACGCCTGCTTCGTTGCTGAGTGCATAATCAGTGCTGCAGTGATAATATCAAAGTCCAAAATTGCAACCGCAGATGCACAACAGATGCACGCAGATAATTATCTCAAAATCATCCGTGTACATCCGCTAGCTGGGGTTCAAAGTCCAAAATCTAAAATCCGAAAATCCGAAAATGGAGCTAACAGTCGATTGTCAGAAGCGACCAGAAGGTAGTAAGCCCAATGCTTTGCGCCTTTCTGGAAAAATTCCCGCGAATTTGTACGGTCATAAGGGTACTGAGGCGATTTCTCTCATCCTTGATGCTAAGGTTGTTGAGCGTCTGCTCATCCAGGCTTCGGTTAACAACACTTTGATTGACCTCAACATTACTGATATTCCTTGGCGGGGAAAAACTTTGCTAAGGGAAGTTCAGTCTCATCCCACAAAACGTACGCCTTACCACCTGAGCTTTTTTGCCGTTGCAGGTCACGGCGATGCTGATGTGGGAGTGCGTGTGAATTTTGTGGGAGAACCAATCGGTGTGAAGCTAGAAGGTGGTGTATTAGACACGCAAATGACACTCTTACCGCTGCGTTGTGCGCTGGAAAATATTCCTGAAGCGATAGAGATTGATGTCTCTAACATGCACATAGGAGATAGTTTGACCGTTGAGCAACTGATCTTACCTGCAGGTACCAGATATATGGGTGAGCCAGGGCAATTTGTTGTAACTGTTTTGCCCCCGCAAGTCAGTTCCGATACAGAAACACAATCAGTAACCGAAGCAAGCTAAAGTTTGATATAGTGACCGAAGAAACCAGGGGGCACACCTCTGGTTTTTTTGTTATCAGGACTTACGCAAAAGTTACCCGGTTTCTACCAAAAATCGTCTGTTTTGAAACCAAATACGAACGAAGAAACCGGGTTTCTAGCAGATGGTGCGTAAGTCCTAGTTATGTAAACTAAAGAGGCGCAGAAAAAAAGATGACAGAAGTTTCTATTCCCCCTTTAATTCAGCAAATGTTGCAGCCTGAGTTTTATCCGCATCAGGTGAAGGAGCCGATTCAATTGGTTCAGACGCATATTTCTTATGTGCTGTTGACTGGGGATTATGCATACAAAGTGAAAAAGCCGATGAATTTTGGCTTTTTGGATTTTTCCACTTTAGAGAAGCGGGGACATTTTTGTCAGGAGGAGTTGCGTTTGAATCAGCGCGGTGCTGCGGAACTTTATTTGGAGGTGTTTCCTGTCACTCAAGTTGGGGAACAGTACAAGTTGGGAGGAACAGGAGAACCTGTGGAATATGTGCTGAAAATGCTCCAGTTCCCTCAGGAGACACTGTTTAGCAAAATGTTTGAGCAGGGTCAGTTAAATGAGGGACTTGTGGAAGAGTTGGGACGAGTCGTTGCTGAATACCATGACACGAAAACTGTGACGAATGATTACATTCGCTCTTTTGGTGAGGTGGAGCAAGTTCGGGCTGCGTTTGATGAAAATTACGAGCAAACGGAAAAATATATTGGTGGTCCCCAGACACAGAAGCAGTTTGAGGAAACAAAACAAGACACAGATAAGTTTTTTGCAGAACATGGCGAACTCTTCAAAAAGAGAATTCAAAATAACTATATTCGAGAATGTCACGGTGATTTGCACCTGGGAAATATTTGTTTGTGGAAAGATAAAATTTGGCTATTTGACTGCATTGAGTTTAATGAACTGTTTCGCTTTGTCGATGTGATGTTTGATGTTGCTTATGCTGTCATGGATTTGGAAGGTCAGCAACGTCCAGATTTGAGTAATGCGTATTTAAATACTTATCTTGAGGTGACTGGCGATTGGGAAGGGTTGCAGGTATTGCCCATTTATTTAAGCCGTCAATCTTATGTTAGGGCAAAGGTGACTTCATTTTTATTAGATGACCCAAGTGTGCCTTCTTCTGTTAAGGAAGAGGTGACAAAAAAAGCAGCTAATTATTATAAGCAGGCTTGGGAATATACAAAACCCCGTCAAGGACGACTGATTTTGATGTCGGGTTTATCAGGTTCTGGTAAAAGTACGACGGCGCGTCATTTAGCTCGTCAAGTGGGAGCTATTCACGTTCGTTCGGATGCAGTGCGAAAACATCTGGCGGGAATTCCGTTGATGGAACGCGGTGGTGATGATTTGTACACCGACGAGATGACTCAGAAGACTTATGCACGGCTCTTGGAGTTGGGAATTTTGTTGGCAAAAGAAGGTTATGTGGTGATTTTGGATGCCAAATATGACCGGCAGCACTTACGTGAAGAGGCGATCGCCGCTGCTGTTGAGCATCAACTTCCCCTCCAAATTATCTCCTGCACCGCACCATCAGAAGTTTTGCAACAACGGCTGAATGACCGTACTGGTGATATTGCTGATGCAACTGCTGATTTATTAGCATCTCAACTTCAGCAAGCTGAACCTTTGACAGAAAAAGAAAAACCACTCGCAAAAATTCTGGATACGACTCAACCAATAGAGGCACAATTAAAGAATATCATTCGGGAATAGGTAGGGTACATCTTATGGCACCACCAAAACTCAACTTCTCCGCAAACTTCATCACTCAAATTCTATTAGGGTTATTTTTTACACTTGTATTTTTGAGTACAGGATACGATCCAGGTCTCAGTATTTTTCTGGGTGTATTGGGTGGTTTCGCCTTAGGCTGGGTGACAGCATCAACCAAAAGTGGACCCCAGTCAAGTACAGTAGCTACCTCTGAAGGCGTTGATGCGGGCTTGAAGTATTGGTTATTTTTCTTACTTGGCTTTGTGTTCGCAGGATATCAACCACCGATGAGTATTTTCCTGGGTGCGATCGCCGGTATAGGCGGGGGCTGGATGATTTCTTGGTGGCAAAGCAAGGAAGAATCAAGAACTCAATTACCACAAGAAGAGCCGGGAGAAATCGAAGCTGAAATTGCTGGCGAAAAACCAACCAGACGGCAAATGAGGAAAACCACTCGACGTCTTCGTCGCCGTCCTGGAACTATTAATCTCAAGTTTTGGGAAAGATAGTCAGCAACTCCCGACTAAAAGTCGGGATTGCTGATAAGCCTAGTATTTTCTTCACCTCGGTGATGAATTGGTTCAGAATTTGAGGAAGGTTGGTGACTTCTCGCATCAAGTCTTGAGGACTGAAACCAAAATACATCAAGATAACGACAATGATAAAAATGGCGATCGCCGTACTGATGGCTGTTTTCAATAGACTGAACAAAGCTCGGAAGACTAAAAACGCGACAATGAGTGCAGCAATGAGAATGACGAGGTTCATTGGTTTTGCCTGAATAAATTACAATTTTATTGTGTGGAAGGACTTATTAACCTTGCAGTAAGGTTTACATCATATGTCCACACAGGACAAATATCATCAATATTTACCTGATTCCTGCATAAGTTAATTCCGGTTTCATCCATAGGATTATGTATGGGTATGGGTAAAAAATTTCATTCTACTGATTGTTTTTACGCACACTTTATTGTATTTGTCAAGCAGTAAATTCTAGCGCTTTATCCATACCCTCGCTATGAGTAACAACACGCGTGTCAAAATAATTTTGCTCTTGGCGGCAAATCTAAGAAAGACTTCTTTGCTACGACTAGATGAAGAGGTACGGGAAATTTGAGTGTTTAAGGAATAGTTGCATTTCCTGATGAAGTTAAGAATACGACTTGATAAGGATAAGCTCATGCTCTATTGCATCAACGATGAACGCTTAAACGTATCATTGAAAGGACCTAATATGTCGCAACATTTCAAAGCCGCAATTTTTGACATGGATGGTCTACTTTTTGACACAGAAAGTATTGCTCGATGGGCTTGGAAGAAAGCTTTAGAAAATCATGGTTATGGGATGAGCGAAGATTTCTTCAACGACTTATACAAAGAGTTTATCGGTCGAGACTTATCATGGCGGGAAAAATTTTTCAAAAGAAGATATGGCGCAAGTTTTCCTTTTGAGTCAGTGAAAGCGGAACGCATTGAAATCGGTGATTATCGAGAAATGCAAGAAGGTCTTCCTGTCAAACCAGGTGCATTAGAATTGTTGAGTCAACTAAATGCGCTTGGAGTGATTCTGGGATTAGCAACTGGAACATCTTTAGTTAGAACAACTCGTCGTTTGACGAGTGCTGGTATTTATCAAAACTTTGCAACAATTGTCACGAGTGAAAATGTCGCCCAAGGTAAACCTGCTCCTGATATTTTTCTAGAAGTCAGTCGCAGAATTGATGTTGCTCCTCAAGAATGTGTGGTTTTCGAGGACTCATTTGTTGGTGTCGAAGCAGCTTCATCAGCAGGAATGTGTACTATTATGGTTCCTGATTTAGAACAGCCATCTACTCAAATAAAAAGTTTGGCTTACAAAGTGTTGGATTCCCTAGAGCAAGCAAGCCAATTATTAGATGAATTGTTTGGAGTTAGGATTTGTTAACGAACTGGTTTAACTTATCAAGGCACTACGAATTTGGATAATTTGTAGGATAATCGCAGAAAATATCATTGATTTCCTTTATGTCCAAACGCACATACGCCATACTGGGAACTGGTGCATTAGGAGGGTTTTACGGTGCCAGACTGCAAAAAGCTGGCTTGAATGTCCACTTTTTGCTGCGTAGCGATTACGAACACGTCAGCAAAAATGGTATAACTATTGAGTCTGTTGACGGCGACTTCAGGCTACCGCAAGTTAATGCTTACTGCGATGTGGGAAATATGCCTCGATGTGATGTTGTCGTCATTGCACTGAAAACAACGCAAAACCATTTGCTGCCTAAAATGTTACCACCTGTGGTCAAAGATGATGGGATAGTGTTGGTTTTGCAGAATGGACTTGGCGTGGAGGAGGAAGTTGCCCAAATTGTCGGTAGTGATAAGGTAATTGGTGGGTTGTGCTTTCTGTGTTCAAATAAAGTGGAACCAGGACATATTTGCCACCTGGACTATGGACAAATTACCTTAGGCGAATATGGAGCTAACTATTATCCAGCTGGTATCACAGAACGGATACGGCAAATTGGTGAGGATTTTGAAAGTGCTGGTATCCTTATTGAATTCACTGAAGACTTGCTGTTGGCGCGTTGGAAAAAACTGGTGTGGAATATTCCATATAATGGGCTTTCTGTTATTCTCAACGCCACGACGGCGGAATTAATGGCAAATGTTCATACCCGCACTTTGGTTGAACAGATCATGTATGAAATTGCAGCAGGTGCAAAAAGTTGTACGCGCATGATTTCCGATAGCTTCATTCAAACAATGCTCGACTATACCGTGAAGATGAAGCCATACCGCACCAGCATGAAAATTGACTATGATGAACGCCGCCCCTTGGAGGTAGAAGCAATTTTCGGTAACCCGTTACGAATGGCACAAGTTGCTGGTGTCAATCTACCACAGATTACTTGCTTATATCAGCAACTCAAGTTTTTAGATGGCAAGCACAGAGGGGAATGAGGGAGATGAGGAGAATTATCCTCACTTTTTAACTATTTTGCCGTAAGTCCCGCGCTGTACTTGTACTCAAGTCAGCGACGGGATATAAGGCGGGGAATGACGATTGCATCTAGCAATGCTAGATGTATGTTAGCGGAGCGGCGCGTTAGCGCGGAATTACCAATTATTCATATTTTCTTTTATTTTTATCACAATATATATATCATGCTAGAATAGAAAACCAAGGAGGTGATGCTGAGTGTTGCATAAAGTCGTACAAGTTCGTTTATACCCATCAAAAGAGCAAGAGATACTACTATCTCAAACGTTTGGTTCTGCCCGTTGGTGGTGGAACTATGCGTTGAACAAATCTATTGAAGCTTACAAAGAAACGGGCAAAGGGCTTGGACGTTCAGCACTCAATGCACTTCTTCCAGCACTCAAAAAAGCAGAAGAAACTGAGTGGTTGGCTGATTGCTATAGCCAGGTTTTGCAGGCTACTACACTCAACCTAACCACGGCGTACAAAAACTTTTTCGAGAAACGTGCAGGGTTCCCTAAGTTCAAATCTAAGCACAGTAAGCAGTCTATTCAATACCCTCAAAACGTCAAGATTGTAAATGGCAATGTCAAAATTCCAGGTGATATTGGAATAGTCAAAGCCAAAATACATCGACCGATTGAAGGGAAAATTAAGACCGTTACTATTAGTAAAACGCCATCAGGAAAGTATCTTGCATCTATCCTAACTGTTAGCGTTTGCTCCGCGCCCCCTATGCCTAACGGCAGGCTTGGGCTATCGAGGCTAGGGGGTGGGCAACGCCCGACAGTAGATGGAGAAAATCCAGCTACTACCGATGGAAAGATATATGGTATTGACTTGGGATTGAAACATTTTGCTGTTGTGACTGATGGCGAAAAAGTTTCTAAATACGACAATCCAAAACATCTTGCCAAGCACGAAAAAAATCTCAAACGTAAACAGCAAAAATTAGCCCGTAAACAAAAAGGGAGTAAATCAAGAAATAAATATAGAAAAGTTGTAGCCAAAGTTTACGAACGAGTTAGCAATTCGCGGCAAGATTTTCTACACAAACTTAGTTATAAGTTGGTCAGCGATAGCCAAGCTGTCATAGTAGAGAACCTTCATGTCAAAGGCATGGTACGTAATCACAATTTGGCAAAGGCAATATCTGATGTTGGTTGGGGGACATTCACCAATTTCTTAGCCTACAAGCTAGAACGCAGAGGTAGCAGATTGATTGAGATAGATAGATGGTTCCCCAGTTCAAAACTCTGCTCTAACTGTTTCTACCAGATGAGTGAGATGCCATTAGATGTGAGGGATTGGAATTGTCCTTCCTGTGGCACTCATCATGACCGCGATGGTAATGCAGCCATCAATATTAGAGCAGAGGGAATCAGAATGATAAAGGCGGAAGGTTCAGCCGTCTCTGCTGTAGGAGGGGAGATAAGACCAAAGCTTGGACGAAAGTCTAATCTGAGGCACTCACCTATGAGTACAGAAGCCGACACTGTACTTGGTACTCCAAGTCAGTGTGGGTAGTTCACCGTAATGACTCTACAATGACAGCCATTGCTAGCAAACACAATAGGAGAACTCCCACTCGCCAAAACCAACTTCCTACCAGGGGTAGTAGCATGACAGCAATATGCAATATGCCAAAACAGAGTGACATTATGTAGGCGATCGCAAAGCCGAATATGACAATCAAGAAATATTTGAGGCACTTAGAAGCGTACCTGAAAAAGCGACTGTGATCATCTGTGGTGATTTTCATGAGCTTGAGGATTTAGGTAGATACGTGCTGTTAACATTTGGGACAACGCACTTGTTATTTGCAACTGTGGACATCAGCTTGAGTCTCAGGTTGAGAGTTGATGGTTTGACGGTGATTGCTCATCACGGCTTGAATCACCAGCAGTAAGCAGACAACTAGCGCTGTTATGACAAAAAATTTGCTAAAACTATTCCGGCGAAAAAAGTACTCTTGTCCGCATTTGACACACACCTGTCTGTTGGGATTATAGGGATCGCTCATGAACGGACAATTGTCGCTATCGCACTCATTATTACAAATAGGGGATTTCATGCTACAAGTCTCCTAAATGGAAAGTGAAAACGTTCACATCTTCAGGATGACTGAAGCAATAAGTCTTAAAAGCTCACTATGCGGCTCAATTTTTTGGCTCAGTTGGCTCGGGTATCACGTTAGTCGCTATCGAACGCGAGACTAAATGTAACATAAGAAGAAATATGATGCTAATTTTTTGAAAAATGGCAGATTCTGTTCGAGCATCTACACGAGGGCTAGAAATCGTCGAGCAAGCTAGACAAAGAAAGGGCTGGAATAAATACGCCGATATATGGTACCAAGCTGCACACACTTCACAAGCCACCTTGAAACGGTTTTGGGGGGCAAAAGAGCCAATTCAGAAAGACACCTTTATCAAGATTTGTGAAGCTGTAGGGCTGACAAACTGGCAGGATATTGTTGAGCACAGCCAAATTCCCATAACCGAGCCGGATACCGATTTTGTTGGACGTGAGGAGCGATCGCCCAACTTAATAATATGGTTAAAGGTGGTGCAAAGATTATTGTCATCCAAGGTGAAGGTGGCGTAGGCAAAACAAAACTAGCTCGCAAATATTTTGACTCTCAGGGTTTAGCCTTTCTAGAACTATGGATGCCAACAATGGACGCCAAAAACATCATTTCTGTAGAGAGCGTAGTTGAGGAATGGTTATGGCGAGACTTTGATGAACAAACAGGGCGCAATCTGGGGATTAATTTGCAGAGACTGAAACGGAAACTTCGAGATGAAACCAGAACAAGAGGTGTATTAATCGACAACCTCGAAACTGCTTTAGATATAAATGGAAAATTCATTGAGTTTCATCGCCATTATGTAGAATTATTGAGAGTCTTGGCAGATCCAGCAATCAATTCAGTCACACTCATCACTAGCCGCGAACGCTTATGTGAGGCTGGCGTTGATGTGAATTTTTACATGCTCAAGGGGTTGGACGAGTCCGCATGGAGACAGTTTTTTACCAGTCGCAAAATTAATCCTCATTCTCCGGCGCTCAGTGAAATGTGCAAAGCTTATGGGGGAAACGCCAAAGCAATGCAAATTATCAGTGGTGCTATTCTCACAGATAATGAAGGTGATATTGATGCTTACTGGGATGCAAACAAAGACGATTTGTTGATTAAACAAGAGTTAGAAGATTTAGTTGTCAGTCAGTTTCAGCGTTTGCAAATCATTCCGGAAGCATATAGACTCCTTTGCCGTATGGGATGCTATCGCTATCAAGATGTACCTTTACCAATTGAAGGGGTTTTGTGTTTGCTATGGGATGTACCAGAGTCGCAACGTCGGCGGGTGGTTAATCGCTTATGCGCTCGATGTTTAGTAGAATCTCGTAACGAAAATACTGGCTACATCCAGTGATTCTGGCTGCAGCGATCGCTCGGTTGC
>JAAUSC010000083.1 GCA_012031965.1 Scytonema sp. RU_4_4
TTTTCTCCATCCTTACCTTTTGACACCAAGTTCGGATTTTTTTGGGAAACTTGCAACACAAATACACGTCTTTGAAGTATATGCAACATTGGTGTAGAACGATTTCGGTGCCTAACATTTTCTGAAATTGAGATATTTCGTCATATGTCAACCGTATCGTTTGAGATAATTAGAGTAACTTTATCTATCTTTTGGTTTAAGTAGTGACAACTCTCCTTGCCAGATAACTCTCCTAGGGCAGAGTTAATATGAAAATTTATGACGGTGGCTGTCGCCACCGTTTTTTGTTGACGTAGCAAAACTTTACAATTAGAATGAATTCGAGCAAAAAAATAAGTATTTATTCTTATGAATTCTAAAGATTTGATTTTTTTAAAGAAAGAACGTTCACAAAACTATGAATTGCTTAATATAATGTAATTAAAAAGAAAAACATAAAGTGATTGAAAGTGATTGTCACCTGATGAATACGATTGATTTTCCTTGGTTAACAACCATAATTCTCTTGCCAATAGTGGCTGCTACAGCCATTCCCTTAATCCCAGATAAAGAAGGCAAAACTGTCCGCTGGTATGGTCTGGGAGTTGCGATCGCGGACTTTGCCCTGATGATTTACACCTTTTGGCATAAGTACGATTTTCAAAGTTCCGCATTCCAACTGGTTGAAAAATATTCTTGGATTCCTCAGTTAGGTTTGAATTGGTCTGTAGCGGTTGACGGTTTATCGATGCCATTGATATTGCTCACAGGCTTGATTAACACACTCGCAGTATTCGCGGCTTGGAAGGTTACTAACAAGCCGCGTTTGTTTTATGGTTTGATGCTGGCGATGTACAGCGCCCAAATTGGGGTGTTTGTTGCCCAGGATTTACTGTTATTCTTCCTGATGTGGGAAATTGAGTTGGTACCTGTGTACTTGCTGATTTCTATCTGGGGAGGAGAGAAGCGCCGCTATGCAGCTACCAAATTCATTCTCTACACTGCTGCTGCATCAATATTTATTTTGGTAGCGGGCTTTGCAATGGCATTCTCAGGAGATACTTTTACCTTCGACATGGCAACTTTGGGAATGAAGGAATATCCCAAAGCATTTGAACTTCTAGTTTACGTATGCTTCTTGATTGCCTTTGGTGTCAAGCTGCCGATTTTCCCTTTGCACACCTGGTTACCTGATGCTCATGGTGAAGCTCCAGCACCTGGTTCGATGATTTTGGCTGGTGTTTTGTTAAAGATGGGTGGTTATGCACTAATCCGCATCAACGTAGAGATGTTACCCAACGCTCATGTTGACTTTGCTCCAGTGCTAGCAATTTTAGGTGTTGTGAACATTGTCTACGGTGCTTGCTGTGCCTTTGCTCAAACGAATCTTAAGCGACGCTTAGCTTACTCGTCAGTTGCCCACATGGGGTTTGTCCTCATTGGTATTGCCTCCTACACAGACTTGGGCATCAACGGCGCAATGCTACAGATGATTTCTCATGGCTTGATTGCTGCAAGCTTGTTCTTCCTGGCTGGTGTAACTTACGAACGTACCCACACCTTGATGATGGACAAAATGGGTGGTATGGCAAAAGTCATGCCCAAAACCTTTGCTCTGTTCACAGCGGGTGCAATGGCTTCTCTGGCGTTACCAGGGATGAGTGGCTTTGTCGGTGAGTTGATGGTCTTTCTCGGTATTGCCACAAGCGATGTCTACAGCTCAAGTTTTAAGGTTGTCGTCGTACTGCTCTCGGCGGTTGGTGTGATTCTGACTCCGATTTATTTACTATCAATGCTGCGTGAAGTATTCTACGGCAAGCAAAATGAAGAGTTAGTCCTGGATGCAGTGGTTCTGGATGTTAAACCACGCGAACTGTTGATCACTGCTTGCTTGATAATTCCTATCATCGGTATCGGTTTATATCCTAAGTTGGCGACACAAGCATACGATGTGAAAACTATGCAAATCGCAACTCACGCCCGTCAAGTTCTACCAGTTGTCGCAGGGCAGCAACCAACAAGTTTATATTCCCTTATATTTACAGCACCAACATTGGCTGATTCACAAGTTCCAGGTTTGGTTAGTATTGCTGAGTAATATCTGTTCTCAGGGAACTAGTGCTATCAAATAATCGTAGAAAGATTATATGGGGGTGATTCAGCAATCACCCCCAAAAATTTAGTACTTTTGTCACGAATCGGTCAGGACTTTAGTCCGATGAAACTGCTCCATGGAATTTTTAGTATAGATATGGCATTAACATCAAGCACTCAAAACCTGACCCAATTAGACGCGGGTTAGGTTTTTTTGTCGTTTGATTGTCTGTAGTGACAAATGACTGACTCATATGTATAGCAATCGAAGAAAAAACAATGTTTTAGCGCTTTATTTTAGCGCTTTAAAATGCTGAAATACTCTTAGAGTACTGCCACTGGTCGTGTTTTATTGTGTAAAACGCCCATTCAACACCATAGAGTTGGATGTTTTTCTCAAATTGCATACCAATTTTTTCCATCACTCGAAGTGATGCAAGGTTTTCTGGCTTTGCTAGTGCTACTAATCGGTCAAATTGCAAGGTTTCAAAGCCGTATCTTAAAAGCGCGATTGCAGACTCTGTTGCGAATCCCTGCCCCCAGTACTCCCTCGCTAGCAAGTAATTCACTTCAACTTCGTTAAGACTTGGCATATACTCTAACCCGCAATGTCCAATCAATCGTTGGTTAGCTTTGTAAATCGTTGCCCATCGACCAAACCCGTGTTGTTCCCAGTGTGCTAGATAGGATTTCAAGAGTTCCTGAGTTTGTTTTAATGAAGCTGATTGTGAAAATAAGCGATACTTCATGACCTCTGGATCGCGATATATATCAGCTAAATTATCTAAATCTACCATTGCTAGTGGACGCAATAGCATACGAGAAGTTTCTATCGTAGTCATACTAGGGGTACTAGGCGTCAGAATTCAAGCTGTGAGCAGTTATACAAGTGTTTGGAGATTCTGTGTAGCTTCGTTAAGGTGTTGGGTACTAAGCCTAACCTGTGCAATACCACTAGCAATCTCCTTGGCACCTTGATTGATAGCGTTCATTCTCGCCTCTACCTGCTGCACATCGACTAATTGCTGTTTGGCAAAAAGCGAAATCTGCTGGCTATTCAAGAATACATTATTAATAGCATCCGTGACTCCTACAAAGGTTTGGGCTGTCCCCTGACTCAGCTTGATTCCTTCGGTTGCTGTTTCGATACCAGAATCTGTTACCGTCACCGTGGAATTCATAGCCTCCTGAATTTTGGCAACCAGGCTATTGATCTGTTGGGCTGATTGTTTACTTTGCTCAGCCAGTTTACGAACTTCTGCTGCAACAAAACTAATTCCTTTCCCTTGCTCGCCCGCTTGTACTGCCTCTACAGTAGTTTTGAGAGCAAGCATATTCGTCTGCTGTGCTAACTCGCTTACAAGCTCAGCAATTGTTTTGATTTGTCCGGTTTGTTGGCTCAAGTGCAGTATTTTTGAGGCGATCGCCCCAACTTTATCTTTGAGAGTGAACATTTGTGCCATCGTTTGCTCGACAGCTAGAACACCATCCTCTGCCAGAGATAATGCTTGGCGAGCTGAAGCTTCTGAGGCTTCTGAGGCTTGTGCAGATTGCACAGAGGAAGCCCCTAGCTCATTCATTGTCGCTGTTGTTTGGCTCACCGCGCTTGCCTGTAAGGAAGTTGTGGACTCTTGTTCAGAGATTGTTGACGCAATTTGAATTGAGGAGGTGGCAATGGCACTTGTGGAGTCTCGAAGAGTGGATTCAATCCGAGCTATGACTATAAGGAGAATTGCAAGAATCGCTAGAGTTATCCCCAAGATAGTGAACTGTATAGCTCTTAAGAGCTGCACTTTTGTCTGGGAATATTTTTCTGCAGCAAGCACAGTTTCATCAGTTAGCTTAAAGTAATCCTCACTTTCATTTAACAGTACATTTCGATCCTTCGGCTTCTGCCTGACACCGATGATAGTCTGTTTCAGAGCTTTCCAGGCATCTTCAACTTGCTTGAGTTTTAACAGAAAATCTGGATCTGTTGCGGGTGGCAAACCGAGTTCTTGATCACCATTAATGAGTCCATTTACTTTTTTATCCAACTTTTCAATCAAGTCATCATTTGCCTGCCCTGTCATTTCTAACTTCACAAGCCTCTGAGTAGCACCCCTGACTAAACCTGCCTGATTCACAACTGTGCTGTCACTTGCAACTGCATTCAGATAAACAGATACTACACTGCCAATACCAAGCACCAATAGTCCAAGTGCAACACCTTGCAGTTGAGTTGTGATTTTCATGCGTCCAAATCTCCCTTTGTATTCCTAATGATGGTTCTACGCTGTTACAGTGATCGCTGAACAGCTTTATACCTCCTCATCAAAAGGAAAATCTGAGAGAGCAAGAAGATTTGGGTAAATTTCCTAATACTTTGAGTAAACCTCCTACTTTATCTGATATTGTGTCGATTCGTGAATTTTACTACCGAATTATCTACGCTCTTATAGTTGTAATCTATACAAGCCATACCAATGACGAACTGCAAGCCAAACCGCTGAAAGCAATCCTGCAAGGCTGAGGGTGAGACCGCTAAATGGTACTAATAATCCAAAGATGGGTAGCACAGCGCCAGCTATTGTGCAGATGAGGGCTGCTAGAGAAACACTGCGGTTTTTTGACCCCAAACCCCATGTCAATGCTAATAAAACAAAAGAAATGAGAGTCCAAGCTAGCGGAGGATTTATGAAGCGGCTGAGATAAGTCAAACTCAGCAAACAGGCAAAGAAGATGCTACCTGCAATAGCCACATTTCTCAGGCTCATAGGTAGCGATAAATATAACAGCAATATCCACCAGAAAAATATTGTTGGTGCTAGTAATAGCAGTCGAGGTAGGACACCAGTGTGACGAACAGGATCGGTGTAAGTATACACTCCAAATGGGTTTTTTACTGAAACATTATCGTCAAATACCCAAGTAAATTGAGTCCCTTGTCTGTCGTTTTTAATTTCACTAGGTACAATACCACTGGCAAAATCTGATCCAGCAAAGTTGGCGATCGCCACCAAGCGGAAGTTAGAAAGCAACTGCCCATTGGAGCTATAAACCCAGCGTGGTCCTCCTTGTGCCTTATAAGTGACTTTTAAATTCGTCTCTGTTCCTGGTTGCAGTTGGAAAGGAAAGCCATAGTCACCAGGGTTTGTTTGTGGAAGTCTAGCCCCGTCACGCTCTACTTTGTAGCTTTGCAATAGAGAGTAACCAATGGGTGGCGGTGCTTCAAAGAAAAAACTATTAATATCTTTAAGTTGGTTAACAACTTTATAGTCAGCAGTGTAGTCTATTTTGTAAATTGCGCGACGACCTTGAACATCTGGGCTTTGGTCAATCTTAACTTGAATTTGCGATCCACTTAATGTTAAGAAGCGGCTCATCTTTTGTTTGTCATTTATCTTGACTATCTTGCCATTAACTTGAGTGGTGTATGTATATGGCTCCTCAGTCATGTAGCGTATTTGAGGCGCTATTTGTTCTAACCTTTCACCAGCGACACTCTCAGCAACTTGAGCTACCTTCGCCTGTTCCCAATGATGGTAACGATTACTCAAAGTTGAACAAAGAAAAAACCCTCCGACCAGCAAAATTAACACCAGAGTAAAATGCTGTAATCCCCGCAATAGTTGAGAGTAATTAACTGCCCACTCTCCAATCAAAATCTCTTGCTGCTGTTGATTTCGACGTAGGGCAAAGCTCAACAGAGCAATTGCAATTCCCAAAGCTAAAACCAGAAATACTAATAACAGTGAAGCTTTAAGTAGATGTGTTCCAAATTGAATGAGTTCGGTAGGATGCGTTAAATCGGGTAATCCTGGAATACCTTGGGCGGATTCAGACATAAGGGAATGTTGGAAGAGTTTGGAGATTTCGACTGAGAAAATCTCCCAAAAGTTTCTTGCCAAAAATTAGGCTTTATCTTCATCCAGGATTGTCCCCGGATTTCTCACTTGTGAGAAATCTGGGTTAAACATCGCGCACTCGATAGCCAACATCCCAAAACCTCTGAGCAAATTATTGACTGGCTAGAAACAGTGGCACATTCTTGGAATCAAAACCCAACTCCATTTTCATGGGCAGGTAAACGATCTGCTCGTCGTCAACGTACTCGCGGGTGATCGCACCAATATCGATTAGGAGGTTCCGGAGCTTGTACCATTCGACACATTAGAACTCCTAAAATTATTTTGCAAAAATGGCTATAAGCGTTCCAAATGACCCACTAGGGGTATTGTCCACCACACAAACTTTGCATGATGGAAACAGGGGTGCTGGGATAGCAGGGAAGTAAAGAATCGTTGAAATAAAGCTCTTCCCCCAGCCTCTTCTGCTTGCCTTCACCCAGCAATTTTGTGTTGATCAAGTAGTAGGTTGCTGACGGCATAATAGGCAAGATCCCTCCACTGTCGATGAGTTGCATTTTTCACAAATGATTTAGGATTGCTATAGCGATACTACTGTTTCAGCAGCCTGGGTTCCCGCATTGCGGGGGCGAAGATGCAGGGTCACTTCTGTATCAAGGCGTTTAAGGAAAGTAAGAAGTTTGCCTTCACTGAACCGTTGAAACTCGCCTCGCATCAAATACGATACTTCCGGCTGGGGAATGCCGAGCAGTTTGCTAATTTCCCGTTGTTTCAAGTTACGTTGTTTTAACAGGCGAAGTACCTGAATCCCGATCTTGCCTCGCGTGAAAAGTTCCTCTGCATCCTCTAAGCCGAGGTCAGCAAAGACATTACCGCTGGTTTCTTCAAAAACGGTTTGTTCTGTCATGATTGTTCCTCTCGCGCAAGTGCGTCTTTATAGCGTTGTTTAATCAGGTCGACGTCAGTCTGTGGGGTTTTAACTCCCTTCTTTGATTTCTTCTGAAAAGCGTGCAGAACATAAATCTTTTCCCCAATTTTCACGGCATAAACCGCCCTGTATGTGTCGGTGTCGTAGCGTTTGACGATTTCAGACACGCCGCTTCCCACCCCTTTAAAAGGCTTGGCATCCAGTGGTGTTTCCCCTGCCTGCACCAGTTGCAACGCATACCCTACGGCTTTTTGCACCTCTTCAGGAAACTCCCGAATATTTTGCGAGAGTCTCCCATCCAGACAAGAGAACGTAAAGGAACCTCTGGAATGTCCTCACTATCGACCATAATATATGAAATTTCCTATAAATTCAAGTCCGCACAATAGCATAAAATGTCACGTGTGCAATGATTTTCACTTGGCTTAGTTTTAGCAACGGAAAAATTTTGGTCGTTAAGGCTAGCAGTTGTCGCTCTGGTGTTTGTGGCACTTGTAAGAAGCGGAAACTCGAAGGAGAAGTGAAGATGGAAGGCTATGATCCTGAAGTCCTTGAAGAGAGCGATCGCCAGGAAGGGTATATTCTGACTTGTATCTCCTACCCAGTTGGGCGAGTTGTGATTGATGCTTAGATGCTTAACTGACGGTTGTGTTGTAAGGATTGAAGGGATTTCAACTTCTACGAAAAATCAAGGTTTAAGCCATGCACTGAGATGCTTAGCTGTGCTCAATATGAGAGCAAAAGACCCTTTTAAAACATCCTCTTAGCGCTAAAGCGCTTACTACGAACTAGTTTCCAAGCTTTACTTTTCTTTACATAGTTTGATTTTTTCTCGCCTACTTACTTACACCTAATAAATATAGAAGCAAAGCTTTCTAAAAAATCAGGGCAATGTTGGAAAATTCCACAATTACCCTGACTTTCTAGAGTTGGGAGTTAGAAATTAGGAGTGTCAATGAACTCTTAACTTCTAGTTTTTAAGCAAACGTTGCAGTTTTGACATCGTTGTTTGCCAGCAATTCTTGCAATTCCTCGGCATCCACTGTTTCCTTCTCAACTAGCATTTGCGCGAGTTGGTCGAGAATGTGGCGGTTATTCTCCAACACTTCTTTGGCGCGTTGGTAAGCCGCTTCTACCAGCTTGCGAACTTCTTCATCGATAGCAGCAGCAGTTTCTTCAGAGAAGTCGCGTTCTGCCATGATGTCTCGACCAAGGAACATATTACCTTGCTGACGACCAAGTGCAACTGGACCCAGGCGATCGCTCATCCCAAAGCGTGTCACCATCTGACGAGCGACACGAGCAACTTGTTGCAAGTCTTGAGCTGCGCCCGTGGTGACTTCCTCATCACCAAAGATGATTTCTTCAGCCAGACGACCACCTAATGCTACCGCCATCTGATTTTCCAGATAAGCACGGCTGTATAAGCCAGTGTCCATCCGGTCTTCACTAGGAGTAAACCAGGTTAAACCACCAGCTCTACCACGAGGAATAATGCTAATCTTCTGTACGGGGTCATAGTCTGGCATCAAAGCACCCACAAGGGCGTGACCTGATTCGTGATATGCTACAAGGGCTTTGCGCTTATCGCTCATCACGCGGTCTTTCTTCTCTGGACCTGCTAATACGCGGTCGATGGCATCGTTAATTTCATCCATCGAAATTTCGGTCAAATTCCGGCGTGCAGCCAAAATCGCAGCTTCATTCAGCAGGTTGGAAAGGTCTGCACCAGTAAATCCAGGAGTACGACGGGCAATTCTTTCTATGTCCACATCTTTTGCCAAGGTCTTACCACGGGCGTGAACTTTAAGAATTTCGACTCGTCCTGCATAGTCTGGGCGATCCACAACGACTTGACGGTCGAAGCGACCAGGACGCAACAAGGCTGCATCCAGAACGTCGGGACGGTTGGTAGCGGCAATAATGATAATACCTGTGTTGCCTTCAAAGCCGTCCATTTCTGTGAGCAACTGGTTAAGGGTTTGTTCCCGCTCATCGTTACCACCGCCTAAACCAGCACCCCGCTGACGACCTACGGCGTCAATTTCATCGATAAAGACGATACAGGGAGCATTCGCTTTTGCTTGCTCGAACAAATCACGAACCCTGGACGCACCGACACCCACAAACATTTCCACGAACTCAGAACCAGAGATGGAGAAGAAGGGGACACCAGCTTCGCCTGCAACTGCACGCGCGAGCAGGGTTTTACCAGTTCCTGGAGGACCAACGAGCAGCACGCCTTTGGGAATTTTTGCCCCAACAGCGGTGAAGCGATCAGCATTTTTCAAAAAGTCTACGACTTCGTTGAGTTCTAGCTTAGCTTGGTCAATACCAGCGACATCGTTAAACGTCACTTGGGTTTGAGGCTCCATTTGCACTCTAGCTCTAGACTTGCCAAAGTTCATAGCTTGGCTACCAGGACCATTTTGAGCGCGGCGCAGGAGGAAAAACAAGCCAACCAGAAGTAATACAGGGAAAAATAAGCTGCTGAGTGCCTTAAACCAAAATCCTTCATCGGTTTGCGGCAAAACAGTAATATCTACGTTGTTTTGAGTGAGGGTATTAATAAGGTCAGGATCGTTAACCAAGTTCACCAGCTTCTTATTAGGGTCATTTTTGGGCATGACAACAGCTGTTGATCTATCTGGACTCAAACTGACTCTTTCTACATTGTTCTTTTTAACTTCTTCAAGAAACTGACTGTATCGCCACGTCTCTCTACTTTGTGGTTGTTTGTCAAAAAACGCTGTCCCTAGCGCAATGACCACAATAAAGAGCAGTGCGTACAGCCCTGCATTTCTCCATCGTTTGTTATTCACCGATGTTAATCCTCCTACATCTGGATTTTGTGCGTTCGCGTGGTGTCTCTGTAAAGAGAGGGCATTTCTAAGAATTATGTTAACTTATTTTAAGGTATACCAAATTCTGCACCTACAATGCTAAGAAAAACATCCGCAATTGTTGAAAACAGGGATGGTGGGGATTATATTCTAGCTTTCCGGAATCGCAGATAACGGTGTGGAGTGGGATAATTTCTACAACACTATTGCTGTAGGCAATTGCCTCAAACCCTTTGACTAACTCTGGTGTCCAGGGTTCGGTCCGAACCACCTGCTGCTTTTTCAAAAGCCAGTCCATAAGTTGTCCTCGCACAACTCCCGGCAAAATCCCTGCTCCGACGGGCGGCGTCCACCAACAGCCATTTTGCCATCCCCAAAGGTTACCTGTACTTGTTTCTAGCCAATTTCCTGCAATATCTACCAAAATGACTTCTTGGGCATCTAAGTTTTGGGCATTAGCTTTTGCTAACCATGCGCTTAGGTAGTTTCCTGTTTTGTGAGAGGGTAGACTGCGATAAAATTCTGGTGCGGCTAAAAACCCAATTGTACCATTTTCCTGGTTTTCTATCAAGTTCTTTGGCAGTAATCTTCCTGTTATCCACTCACGTCCATCGGGAAAGACCGTGATTCTGAGAACAGGGAAGTGCGCCATGATAATTTGTGCTCCTTGGCGCAATCGCTCATCATCTGGTAAACGCCAACCAAAGGTTTGTAAACTAGATTTTAGGCGATCGCAGTGTGCTTGCCAGTGAGTTAATCTACTATCGAGCGAGTTATCGTAAACCCGCAGTGTCGTAAAAACAGTTGCTCCATAGAGTAATCCAGGATCGTTAATTTCTAATTCTAGAGTTTGAGACTCAATTAATTTGCCGTTGTACCAGAAAATAACTGTACCTCCAAAGGAGTGGTTATACCGTTTTACTTTAAGGTTGATACAAAATTCACTAATTTTGAATTCTAGATTTTTCTCAATATCTTTTTAATCTTCTTTAGATAATTTAATTTTGTAACTTCCATCAGAATTAGGAATGACCTTTCCTCTCAAAGCTTCTATTTCATTTAGTACAGCAGCAGACTACAAATACATAGTTCCTTTTAATGTCGCCAAATCAACAGTGATTGGCTCCGTATTAAGTCAAAGATGAAAAAGCTTTTGTATTATTATCTTATAGTCATATCAATTCTGATTTGCATTGTGATACACTCCCTTTCTTCAGTTTGAGAATCTCAAAGCACAGTCTCAGGTGAAAAAGCTGGAAGACACACACAAAATAAATTCTGCACCCTGTTCACCGGGAGTATTCGGGAGTACTGTAGTGAATTCATTTACCTACACACGCAATCACAGCTATCCAACTTGAACATTCACTGAATCTTTGTTTGTTCAATTCATTTGGTTATCGCCGATACAGCTAAATTCTCAAAAATTCAGGTACAGTTTTGGGAAACAGTTTTGCTTAGCTCATAGAAAAATGCTTATACGTCCAGATTCTTTTTAACTGGACGTATAAACCTTCTTATGCAAAAACTTAAGATTATCCAAAAAATTCCACGTCACAAATCAAATAGCTTTCTAGTTGTTGACACTTCTAGAGCTTCGTTCATACTAGAGTCGTAAGACTCTTTGGCTTGAACTTTACCTTTTTGGATTGCTCTTAACTCAGTTCGTGAGTACGTAAGAGAACTGAAACATCACCATAAGGCACCCATGAAAAATTTCTAGAAGAAAAATCTTTAGATGACAACGTGTCGATATCTCCACGTCCACAAGGACAGTGCTTTAGAATGAAGAACTTCTGTAGGCTCGGGAGATACCCGAAGGGCGAAAGGGTTTCGCTGAGTGTGCAAACTGCGGTGAGCTTGCTGCTCTGTTTGAACTATGATTGTACACTCTGCGAGTGTACAAAGCGTCATACATAACACAAGGTCATGAGAAAGTGTGCCTCATGGTGTGCTGTTACTTCAACTTGGAGTCGTATTCAGTTAGAGCAATGATAAGTAGTTCAACCTTAAAAAATTAAAATGTAATTTGATGAGATTGCTTCCCTCCACTGCGTTTCGGTCGCAATGACATTTCACGTTTAATTAGGTTGAGCTACTTACTGCGTCTGAGACTTCTTTAGAGTCTAATTCTTGTAAGAATCTGATAAACGAGATTCTTCAGTTTCTAAACCGATTAGGTGATAAATGAAGTTTAATAGTTTTTTCATAGTTGCTACCTCAACCTATGCTAATGTGCAAATTGATTTTGTCAATTCGCTCTTGACGAGCGACTAATATGTGTGTTAGAAACAAATATCTCTAAAGTGAGGATATGAAGGAAGTGCCACCGTCACTTTCATCCATTGTTAAATCTCACAAATGTCAGGCATTACATCTCACTGTAAGCTTGTGATTCTCCTCACACTCTCTCCTTTGTATTTGTCAAATCCGTTCTATCAAAATGAGCACCATTAAGATTAGCATTGGTCCAGTTGAGCCTTCTATCATTCAGATAACTGAGGTCATACATTCCTAGTTTTCCAAAATTTGGTGAACCCACCAACTGAGCTTCACTCAGGTTTGCATATGTGAGATTAGCATCGCTTAAATCTACCCCTCTGAGATCTGCTTTGCTGAGGTTTGCACCAAAAAGGTTTGCTCCTCTCAAATCTGCTGCACAAAGATCTGCTCCACAGAGATCTACCCCACATAAGTTTGCTCCACTAAGATCTGCAAATCTCAGACTAGCTTGCCTCAAATTTGCATGAGAGAGGTTCACTCCACTGAGACTAGCACGAAAAAAAAGACCATAATTGATCACGCACATACCCAAGTCTGCCCTTGTCAGGTTCGCTCCACTCAAGTTGGCTCCACCAAACTCGACTGAACCTAAAAATAGTCCATCACTAAGGTTTGCATGAGAGAGATCTGCTCCACTCAAATCTACAATAGTAAAATCTGCTCCTCTCAAGTCTGCATTGGTAAGATTTGCGTTTTGCAGTTCTGCAAAGTGAATTTTTGCATATTTAAGGTCTGTATGACTGAGGTTTATATCATTTAAAGTTGCAGATAATTCCACATAATTTAGATTCGGCTTGATTTCAGGGTTGTTATCTCTCCAACGGTTCCAAGCTTCAACTCCTAACTCAAGTCGTGTCAAATAATCCACATCTACCATAACAGTGCTATTGTGGGTATTTCTAGGGATAAGTTGCAATTGCTATAAGATAGCTATTATACGCAACTATCTGTAATCCGGAATCTTATATAGAAGTTCTGTCAGAGAAATTTTACAATGACTTTTTGATTGCTTTACTCAAGGGTTAAGAGTCAAAAAAACTTGTTGTCGTAAGGAATAACCATAGGACTTACGCACCATCTGCTAGAAACCCGGTTTCTTCGTTCGTATTTGGTTCTAAAACAGACGATTTTTGCTAGAAACCGGGTTTCTTTGCGTAAGTCTTGAACCATTTCGACGACGATGTGAACTACCGTGAAAATTACGCTACGATGTCTCCTATTGCCTTCGTGCAATGACGTGGGGAGTAGCGCAGAGCAACATAAATATGACGGAAAATCTCAAGACACAGGATGCTGACAATTTGGTTACCATTGCCAACCAATTCACCCTACAGGGGAAGGTTAGAGGCGTTCAAGCATTTGGAAGTGGCAATATAAATGACACATTTTTAGTGACTCTAGATTCCCCACAAGAAGAGCATTTCGTCCTCCAACGCATCAACACACAGGTATTTCGTCAGCCCCAACTCATCATGCGAAATATGCGTATCTTCACTGAGCATATTCAAAAAAGACTACAATATACTCCCCTCAGTCGCCGCTGGGAAGTACCCCACGTACTGTTGACTAAGGACGCTCAAGACAACTGGAGGGATTCTGATGGCTCGTTCTGGCGGGCAATTAGTTTTATTGAAGGCGCGCAGTCCTTCGACACCATGCACGATAAGTCACACGCCAAAGAAATTGGCTATGCTCTGGGAATGTTCCACAATCTTATCAGCGACCTGCCGCCGGAAAAACTTGCTGATACCCTAGAAGGGTTCCACATTACGCCGCTCTACCTTCAGCACTACGAGGAAGTTCTGGCGAAAACGAGTCCGCGTCAATCCCCTGAAGTTAATTATTGCTTGCAGTTTGTGGGCGATCGCACAATCTGGGCACATGTCCTTGAAAATGCGAAAGCTACAGGTAAGCTACCACTGCGCCTCATGCACGGTGACCCAAAAATCAATAACGTCATGTTCGATGCTGCTACACAGCAAGCCGTCAGTGTGATAGACCTCGACACTGTTAAGCCCGGTCTGGTACATTACGACATTGGCGATTGCCTACGTTCAGGCTGCAATCCCACTGGAGAAGAAACCGAACAGTGGGAAAGCGTTTATTTTGATACCGATTTGTGTCAGGGAATTTTACAGGGTTATCTCTCCGTGGCAAAGGCGTTTCTCACCGAGAATGACTATGCTTACATATACGATGCAATCCGTTTGATTGCGTTTGAGTTGGGACTAAGATTCTTTGCTGACTATTTAGCTGGGAATGTCTACTTCAAAGTCAAGCACTCAGAACACAACCTTGCAAGGGCGCTTGTCCAATTTAAGCTCACCGAGAGCATCGAATCTCAAGAAACAACTATTCGCAACATCATCCAGGATTTGAGATGAACCAAACGTTTTCTCTACAACCCTTTCCTTCTGCTGATACTCAGTTGCATTCATACGTATTACCTCACCCCGTCCTTACGGACACCCCTCTCCTTAGTAAGGAGAGGGGCAGGGGTGAGGTTTTGAACGCTGCTTGGTATGAACCAATACCTGATTTAAAGATTACGGGCAATATCGCCCGACAAGCGAATCAATTCAACATCCACTACGCGCTTCTCGGCGAGCTAGAAGAAGTTGCAATTGCCACACTATCAAACATACCAGTCCGAAAGCACGAACTGTGGAAACAGACCTGCTTCGAGTTCTTCCTTGGTATCAAGAATTCTGATCGGTATTGGGAATTCAACCTCTCCCCCGCTGGACACTGGAATGTCTATCGCTTTGATGCGTACCGTCAAGGGATGCAAGAGGAAACAGCCTTTACGACACTCCCGTTTAATGTCGAGTATCTATCAGACGGTTTGGCACTTGTCCTGGATGTCAATATAGATAAAATCGTCCCAGCAAACCAAGCTCTTGAGGTTGGTATCACCACCGTCATGAAACATAGAAATGGTGAGTTGTCTTACTGGGCGTTGATTCATCCTGGAACTGAGGCTGACTTTCACCGACGAGACAGTTTCATCATTATCTTGTGAAATTTACAGCGCTTTTCAAAATAAGCAGTGATCGCGAATGTTCCATTTCCGTCGTTCGCGCTTAGATTGCACACCGCGTTCAATATTCATTGTTTGCCCTCTAGGAATTGCAGGATCGCAACTGTATCTGCATAGAACATCTGTGATTCGACAATTTTGCCGCCGCGCATTTTATAGACGCTCACTACTGGCAAATCGAGCTTTCTACCGCTACTCGTCGCCAGTCCTTTTAGCCGCCAAAGGACGATGACATAATCTTCTGCATTTAGGAAGACTGCATCCATTTTTCTCTGAGCTGGTGGCTGGAGGTTGTTCCAAGTCTGGACCGCGCCTTCGATATGTTGTTTCGCGCCTTCGAGACCGTGATATATGCCACCATAGGGCAGCGACTCTGCATCACGGATGATAATCTCAGGATCGTAAGCTGCGAGAACTCCAGCAACGTCGCGGTCTTCGACAGCTTTAAAGAGACGGCGAGTATTTTCTACGTTTTCCTGTGACATAAATTCTCCTTCCTTTTGTAAGAAGTGAACCTTGAAATCAGATGACGTATTCAGTATGCAGCAATTCTCGAATGCTTCTCTTCAAGGTTCTTGCGATTGTTTTCAACGTTCTTGCGATAGCGTAATACCAAGCGTGAAAAATGATTGCGACAGATGGAGTGCCAAAAGGGTTTACCAGTAACTCTTTTACAATTCCATTATCTAAAATCCAAAATCCAAAATGGTATAAGTCCTACGGACAGGCTTGCGCCAACAAAGGAGCGTGTGCTTGCACTCAGCGCTGCTGCGTTAGCGAAGCGGCTCCCAAAGAGCTAGCGCAGATCGCTGCGAAAAAACCTTGGGAGTAACTCCACGAGACGTTTAAATGGTAGGTAAAATGTCCTTGGCTAGCAAAACCAACAATCTGAGCAATTGCAGCAAGCGATAAATTGCCCATCCGTATCAATTGTTTAGCCCGTTCAATCCGACAACGAATTAAATATTGATGAGGTGAAGTATTCGTTGATTTCTTAAACAAATGGGCAAAATGATATGGACTCAACTGCACGATCGCTGCTAATTCAGTTAAGCTAATATTCTCATCTAAATTTACATCTATAAAATCAATAATTTGTTTCCATTGCTGTTGAGTAAAACCACCTGCAATGGTTCTTATTTGACGTGAGTTGGTTGAATATCTAGATAAAAGATGAACGACGAGTGCATGGGCGATCGAGTCAGCATAAAGATTGCTGTTTTGTCCATCAATCTCTAAGGATGTTTTCAGCGCAAAGCCAATCTGCTGAACGAGTGGATCGAACAATGTAGCGAGATGGGGGATGAGTTCGAGGCGATCGCTCCCAAACACCTCATAACCAACCTGAGCCAGAAATGACGGTTCTAAAAACAAATTGAAAAACTCAGTTTCTTTATCCCAGCGGAACTGTTGGCTAACGTAGGCTGGGTAAATTGCCAAATCTCCTGGGACTGAGTCAACTGTCTTCTGAAGCCCATCGACTGCTTGCTCCAGTCGAACAGGCTTGCCAACATTCATACAAATGGTATACCGGGGCGACACATGTTCCGGAATGTCGCGGGGTGGTTGCCGGAAATGAGCAAACTGAATGTTTTTCCAGTTAGCACAATCACTAGCTAGAATCGGTGGATGGGGGAAGACCAGCGGTGAATTGTTTTTGCCAAGATCACTCACAGTTACTTTGGTTTCAATTGCCTAAATTGTAAATGACTGAAGCTCATGACCTTGATGAAATACAGAATTTTGTAATCTCTACTTCTTATGATGAAAAATCCCGACAGCCTCTGTTTGTATAGAGATGAACTAGAGTTTGGCAAAATCGGTGGTAATTTTTAGATGCGTTTGCCCTGAAACATCTGCGGGAAGGAAGCGAACGATCAAGATGAGCGACAGCAGGCAAATTTTGCATCCCCATCAACATCTCTCAACTGTCCGCATCTCTCAACTGTCTGCTCCATCAAGTTGTTATACCGCTGCGATCGCTCTCCAACTTGTACCGTGTTGGGTTTGGCTGGCAATTCTATCGAGTCGAACTCTCAATCAACGAGTTCGTGAGCAACTAAGCTTCAGGTAAGTCTGGTAAATCATGGTTGAGCAGCGTGTAGTCCAGCTATCGCTTCATTGCATTCGCCGCAGCTTCCGTCAGTGTGAAGGAATATTGTCTCATTCTCGCGGAGGTGAGATAGGGTAGCTTCGACAATGTGACGCGATCGGGCAAGACGGGCTTGGGCATATCCAATTACACCGCTTACCTGTTGCTGATTTGACTCTAGCCATGTATCGAGCAAACTGAAATTCTCGCAACAATGGTCTATCTCACGATAGTGATATTTTTCTGGGTGTCCGTTGTTCAGAATCGTTACATATTTAGGTCGTAAATACCTAACGCCAGCCATCGTTTCTGCGAGATGAATCGTTGTATTCGCATCGTGCCCGACACCGAGTAACAGAACTTGACCATCCAGTGAATAGACGCGCCCAATGGGACTATCCAAACCGTGCGGAACGTCAACGGGATGGGGAGCCGTAATCTCTGCTGCTTTTGCTCCGATCGCTGCAAAAGCATGAGGGCTGTTGCTCCGTAATACACCGGGCGATCGCCAGAACATATCTGCTACAATACCCATTCCGAGGCATGGGGTCTTCGCTGGATCGAACGGATTGTCATCATCGTCCGTCATCGTTGGCATAACCAGTGTCCCCTGCGAACCCAGCACATCTATAAGGGCTTCAATCAAGCCTTGTGAACCTTGCTCGACGGGTGCAACTTTCGAGAATGCAGTGTGAACAACCAAAACTCCGCCAGGTTGAACGCCCAGATTTAAAAGCTGATGAGTTAGTTCGTTTTTGCTGAGGGGTTTATTCATTGCTTTCTACCTTACCCAATTCTTGCTTGCTTGTAGCTCTTGGATTGACACTATTGGGACTTTGAAAAAACTAGACTCAAAATCGTCTCAATTCCAGAATTGACAAGAGTTTTACATCGATTTAGCAATTCTCGCCATCTTTCTGTAAACTTGAGCATTTGGGATACTCCCCAGAAAACTGCAGTAAACTTGCCTCACTCAGTAATCTTCTTTGCAGCAGATTGCACTTTCACTTTGATTTTTTGAGGCAAGGGAATGTATCCTAGTTCTGCACTGTATTTCTGCCCTTTAGTCAACGCCCAGTCAACAAATGTCTCCAGAGCCTGAGCTTTTCTGGGATCCTGATATTTTTTATAACTGAGGAGCCAAGTGTAAGTCACAATTGGGTAAGATTGAGTACCCGTTGGATCGCTGATGAAAGCAATTAAGTTATTGGCAGGTAATTCCATTGCCTCCAGAGTTCTAGTAGCTGACTCTAGTGTTGGCAGAATGTAATGACCAGCTTTATTTTCTAAAGCAGCCATAGGCAAATTATTCTGTGTAGCATAGCCATACTCCACATACCCAATGGCTCCTCGGGTGAGTTGAATGTAAGCGGTAACACCTTCATTACCCTTACTACCAATACCAATTGGCCATTGTATCGTTTTATTCGCCCCAACTTTGCTTTTCCACTCCGGGCTGATAGCACTGAGATGCTGGGTGAACACACTTGTAGTACCACTACCATCAGAGCGATGTACAACTATAATTGGCAGATTGGGCAAGTTTACTCCCGGATTTGCTGTAGCAATTCTATGATCATTCCAATTCGTGATTTTTCCTAAAAAGATATCTGTGTAAACCTTACGTGGTAGCTTCAGACCAGTTGACACATTGGGTAAGTTGTAAGCTAGCACTATAGAACCCGCAGTTATGGGTAAAGTTATCACACCTTGTTTTACCTTAGCTGCTTGTTCATCTGTAATTGCCACATCACTGGCTGCAAAGTCCACATGACCATTGATGAACAGTGTCACTCCAGCACTACTCCCAATTGATTGATAGTTAATCTGCACTTTGGGATTTTGCTGATTGTACATTGAAAACCAGCCTTGGTACAAAAGCGCAGGAAAACTTGCCCCTGCACCAGCAAGAGAAATTTTGGTACTGTTTCTACTATCACTAGCGCAGGAAGCAATGCTTAAGGAGACAGCAATTAGGGATGGAAGAAAAGCCCGTCGCAGAGATTGAAGTTGAGTAGACATACAAATCTTAAGTTCCAATGTGTAAACTGGTCAAAAGAGTTTTATGAAAACTTTTTGGATTGTTTTCAATGGTATGCTGATGTGCGCCATCACGTACTAGTCATGGAAAATTTGAAGCTAACTCACAACAATCTCCCCTCAAATGACTCATGCATTCGCACCACTTATCGGACAACAGCAAGCAGTGGAATTACTAACACAAGCTGTCGAAAAAAATCGTATTGCTCCAGCATATCTGTTTGTAGGTTCAGATGGTGTAGGACGGAGTTTAGCCGCACGATGCTTTGTAGAATTGCTATTTAGTCCGCATCAAAATCGTGTGCGTCAAGGTAACCATCCAGATTTGTTGTGGGTACAGCCAACTTACTTGTATCAAGGACAACGACTGACAGCAACAGAAGCTGCAGAAAAAGGACTTAAGCGCAAAGCACCACCTACAATTCGCCTAGAACAAATTCGGGAAATTACTGGGTTTCTGAGCCGTCTACCGTTGGAAGCACCAAGACAAATGGTAGTGTTGGAGCAAGCAGAAACTATGGCGGAAGCTGCAGCAAATGCCTTACTTAAAACTTTAGAAGAACCCGGACAAGCAACGCTGATTTTAATTGCGCCTTCAGTTGAGTCTGTGTTGTCAACGTTGGTGTCACGCTGTCAACGAATTCCCTTTTATCGTTTGGATGCAGCTACAATGGCTCAAGTTCTCACACAAACAGGGCATGAGGAAATTTTGCAGCATCCAGAAGTGTTGAGTGTTGCGGCGGGTAGTCCGGGAGATGCGATCGCATCTTACCAACAACTGCAAGTTATTCCCCCTGAACTACTCAAAACCGTGACCACAATTCCTTCAACATACCGTGAAGCTCTGGAATTAGCTAAACAAATTGATCAGGATTTAGATACAGAAACTCAATTATGGTTGGTCGATTATCTACAACAGTTCTACTGGAAGCATAAGCGTCAACCAAGCATGATTAAACAGTTAGAACAAGCTCGTAAGTCTTTGCTTTGTTATGCTCAACCGCGTCTTGTTTGGGAATGCACACTTTTATCATTCGTGATTAGCCATTAGTTTAGATGGCTGGTAGAGACGACATATGTAGCGTCTCTACCGTAAAAAAAGCTAATTAGAGAAATGTTGTTAAATGTTGCACCAACTGCGGTACTTGAACCACACCCTCAATCCTATCGACTGGCTGACCCTGCTTAAATAGTACCAGCGTTGGTAGAGCATAAATTTCATACTGACTTGCTAAGTCGGGATACTTTTCAGTATCAATTTTGACGACTTGTATACGTCCTTGTAGCTGAGCGTTAACTTGCTCTAGAATGGGACCCATCATGTGGCAAGGTCCACACCAGTCAGCATAAAAATCCACCAATACAGGTACATCAGCACCAGACAGCATCTCTTCAAAGCTGTTGAATTGTTTTTTGGTAGCCATGTGACACGCACCAGTTTTCTATTGTTTGATTTTTCAATAGTAGTTCTAGAGGACGTTTATCTGTACAATCTCCTAGATTGTTTTTATTGTTGACGCACAATCACTTTATGATCATTAGCGCGATGACAATAAAGAGGAACATTCATGGAACTATCACCAGAAAATTTGCAAACTTTGCGTAACAAGGTAGCGATTGTTACTGGTGCATCACGTGGAATTGGGCGAGCGATCGCACAAGAATTAGCGAAACTGGGAGCAAACGTCGTTGTCAATTATGCCAGTTCTAGCAATGCAGCCGAAGAGGTTGTTGATACAATAACAAAAGCGGGAGGAAGTGCTATAGCGCTTCAGGCTGACGTTTCTCAAGCCGATCAGGTAGAAGCGCTAGTTAACGCTGTGATGGAGAAGTTCAATCGTGTCGATATCTTAGTCAACAATGCAGGTATCACTCGCGACACACTACTTTTGCGCATGAAGCCAGAAGACTGGCAAGCTGTAATTGACCTCAATTTGACTGGTGTTTTTTTATGTACTCGCACAGTCAGTAAAATCATGCTTAAACAACGCTCGGGGCGAATCATCAGCATCACTTCTGTCGCCGGACAAATGGGTAATCCTGGACAAGCCAACTACAGCGCCGCTAAAGCAGGTGTCATCGGCTTTACTAAAACCATTGCTAAAGAACTTGCCTCAAGAGGTATTACTGTTAACGCCGTCGCCCCTGGTTTCATCGCCACAGACATGACAAGCGGTATCAACGCTGAAGAGATTATCAAATATATCCCCCTAGGTCGCTATGGTCAACCAGAAGAAGTGGCTGGGATGGTGCGCTTCCTCGCTGCTGATCCCGCCGCCGCTTACATTACCGGACAAGTCTTTAATGTTGATGGCGGAATGGTAATGGCTTGAACTCTCCTGGCTTTGAAAAACCAGGATTCTGAACTAGTGTACCGGAGAGGCTGGGTGTGACTGGTGGGAGACTGCTTGATGTGGTGGAAGAAATCTCCACCGTCTCAGAACAATGTTTGACCCGCGGGTTTGTCTTCACTACTACCACTTGAGGTACGCAGCCTCAATTCCTTGCTCTCGTCGAATCTTTGCATCTTTTTCAAACCAAGTAATCACCTGCTGGGCTGTCAAATCTTCAATTTTCACTTCGTATTCTTCGGCGATTTGCTTCAAAAGCCTGAGTGATGAAATTGTCAATCTGGTTAAAAATTTCTCCGGTGAGGACAGCAAAGCTGCATCTATATTTGCTGACTCTTCTAGAGTTAAAAACTGTGGTGTTGGTTGCTGTGATGGTAACTCCATAACTTTTGTCTAAGATTTGTCTAAAATTCACTCAAAATTTGTGGTTGTAATAATAAGCTCAATGATGTATTTAAGTGTAAGTATAATGCGAACGCCATCGCTATCGCTTATCCAAACTTATGCAAGTGTTGTCAACAAATTGTGCTGTTTCCGCATAATTTATGACTATTTACTCGTTCCTTCAGCTCCAACACAGCACCACTAGCACTTAGTATCACCAAACTCCATGTATAAGATGTGATTTAGGAACAGGTTGAGCTTGATTCGTCACACCCACATCTAGCTGTGAGAATATTTGATAGAGCAGTTAGGAACAAGTGTTATCAGGTAGAGATTACAATTCCCGAATAACTCTACAGGGATTGCCAACAGCAACAACATTTGCAGGTACATCTTTCACAACGACACTACCAGCACCAATCGTAGTATTATCGCCAATTGTAACACCTGGACAAATAATTGCACCGCCACCAATCCAGACATTATTACCAATTCTAATTGGATCAGCAAGTTCTCTACCAGAAAGGCGGATTTCTGGATCTATTGGGTGATAAGCAGTGTAAATTTGAACATAAGGAGCACACAACACATTATCACCAATATGAACTGTATTACAATCTAAAATGATACAACCAAAATTCATAAACAATCCGTCACCTGCATAAATATTTTTACCATAATCACAGTGAAATGGTGGCATGATATTAATATTTTGTCCTACTTTACCAAATAATTTATGTAAAATTTGCGTTCGCTGCTCTTGTTGTTCTTCGGTTGTAGAGTTATATATTTTCAATAAACGAAGTGCAAAGTTTCTTTCAGTCATTAATTCAAAATCAGAAGATAGATACAGTTTGCCTGCCAGCATTTTCTGTTTTTCTGTTTCTTCCATAAAAAATTGTTATTTGTGCTAGCGTACTGTTAGTTAAAAACTCGTACTCGCTATTTTTGAACATTTATACTAGTATCATATGACTGTTGGGAATCAAAGACAACATAACGAGTTTTCCCCTGTTGCTTGGCATCGTACATAGCAATATCAGCATCCCGCAGCAGATTTTCTGGTTTTTCATAACTACTGCAACTTAGAGCAATACCAATACTGGCTGAAATTGATATTTCATGTTCATTCAGGTAAAGTGGTAAACCCAAGGTTTCTTGAATGCGTTTAGCAACGTTCGTAGTATCGGAAATATCTTTTATATCTTCAATGAGAATCGCAAACTCATCACCACCAAATCGTGCTACAGTATCGCCACTGCGTAAGCATGATTCTAAACGTCGAGCAATCTCTATCAACAAATTATCACCCACGGTATGTCCAAAGCTATCGTTAATTCCTTTAAAACGATCCACATCCAAAAACAAGACAGCATAGTGGTAATTTTTCCGTCTTTTTCCACGCTCAAATACTTGGCTTAGCCTCTCAAAGAATAAAACTCTATTAGGTAATGCTGTTAGTGCATCGTAAAAAGCATTCCGAACAAGTTGTGCTTCTGTTTGTTTACGTTGAGTGATGTCTTGAAAAACTAAAACTGTCCCGATAAGATTAGCATCATCATCGCAGATGGGTGCAATACTTCCTCCAATTTGGATTTCTCCGCCATCTTTAGCAATTAATGTCAAGGTTTCTGGTAAGTTTAAAACGACACCTGTCTCTATAACTTGTTTAGCCAAATCCTTAATGATGACTCCTGTATCTTTGTCAACTAATCTTAATATTTCTGTTAAACTTTTAGTGACCGCTTCATCTTGCTTCCACGCTGTGAGTGCTTCTGCTACTGGATTCATCATATGAATACAACCACAGGTATCTGTGATAATCACTGCACAGCCCATACTTTTAAGAACAGCCATAAACTTTTGCTTTTCTTCTTGTAACTTTCTTTTTGTTTGGTACTTATAAAGAGCCATTTCAATAGCAATATAATGGAACGGCAGGTGCTACTTTGGCGCATTTAATATCAAGTTAATAAGTTGATATTTCAATAGCTACAAAAATAGCAGGTGTAAAAGAAGTCTTTTCTAGAAGGTAGAGCAGTTTTTTTAAACTCGCAATATTCTTAAGTATAAAAATAAATGAATTACAAGACTCTGGAGCGCGAATTCAACGTAGCTCTCAAGATGCACACTTTATATAGCGGTTCTCATTCGGATGAAGTACATTTTCATCCGCGTGCATCTGCGGTTCCTTAACTCTTTGATGTATTGCACTCAACTGATAACCGCTACAATCCTTATACAGCAAGGCTTTCAGAAAGTGAAGAAAAATGGGCATCTTTCAAAAGTTGCGAGGAGGTTTAATACTTTTGACCGCAACGCTATCGCTCGCTGCCTACGGCACGCTGCGCTAACAAGGGCATGCTTTTGACTTCCCCTTGTGGGGCGCTGACATCTTGCACCAGGGTCAAAAACCGGGTTTCTTGAGACTGGAGTTTAGTGGGTTATGAACTTGCAGTTCAGCACCACCAATGAAAATTTATTTTCAGAGTAGACTAAAAACGATATAAGAGTTTGAAAAGTCGGAGATTGAGCGTGTAACTTGTAGTACCAATAAGTTCCATTCTTACCCCGTGCAAGGCACGCGCAAAACACAACAGCTAGGTGGGGCTACTTCCCCAGAAGCTTGAATTTGTTTGCTTTTCTCTTGATGTAATCTCTTTGTAGTTCAAATTGAAGTGCGGAATGTGGGTTACAAAGTCTGGCAAAGTTAGTTGAATTTAAAGTTTTGTAACAATCCAGTGGATCTGCGTAAAAAGCACAAACCGCAATCGAAACCCGAATAGAAGCCAAATCATGCTTCACCTGTAAACGGAAAGAACTCAGGAATCAGGAGCCAGAATATGTCCTGCGGACATGCTGCGCGAACACGTAGTGTGCGCTTACGCTTACAGTATGAATTCTGTGCGACTGGCGGATGAGTAAAGGGGTTTAAATCCAAGGGCGGAAGTGATTCTGACCGGAGAGTGAAAGTTTCAAAAATGTGACCAAACTTAACTAATTTTAGTGTTTTCACAGTTCTAAAAGCTTTAAATTCATCCTTAAGGAAAATAATTTTAGTACTTCACATTTTGGCGTTGTTTCCTGTTTGATTCAACATCCACTTTCCAAGACTTATATATCAATAAATGTCAAGCGATGATGAACAAATTGTTACGATTTAGAACTTTAACGCTATGTACTATATTTACCATAATTGGAGCGACCAGTATTGAACAGCTACTACCGAATAACAGACGGGAAGTATGGCACTCAAGCAGTGTTTTAGCACAAACGGCTGAAAACCAAGTAGCTAACCAAGTTTATCAAAAAACAAGTCTTGCTGTTGTGACGGTTCAAACGGGTAGAGGTCATGGAAGTGGTTTTGTTGTGAGTCAAGATGGGTTCATCATCACCAACGCCCATGTGATTAAACCACCACCGCGAAATCAAAAAGAACTGGAAAATTACAACAATCAAGATTTTCCCAGCGTAGTGACTGTTGTTTTCGCAGATGGGCGAAAAGTTCCTGCTGATGTGCGGGGTTTTGGCAAGGGTGGCTTAGATTTAGCAGTTCTGAAAATTCAAACTCAGAGCAAGTTGCGTACACTTCCTTTAGCTACTGCTGGATCTGCGAAAGTAGGCGATCGCATTTTTACCCTTGGGACTCCTGTTGATAGAAACTTTAATGACACCTTTACCCAAGGTCATATCACCCGTATCGATAAAACAAATGGCAAGATTCAACACGATGCAGTGATTATGGGTGGTAATTCAGGAGGTCCGCTTCTCAATGTACAAGGTCAAGTGATTGGAGTGAATACAGACGGGATATCGGGACGTGAAAAGTTAAATACTGGTATGAACTTTGCAATCCCTGTTTCTCAAGTTCAATCTTTTATCACCGCCGCCAGAAAAGGGGATGTTTCTCCTGTCTCTACGATATTTGAGCGCACAAAAGCACCGACTGTTGCAACTATCTCACTCAATGATCAAGTGGTTAATGGCAGTTTAGCTGAGGGCGATCCCATCCGAAAAATGGTAGCTTTGTGAATTTATATCAATTTCAGGGTCGAGCTGGTCAACAGGTAGTTATTGAGATGACCAGTCAGAAGATTAATTCATTTTTAAGTTTATATCAGATGAGGGAATCTTCTGAAGGTCAAGAACTCAAGAAAATAGCTGAAAACGATGACCGAGAACCGGGTGATTTTAATGCTCAAATTGCAACTAGTTTACCAGAAGATGGGGTTTATTTAATAGTTGCCACTTCTCAAGAACGAGGAGAAACAGGAAATTACACTTTACGAGCAACAGCGAAACCTTAAATAGGTAATCAATTTTTCCCTCTCATTTATTTAAATCATCAATTTCAAGAGTCATATTTATGCAACAACAATCATTCTTCATCGGTTTAGGACTAACTGCTTTAACATCTCTAGCAAGCATAACTGTTAGTCTATCCCCCAGTTTCAGTCAATCGACTGCTTCAGAATCTCAACCTAATAAAGTGACTTTCTTTTGTCGGCAAATTATGGATGAAGCAAGTGGTGAAAAAATTCCGGCTACAGTTGCTTGGGTTCCGGAACGTAAAGGGCATGTACGTTTTATTGGGTGGAAATCTGAATACTTTAATAAAGGTGGCTGGACTCCAGCAAAACGCTGTCAGAAAGTTACTCAAAAATTCCAAGATTTTTATGAACACGGTCGTTTAAATTACCTGTCTAATGGTAAGGTTAACGGCTATCTTGTTATCTGTAGTCTTGTAAACCAAGGCGAGACTTGCAATGGCAACAATCAACTATTTACGCTAAAATCTGGCAGCAATCCTGAGCAAGCCTTACAAAGGCTAACAGATATTGCAGAAGGTAAAAGCTCTGAGGTACTTCTGCAAAAATCGGGTGAACAAATGTATATTTCTGTGCAAGATTTTTTAAAAAAATCTCCTCTAATCAACAGTAAACAATAATTACTTCTTTTGTAGGGTGGGTTACGGCTAAAGCCGTAACCCACCACCGTCGAGTATTAAGCTGTTCCACATTTAACTTGCATAATCTGGGGGAACCAGATGCCATTAGTGTCAACTTAAGCCAAAACCTTCTAAAATCTCGTTTCCAGGTTCAACCTGGAAATGCAGTTTCAGCGGCTCTGCCGCAAGTAAGGGAGGCAGAGCCTCCCAATAGGCATTCCCAGTCAAAGACTAGGAACGAGGGAAGGAGGGACAAGGTTTTTAAATCCACGTTCGCGTAGTGTGTCCGTTAGCGTAGTGTGCTCGCAGGGCAATTGACTTAAAAATTTTGATTAAAAAAAGTTTGCCATTTTAGCTAATTCCACATTTTTGATAATTAATATGAAACAAAATCAAGCCATTATTTGCTCATTACTATTCTTATCTTTATCTGCCTTGACTGTTGAAACTTCTTCTCATTCTATTTCCCAAACAGCAGTTGAAACTGACTCATGCGAAATCAAACCAGAAAACGGTGAGAGTGGAGAATATTCAGAAAAACAACTGCAAACCCTCGCCAGCCACATCACAGTCAAAGTCATCGGTGATAACAACGGTGGTTCCGGAACACTACTGGCTAAACAAGGAAATAGCTATCTAGTGCTGACTAACTCTCATGTCGTTAGAGGAGTCAACAGCATTAGCCTAAAAACATCTGACGGGAAAACCTATCCTGCGCAGATAGTGACAAATACTAACTTTGACAAATTCGATTTAGCCCTACTACAATTCCAAAGCAATCAAGATTATTGTCTGCCAAAAGAAATTGCTGAATCAGTTCCTAACATTGATACACCAGTTGTGGCTGCTGGATATTCTTCAGAAAAAGGACAGATAGTATTTCGCACAGGTATTGTGCAACAAATTGCTCCTAGACCACTCCAAGAAGGATATTCTATTGGTTATACTAGCGACATCGAACAGGGAATGAGTGGCGGTGCAATTCTCAACTCTATTGGAGAACTGATTGGGATCAATGGTAGAAGTGCTTATCCCCTATTAAATACAGGTTATACATATCCAGACGGTTCGCGTCCAACAGGCGAAGAAATCAAGCGAATGCGAAGCGTAAGTTGGGGAATACCTGTTTTCACCGTCTTAGCACAAGTGAACACAGAAATATTGACAGCTTATTCTTTACCTTTACCAAACACTCGTGATGACATACCTCAGACACAATTAACAGGATGGTTAGGGGAATTAGAGCAAAAAGCTAAACAAATCACCGTCAGAATTGATAGTAGCAGTAGGGCAAATGGTTCCGGGATAATTATTGCAAAAAATGGGAA
>JAAUSC010000084.1 GCA_012031965.1 Scytonema sp. RU_4_4
TGGGTGCCCCAAAGGCGATTACTGCTGCCGCCCATAAATTGGCACGTATTTTTTATCGCCTTTGGACATCTGGAGATGCATACACTGACCCTGGCATTGATGCTTATGAGCAACAGTATCGAGACCGCATGCTCAAAAACCTTAAAAAAAAGGCTCAGGCTTTTGGCTTGGAACTCATCCCTATTTCAGACCCGACGCAATGTGTTTCTTAAGAGGTGTCTGTTCGCAGAGCGCTCGCTCTGGTCAACTACCCAAGCGATGGCATCGATTTTGGTTTCGATACCATCTTGGATAGTCATAAGTTCGAGTAAGAGTTGTTCAACTTTACCTGAGGAGCCTAAGGAGCTTGCTTCTTCTATCTGCGACCACAGCGTGGCTGCATCAAGGGATAATTCTTTTCGGCTGATGGGAAAGGTTGTAAATCAATTTTCGGTTGCTGGTATGGATACCCATGCCGCCGAACGTAAGGTGAATCCAGTGTTGATACGCGATACTTTGGGACATAGCGATTTGTCGGTTACGGACCGATATTTGCGGGCGCGTCCACATGAAAGTAGTGCGTTGGAGTTGATGGATTTGTAGGTTGTTACTGTGCAAGCGATTTCATTTAATTTCAGTTTGAAATCCGGGTACCAACGCCAAAATGCTCCTTCTGAATTAACCTCAAAGCAAGCTGGGTGTAGCGTTGTTGTTTGTTTACTGAACGCACAGCCATACCAATTGCGCGCTTAGAACCAATGATAATAGCTAGCTTCTTAGCACGAGAGCGAAAAATTTTGGGGGAGATGGGGTGAGTAATGCGGTAGGATTGCTCAATGTCCAATTCCTTAGACAGTGCCACATTGCGAGCCTCTGGGTCATCCCAATCCAAATCTAGAGCGGCTTTCAAACTTGTTCCTGCCACTATGTCTGCCCCTACACTTGCAGCGACAATTGCCAAATCTTGTTGATAATTCTGAGCTATGAGTTTTAATGCTTTTCGTAATGCATGACCCAACAAATTGTATCTTTTGTCAATTACTTCTACTGGGCTGGCTCTCTAGCTGCACCTTTTAATTGTTCTGCGGTTTCCTTCAGTAATTTTTTGAGTGAATCCGTTAATTGTATAGACACCTCTGGACACCCAAAATTTAATCATCATTAAATTTACTACAAAAGGGGGAGGGAGAGGCTGCCGTGGCAGCCTCTCCCTCCCCCTCTAATGATTATCATTTTTAGAAGCTGTATATTTTATTTTCTGGAAGTCCCTTACTTGTGAGAAATGCGGGTTACGGGACTGCAGGGTGGCGACACTCCAATGTTACCCGAGCTTCCGGATAATATTGGAGATACGATCGCGGTGTTGCTCTCCGAAGAAAACTGATGGGTGAATGCCCAGAGAATTGAAGTCTCTGGTGGAATGTTTCTTTAACCCTCTTCTGTCAGTCTGGGAAAAGAAAAATAAGAGCCAAATTTTCAACTGTAGATAGAGCGAGCATTTGAGCGTTTATTTTCGTTCCAGAATGGCTGAAATCAAGATTTTTGGTAAAAGTCTTATGCTGGAAGCATCCCAGATTATTCTCTTCCGAAAGTGATAAAAGAGGGTTAATCAGTAGCCTCAACAGCGAAAGAAATAACGATGTCAAACGTAGAAAACAAAGTTGTGATCATTACTGGAGCAAGTAGTGGCATTTTTTCTCCTTTCTATCCTGAAAGTGCATAAATTGATTTTGCTTACACCTATTAAGAGAATAGAAGCAAAACTTTCCAAGTTTAACTTCCGTTCAGTTTTTCAGATAGAGCTTTGCCCACATCATCGAAACTTTTGTCAATACGTCAGTTCTAACTTCTATCAATTGATTACCTCAAAATGACTATTTTTCCGATACTCAAGATAGCTAACTTCTATATTTTGCAAGGAAAAAAAAATGACTAACTCTTTCAATGATTTAAACTTTTCCAGCTTAGTAGATTTACTGTGTTACAAAATACTACACCAGCTACAGAAACTGGCTTTTACCTTTCTACAAGATGGAGAAACAGAAAGTTCAAGACTAACTTATCAAGAATTAGATCGGCAAGCTCAAGCGATCGCAGCCAAATTACAGTATTAGCGCCAGTGTGACCTCAACCGAGGAAGTCTCTGAAAAAAAGTTAACTTGACGATTCTTTACCAATTAATAATTGAAGGTACATCACTATGAGCTTTTCTGATTCGGAGCAAGTGACAGAGCTTTATGAGGAGCCATCGTCTAAACTATCACAACAACTGTTAACTCAAGAAAAAGGCTTTAACTACGCTGTTCTCACCCCACAAGTCCAAATTCTTGTTCAGGGTAAAACCTCTGAACTTAAGAGTTTAATGCGTCGGAGTGCTCAGGATATAATTGATATTGGGCAAAAGTTAACCGAAGTAAAAGAACACTTAGGTCACGGAAATTTCAGTGCTTGGCTAAAAGCTGAGTTTGACTGGAGTCTAAGAACAGCAGCTAGATTTATGCAAGTAGCGACTCAATTTAAATCTGCCAATTTGGCAAATTTAAACATTGCTGTTTCAGCGCTTTATCTTTTAGCAGAACCATCTACGCCTGAAAAAGCTCGTAAACAAGCCTTAGAACTTGCTAAAGAAGGTGAGAACATCACCCACACCAAGGCTAAGGCAATTGTCAATCGTCATCAGGAGCTAGCTCAACCTAATGCTCTCAAGCCAGCTACTATCGACATCTCTGCTGAGGCTACGGAAGGTAATTCATTGACTCCATCTGAGCCATTCCAATCTCAAAAGACTCATTCTCAACTAGAATCAAAAGATGAAGCCAACTCAGTGGCAATAGAACTGTCGGTTGAGACTGTACCCACTATACAATCGGACAAGAGATTAGAGCACAAAGCTGTTGACAAAATTGACTCGGTTCCCAAACAAGACTCAGAAGTAGCGGCTCAATTACAGCTTGAACCTAGCAATCATATGCGTATCCTTAACATTGAATATCAAAACCGAGAGTTAGTCACAAATATAGCTCAGACTTTTGAACTGACTTTTGCTGATGTCCGTGTTGATTTTGAAGGCTACCCAGAACCATTGATCATATTATTTGAACAAATGCAGAACAATCCTGCCTTTACGGAGAAAGTTCTACAAGAGGCCAAATTACTTGCTATAAATAAGCTGTCGCGCTTTTAATTTGCACAATTTCCGGAGATGTCTACTGAACCACAATTCAATCTGATTCAACCAGGAGTTTGCTTGGGCATACTAAAAAAAACGTAACTGCTCACAGCAAAAATCAGAGCTTGTTGAGAATGGTGTAATGAACAAGCTCATAATTTACTTAAGTTGACTGTAAACCAGGAGGACTGCGACCAGCAATGGATAATATTTCAAACAAACAAGCGATCGCATTACCACCCTGCAAACGAACAGTCTCTAAAAAGCTGAACATTTGAGCAACTAACTGAGCACCCCAATCGCTTCTAGATCCACCACTGACCTTGCGATGTACAACAATGGGACGCAAAGCTCGCTCAGCATCATTATTATCAGGTTTAACTTCTGGATGACTCAAAAAGGTAAACCACTCATCCCAATGGCGCTTGATTCGAGACGCCAATCGTTGGGCATCGGCGGGAAAACCTTTTTCTGGAGGGTGATCGACCACTGCAAGCAGTTGGGATTCGATGACTTGCCGAAATGCAGCCAATTCCTCAAAGCTACTCTTACCCGTGTGATAATTGCGATATAAACATCTGGCAAGATCCAAAATGTCGCACACTTGTTGTGCGAATCGTCGATTATCCAAAAACCGACTGGTTTTGAGTGCTTCCAAGTCTCGTTCCAGATGGGTCAAACACTTCTGTTTTGCTGCTGCTGGCATCCGACTGTAAGCGCTAAAACAATCACTGCTAACAATCCCTTGAAAGTTCTCTCCAAGTAACTTCTGAACTTCAGCACTACTACGGGTGGGAGCCAACAGGAGAACACAAACAGAGTTACTGGTGGCAACCCATAGCCAATACTTAATTCCATCAATGCAGTATGTAGTTTCATCTACACACCGTACTCCTGGCTGTTTTATATAAGCTAACCACTGCTGATAGCTCGGTTCAAGGCTTTGAGTAAACCAGCGTTGCATTTTAGCTAGACTTCCCTCAGAGATCGGCAGACCCAAAACGTGTTCGATAAAATACTCTTGTTTACGCCAAGTCAGGTTGCCACCGTATCCTAACCAACCAACAACGCTACATAGAGGATGTTTATAAATAAAAAATAAAGAGCACCTCAATCATTCCCTAGGACAGGTATTTTAAAAAAGACAGCCGTCGTATTTGAGTCGAGTGCCATGAGTCGAAAGCCTTATCCCACAGATATTTCAGATACCGAATGGGATTTGATTAAATCAATGATTCTGGCAGAACGTAAGCGAAAACGCGGAAAAAAGCGTGAAGTCGATATGCGCGAAGTGGTCAATGCAATTTTTTACATCTTGCGTGCAGGTTGCTCGTGGCGAATGATGCCGCATGATTTACCAGCATGGCAAACTGTATACTCGTATTTTCGCCGTTGGCAGCGCAAAGGGGTATGGCAAAAAATCCATTCAGCATTGCGATCGCAACTTCGGGAAATTTCTGGACGAGATGCAGAACCATCCGCCGGAATTATAGACTCTCAAACTGTGAAAACGACTGAAAAAGGAGGTGTCAAGGGTTATGATGCCGGAAAAAAGATGAATGGTCGTAAACGTCATATCCTTGTTGATACGATGGGTCTGATTCTGATGGTAGTTGTACATGCCGCTTCGATTCAAGACCGTGATGGGGCAAAGCTCCTATTCAATAAAATTTACCACGTATTTCCCAAATTACACTTAATTTGGGCGGATGCTGGATATGCTGGCTCGTTAGTTGATTGGGTTAAATATTTCATTGGCTGCGGACTTGAAATTGTCAAACGTTGCGATCTGACGAAGGGTTTTAAAATACTACCTCGACGTTGGGTCGTAGAACGTACATTCGCGTGGCTTGGTCGTTACCGCCGGCTGAGTAAAGATTACGAATATCTTCCGCAAACGAGTGAAACCATGATCTATGCCGCTATGACGCATTTAATGTTACGTCGATTAGCCCGTAATCATCGTTGCTCAACTGCTTAAGATTTATTTTATAAATACGCTCTTAGCAACCAAAGGCTTCAAGTGAGCAAAAAATGTGAGTCGAGAATTGCATACAGTCAAGTCTTACACTTATAGCCAAACCCAGAATTGCCAAGAACTTTGAAGTGACAAACATATAGCAACAGTTGTTGGTGAATGAAAGAAGTTTTTGTAATAGAACTCAAGTCAACAACCCAGGTCTTTAGGATCTGGGCTTCTAGCCTAGATTCACAGACCATAGTTGACCAGACTAAGTACTTCGTGTACTCCGTTATTGGCAAGTGTTAAATTTCCTACCGAGGACAATGCGTAGCCAGTTCCAAGCTCTAGAACCGAAGGATTAAACAGGTTTATTGGGTTAGGACTTACGCACTGTACAAAAAGACTGGACCCGTGCATAACGTGCGCGCACGTGAGGGAAGCATTGTCTGTATCTGCGGATCAATTGCACTGCGGCAGCAAAATTTTTCAGCTATCTACAATCCATGTTCCATCTTCCGCAGCGTGCATAAATTGATTTCACTTACACCTATATAAGAAGTACAAGGAGGGCTTATGTCCTCGCTAGTTCAAAACCCCGACTTTGTTGAGGAAATTTATGTCTACTATGGCAAAACCCACACAATCAAAATTTTGTCAATGCGTAAATCTTATGGGTTAAGCCAGTGTATGAATGGAAAGTACTGACCAATAACATTGTCGAGGCTAACTTTACTGCCGAAAGGGAAGGCTCTTAGGAGCAAAACCCTTATGCGTACAGGGTGAAAGATTTCAGTTGGTAATTGCCCGTTCCGATTGTAGATTGCAATACTACACGGGATTGAGTAACCCCAAGGCGGTAATGGTTCATAGGCTAATAAATTAGCCGAGTCATGTTTCCTCTTAGATCTAAAGATGCTGAGTTTCCACACTTACCGCGAGGTTTTATGATTACTAATCTAGGTCATTCGCCGAACAGTCTGCCTAAAGTCGCTACTTTGATAGATATTTTACGGTATAGAGCACTACAGCAGCCAGACATTACAGTTTATACGTTTTTGGAAAACGGAGAAAGAGAATCAGACCATCTGACTTATCAACAGTTAGATAGAAAGGCGCGGGCGATCGCAGCTCAATTACAGTCTTTTTTAGCTCCTGGTGAACGGGCTTTGCTGCTTTACCCGCCTGGTTTGGAGTTCACTTGTGCGTTTTTCGGGTGTTTATATGCTGGGATTGTCGCTGTTCCTGGGTATCCACCCCGACAGAATCAGTCACTATCTAGATTGCAAGCGATTGTGTCAGATGCCCAAGCGTCAGTGGCGCTGACCACTCAATCTCTTTTAGCTAATATAGAGAAGCGGTTGGCTGAGAATCCAGAATTGGGCGCTGTGCGATGGGTAGCTACCGATAACCTCAACAGCAACTTGGCGTCAAACTGGCAAGAACCGACTTTGTGCGAGAGTAACCTGGCTTTTCTCCAGTACACTTCAGGTTCTACTGGAACACCGAAAGGGGTAATGGTGAGTCATGGTAATCTGTTGTACAATGAGCAAATGGTCAAAATAGCCTACCAGCATACAGAGAAAACTATCTTTGTAGGTTGGTTGCCCTTATTCCATGACATGGGACTAATTGGGAATGTGCTACAACCCCTATATCTGGGTATACCGTGCTTTCTCATGTCACCCGTGGCATTTATCCAGATGCCTTTCCGTTGGCTACAAGCCATTTCCCGTTATCAAGCGACTACCAGTGGCGGGCCGAATTTTGCTTATGACTTGTGTGTTCGCAAGATTACTCCCGAGCAGCTGGCGAGTCTTGACTTGAGTAGCTGGGATGTTGCTTTCAACGGAGCTGAACCCGTCCGTGCAGATACGCTAGAGCGTTTTGCAGCCACTTTTGAACCTTGTGGCTTCCGCGCCCGAGCATTTTACCCCTGTTACGGGATGGCTGAAACAACTTTATTCGTTTCCGGGGGTTTGAAAACAGCTCCCCCCGTTGTTTACTCTGTTGAAGGGGCAGCCCTTGAACAAAACCGGGTTGTGGCAACCGTTGGTAAGCAGGAAGATGCCCGGACAATCGTGGGCTGTGGTCAGACCTGGTTAGACCAGAAAATCGCGATCGTTAATCCCGAATCCTTAACTCTGTGTTCTGCTAGTCAAGTGGGAGAGATTTGGGTGTCAGGTCCGAATGTAACTCACGGCTATTGGAATCGACGGTCGGAGACTGAACAGACTTTTAATGCCTACCTAGCAGATACGGGAGAAGGGCCGTTTCTGCGCACGGGTGACTTGGGATTTTTGCAGGATGGTGAGTTGTTCATTACGGGGCGACTTAAGGATGTGATTATCATCCGGGGTCGCAACCATTATCCCCAGGATATTGAACTGACAGTTGAGCAGAGTCATCCGGCACTGCGGCCAGGTTGTGGGGCGGCGTTTGCGGTGGAGATCAATGACCAAGAGCGGTTGGTAGTCGTTGCTGAGGTGGAGCGGAGTTATCTGCACAAGCTGGATGTCAATAAGGTTGTTGGAGATATCTGCCAGGCAGTGACGCATCAGCACGAGCTGCAGGTTTATGCTGTATTGCTGCTCAAGACTGGGAGTATCCCCAAGACTTCCAGCGGCAAGATTCAGCGCCATGCCTGTCAGACTGGTTTTCTGAAGGGAAGCTTAAATGTGGTGGGGGATTGGAGCCAGGATTCTCAGAACAAAGTGAAGTTCCTGCAACTGCACACTGAAGTGGAATCTCTATGGCAGCAACTGCAAACTTCCAAGCAATCAGAACTATCGAAGGAAACCAATTTTCTAGCTAACTAAAGGTTTTGAAACGTCAAAAGCAATCAAGAGAGACCAATGACTACGCAGTTGGATTACACAACAAAATTCGAGCCTCTTACGGTTTCACCTATGTGGCAGAAAATAACAATCAAGAGCGATCGCCTGAAAACTCCACAGCAACTTCATGCCTTAGCCATTAACATAATTCCTTTACTGGGTTCAATAGCCGCAATTGCGATCGCTTCCCACGTAGGAATTGGCTTCGTGGAGGTAGGGCTATTGGTCGGCATGTACGTCTTGACGTTTGTCGGGATTACTGTGGGTTTTCACCGACACTTTGCCCACTGTGCCTTCCACACGAATACTGCTGTCCGAGTTATACTCGCCATCCTTGGATCTATGGCATGCCAAGGTCCCTTAATTTATTGGGTCAGCAATCATCGACGCCACCACCAATACAGCGATCAGCCTGGGGACCCCCATTCACCCTATTGCAATCAAAACCAACGCCTTGGTCAGATTCGAGGGCTATGGCATGCCCAGATTGGCTGGACCTTTACTCACGAAATCACAAACACTTTCTTGTTTACCAAAGACCTACTTCGGGAGCCTGCGCTCTCAAAAGTCAACCAGCTTTACTACGTTTGGATCTTGCTGGGACTTACCATTCCCAGCATCCTCGGAGGGATGCTCACAGGAACGAGTATGGGTGTACTCTCCGGATTCCTCTGGGGGGGCTGCGTCCGCCTATTCCTCTCGTACCATTTTACGAACAGCATTAACTCAATTACCCACCTTTATGGCAGCCGTCCCTTTGATACCCGTGAGCAGAGTACGAACAACATCTGGCTAGCTATCCCTACTCACGGAGAATCTTGGCACAACAACCATCATGCTTTCCCCAGCTCGGCAAAATTTGGCCTGAAGTGGTGGCAAATTGACCTGGGTTACTGGGTCATCCGCACGCTTGAATTGACTGGCTTAGTTTGGAATGTCAAGGCTCCGACAACAGACATGATCGAGGCTAAAAAGGCGGCTTAGCAAGACTTTCAGCAATTTTTAAAGAAAGAAGCTTACTCACCAAAACTATGGAGATTAAAACAATGAAAAATCAGGATATTCAAGTCACCCAGATGCCCAAGGAGTCTCCCACTGAGGCAAAGATTCAAGCCTGGTTAGTCTCTTATCTAGCCGAACTACTCGAAATCGACTCAGATGAAATCGATGTCACGATTCCCTTCGACCGCTACGGTCTAGATTCCTCAGCATTAGTAGGCTTGACTGGTGACCTGGAAGCTTGGCTTGGACGTGAGCTTGACCCTACCTTGCTGTACGATTACCCCACCATTGATGCTTTGGTCCAGCATTTAATTGAGGAATCCAAAGTAAAGGTGTAAGCACCAGTAGTGAAAGAGGAATCAGCTCATAAGTAGACTCCCAAAATGCGGGGGATCTCTGCAATGGGCATCCATTAGGTAAATATTTGTCCCAGATAAGACAGTGCAATGAATACTTTGAAAACTCAAAATCGCGGTTCATCGGCTGAGGCACTTCAGCATCATTATTGTGACATTGGTAACGATTTTTACCATCTCTGGCTCGATCCCACTTTGACCTACTCCTGTGCACTTTGGGAAAAAGATGAAGCATCTGACGACCTCGAAACAGCACAAATGCGAAAACTTGACTTCCATATCGCTCAAGCGAAGGCAAAGGGCGCTGAACGAGTTTTAGATGTGGGTTGTGGTTGGGGTTCAGTATTGAGGCGTCTTGTAGACGTTCATGGTGTTGAACGTGCTGTTGGGATTACTATGAGCGAAGTCCATTCTAAATGGATTTGGGGGTTGAACCACCCAAAGCTCGAAGTGCATCTGGAACACTGGATGGATCACTCTCCAGTGGCACCCTATGACGGCATTATTTCGTTGGAAGCGTTTGAACATTTTGCTCGGTTAGAGCTTTCCTATGAAGAAAAATTAGGAGTCTATCGTCAGTTCTTCTCGCGCTGCCACTCATGGCTGAAAGCAGGTGGCTGGATGTCGCTCCAGGTCATTTCATACGGGAACATGCGCCGAGAAGACGCCAGTGAATTCATTTTCACAGAAGTTCTCCCCGAATCAGATTTACCTAGTATTGCGGACATTGCCAAAGCGACTGAGAGAATTTTCGAGATCGTGGAGCTTCGGAATGATCGCAAAGACTACGTACGCACCTGCAAGATTTGGCTTTCAAAGCTAAAGGCGAACCGTGCAGCAGCAGTCAAGCTAGTCGGGGAGGAAGTCGTTAAGCGGTATGAAAAATACCTCAATTTTTCGATCATTTGTTTCCACGTTGGAACAACTGACCTTTTACGAATTGCCCTGCGCCGAATTGACAACCCGCGTCAGTAATTGGCTGGCACATTGAACCCGTAGTGCTTAATTGCTGCAAGTTTTAAGCAGGAGATAAGATAACCAATGAACGCAGTGAAAAATCAAAATCCAGGTGCATCAGCAGAGGCAATTCAGTATCATTACGATATTAGTAACAATTTTTACCGATTTTGGCTCGGTAGCACTAACGCGTATTCCTGTGCCATTTGGGAAGAAAATGACACCCTGGAGTCAGCGCAGTTAAGAAAGATTGACTTTCATATTAACCAAGCGAAGGCAAGGGGTGCATTACGAGTTTTAGATGTCGGTTGTGGCTGGGGTGCCACATTAAAAAGACTTGTGGAAGTGCATAATGTTGAGCAGGCTGTGGGTCTGACTTTGAGCAAAGCTCAGGCGGAATGGATTGAGTCATTTAGGCAGCCACGAATTAAAGTCAAATTAGAAAGCTGGTCAGAGCACTCTCCAGAAGAGCCTTACGATGCAATTATTTCAGTTGGTGCGTTTGAACATTTCGCTAAACTTAACCTCAACAATGCACAGAAAGTAGAGGGCTATCGTACGTTTTTCCAGCGCTGCCACGAGTGGCTAAAACCTGGTGGTTGGATGTCCCTCCAGACCATGACATACGGGAACGTGCGCCGAGAAGAATTGAGTCAGTTCATTGCGGATTGTCTCCCCGATTCAGATTTACCTAGTTTTTCAGAAATTGCCGAAGCAACTGAAAGAATTTTTGAGATTGTAGCCCTTAGAAATAACCGCGAAGACTACGTGCGCACCTGGAAAACTTGGCTTTCTAATTTAAAGGCGCATCGGAAAGCAGCAGTCAATCTGGTGGGGGAGGAAATGGTTGCCAGATATGAAAAATTCCTCAGCCTTTTCACAATTGGTTTCCACGCTGGAAATATGGATCTTTTACGTATTACCATGCGTCGGATCGATAATCCCCGAAATTGACCTAAAGTCCATTAACCTAATCAACAATCGCCCGTCAACCCGTTCTATTCATAACTATGAAATCTAAAAATACCGTTGCTTTAACTTCGGCAATCCAATACGATTACAAGGGCACGTCGGCTGAGGCAATTCAAAATCATTACGATGACGGCAACGAATTTTATCGACTTTGGCTAGATAAAACCCTTGCCTATACCTGTGCAATGTGGGAAGAAAATGAAGGGTATGATGCTCTAGAAACAGCACAAATCCGAAAGCTAGACTTCCATATCAACCAGGCGAGGGCAAAGGGAGCTAAACGAGTCTTAGATATAGGCTGCGGTTGGGGTTCGCTGTTGAGACGCCTAGTTGAAGTTCATGGTGTTGAGCAAGCAGTCGGTCTAACCTTGAGCAAAGCTCAAGCAGAGTGGGTTAAATCGTTAGAAAACCCTCGGATTTCGGTTCATTTACAGAACTGGGCAGAGCATTATCCAGAGAAGCCATATGATGCGCTCTTGGGAATAGGAGTACTAGAACACGCCGCCAAGCTAGAGATATCTCAAGCTGAGAAAGTAGAAGCTTATCGCCATTTCTTTTCGCACTGCCATAAGTTACTGAAACCCGGTGGCTGGATGTCTCTGCAAACCGGCGTGATCGAGAATATGCGCCGAGAAGACTTCAGTAAGTTCATTGCAACTGAGATATTCCAAGAAACAGATTATCCACGTTTGGCGGACATTGTTAAAGGCAGCGAACGGATTTTTGAGATTGTCGCACTACGCAATGATGGCAAGGACTATGCGCGTACCTGCAAAGCTTGGCTTTCAAACCTAAAAGCAAACCGGAAAGCAGCCATCAAGCTAGTCGGGGAGGAATTAGTTCGCCGCTATGAAAAATACCTCAGCTTTTGCAGTATTTGTTATCACTTAGGGACGACGAACCTCCTGCGGATTACCTTTCGTCGGATTGACAACCCCCGTAAGTAATTGGCTGGCACGTTGACAAAGAGATATGAAGTTAGGAGATTTGAAGTGGAACCGATCGCGATTATAGGCATTGGCTGTCGTTTTCCTGGTGCGAAGGATCCGGAATCCTTCTGGCAACTGCTACGATCTGGTGTGGATGCTATCAATGAAGTGCCGTCAGAGGATGTCTGAGAAGTATAGAATTTGACTCTATGGTTCGACTTATGGTTAGACGATTAGCGTGGCGATTTATACTTCTCAGACATCCTCTTAAAGAACTCAAAGAGAAAAAACAGCTATCTGAAGCAGTGGAACTGCGGCAGAACAAATACCTGAATAATCGGATGGAGCAGAACCAGAGATTCATCAACTGGTTGCTCAAGCCAGTCAGAGGATTCAAATCATTCAAAACGGCGCTGGCGTTCAATTAAAGGATATGAAATTATGCACATGTTGAAGAAAGGACAAATTGAAAAAGTCGGGAAAGGAGCCGGAGCGAGAACGGGTGAAATTCCTAGCTGAAATCTTTGGAGTGGCTGCATAACCCATTCCCTTTCCGAGGAGTTCTCTGTTCTCAACAAGTTTTTGCAACACAACCGTTTTATCAGCCTTTTCAGATTTATTACCATTTACAGAAAAAGGTTTTTTATGGCGTTTTCCAGAAAAATAAAATCATAACTGCCTCTTTATTGGAAATTATTAGTCAGAGAGCGCAATATCAGCCTGATAAACAAGCCTATATTCTTTTGCAAACGGAGAAACTGAGTCAGGGAGTCTTACCTATGGAGAATTAGATAGCCTTGCAAGAGGGATCGCCTCCTATCTCCAATCTTGGCAAGGAGAACGGGCTTTACTGTTATATCCATCTGGATTAGAGTTTATTACAGCGTTCTTTGGCTGCTTGTATGCAGGGGTAGTGGCGGTTCCAGTTTATCCTCCCAGGAGTAATCAGAACTTGGAGCGGTTGCTTGCTATCGTTAATGATGCCCAAGCGCAGGTAGCACTGACAACCACATCAATCCTGGCTGACATTGAGAAAAGGCGCGTTGAGGAAGCATTAACTCAGTTAAAGTGGGTAGCTACAGATACCATTGAAGCTAATCCTCAAGAGTTTGTACATAAATCAGTGACACCGGAGAGTTTGGCATTTTTACAATATACTTCCGGTTCTACAGGAACACCAAAAGGGGTGATGGTTAGTCATGGAAATATCACCCACAACCAGCAGTTGATTACTCAGGCTATTGGTCATAGTGAGAAGAGTATCCTTGTTGGTTGGTTACCTTTGTTCCATGATATGGGATTGATTGGTCATGTCCTACAGCCCATTTATGTAGGATTTCCCAGTGTCTTGATGCCTCCTGTGGCGTTTCTCCAGAAGCCGATCCGTTGGTTAAAAGCGATTTCTAAATATAGAGCAACTACCAGTGGGGGACCAAATTTTGCTTACGATTTATGCGTAAAAAAAGTTCAACCAGAGCAATTAGCTAATTTCGACTTAAGCAGTTGGGATTTAGCTTTCAATGGAGCGGAACCAGTACGAGCAGAAACTCTGAAGCAATTTAGTAAAAAATTTGCTGGTTGTGGCTTTAAATACAGTGCCTTTTATCCTTGCTATGGTATGGCAGAAACTACTTTGTTAGCTACGGCTGGGGACAAGAATCAATTGCCAGTGATTCAGGGAGTATTAGCTGGGGAACTAGAACAAAATTCAATAGTGAAGAGCGAGATTTCATCTCAAGAAACTCGAGTGGTTGTGGGATGTGGTCGTCCTGACATGGACACAACAGTAATTATTGTTAACCCTGAGTCATTAACTCGCTGTGAAAAAGAACAAGTAGGAGAAATTTGGGTTAGTGGTGGAAGTGTAGCTTCTGGGTATTGGAATCGCCCGCAAGCAACACAAGAAACGTTTCAAGCTTATTTGAAAGATACTGGAGGCGGACCATTTTTACGCACAGGTGACTTGGGATTTTTGCTGGACGGCGAGTTATTTGTGACTGGACGACTCAAGGATGTGATAATTATCCGAGGTCGCAATCATTATCCCCAAGACATTGAATTGAGTGTGGAGAAGAGCCATCGAGCACTGCGAACTAATTGTGGAGCCGCTTTCTCTATAGAAGTAGAAGAGGAAGAAAGGCTAGTAGTGGTGCAGGAAGTAAATTACACCTATATGCGTCAACTCAACTCAGATGAAGTGGTAGAGGCAATTAATCAAGTCGTATCACTAGAACACGAACTAGTGATTGATACTATAGTTTTGCTTAAACCAGGAAGTATTCCCCAAACGTCTAGTGGCAAAATTCAGCGTAGTGCTTGTCGCCAAAAATTTATTGATGGAAGTTTGCAGAATGTAGTCTTCACTAAGTCTGTACAGAAGGTTCCGACACCAGTCAAAGGCTCGGTTGTAAATGGCTTGGCAAAAATAATTACTCAACACATTGCCAATTTTTTAAATATAAATCCCGAGTCAGTTGACTTTAATAAAAGTCTTTTTGCTTTGGGTATTGGCTCACTTAAGGCTGTAGAGATTCTAGAAAGTCTAAGGGAATATTTGAAAATTCATATTTCGGAAACCTTACTGTTTGAATATCCAACAATTGCCCAACTTAGTAAGTATTTGGTGGAAGTACATGGTCTGCAACTCCAAAATTGTATGTCCGTAGAGGAAGAATCGAAATCCCAAATGGACAACTTGGAGCAGCAAGCAGATATTGACATTTCTCAAGAAATAGCAGAAAACTATCAGCAACTGGACGGAGCTAATTTAAAAGATAGTGAGAGGGTAACAGGAGAATTATGAAATTAGTTGAATTTTTACAAAACCTTGTAATCAAAAATTGGCAATTCTGGAATGAGGACGAACAACTGTACTATGATGCACCTCGTGAACAATCGACCTCTTCAGTAGTAGCTCAACTAAAGCAACATAAAGTTGAAATCATCCAACTATTACGCGAGCGCCCAGATATCTTCAACGTTCATCCCCTCTCTCATGGTCAAAAAGCTCTATGGTTTTTGTGGCAATTAGCCCCCCTCAGTTCCGCTTATAACCTGGTTTTTACTACTCGTATTTGCGCTCATGTAAATGTAACAAATTTTCGTTTAGCTTTTGGGGAACTACTAGAACGCCATCCTTCCTTGCGTAGCACTTTTCCTAAACTAGGTGAGGAACCAATTCAACAGGTACATCAGGGGAAACAAGTAGATTTCCAGCAGGTAGATGCTTCTGCTTGGAGTAAGGCAGAACTCTATTTATATGTTCACCAAGAATCTCAACGACCTTTTGACCTGGAACATGAATCAGTAACGCGAGTAAGGCTATTCACTTGCTCTCAGCAAGAACATATCTTATTGCTGACAATACATCACATTGCAACTGATGGTTGGTCTTTAGATATTATTTTATCTGAGTTATCCAAACTCTACCAAGCACAACAAGATGGGGTTCCAGCATCCCTCCCGACTTTAAAGCACTCTTACTCTGATTATGTTCGCTTCCAGAAGAAAAAGTTGGAAGGGTCAGAGGGAGAAAAACTTTGGCACTATTGGCAAGGTCAACTTCAAGGAGAACTGCCAGGACTAAATTTACCTGCAGATAAACCAAGACCACCAATACAAACATATAACGGTGCTTCCCATAATTTCCAGTTATCTTCTCAACTGACACAGCAACTTAAGCAACTAGCGCTCTTGTCAGATACAACACTTTACATGACCCTGCTAGCTGCTTTTGAGGTGCTTTTATACCGTTACAGTGGTCAATCAGATATTTTAGTTGGTTCTCCAATCGCAGGGAGATTACAGTCTCAATTTAGAGGGGTTGTTGGTTACTTCACCAATTCAGTAGTGTTGCGAGGAGATTTATCTAATAATCCTAGTTTTGGGGAGTTTCTTACCCAAATTCGTCAAACAGTATTGGAAGCACTTGCTCATCAAGATTACCCATTTGCTCTACTGGTAGCAAAGTTACAGCCCCACCGCGATCCCAGCCGTTCACCTATTTTTCAGGCTTCTTTTGTCCTGCAGCAGTTACAACAATCTCAAGATATACTTCCTTTGTTTGGGAATGAAGCAGAAAAGGATGTTGATTGGGGAGGAATGAAGCTAAGACCTTTTAACATTCCTCAACAGGAAGGTCAGTTTGATTTGGATTTAGAAATGGTGGAGGGTAGTTCATCTGTTTTTGGGGCTTTTAAGTACAACACTGACTTGTTTGATGATTCAACGATTGAGCGGATGGCGGCTCATTTCCAGAACTTGTTGTCAGCGATTGTGGAAGATCCGCAACTTGCGGTGGGTGAATTACCCTTATTGAGTGCAGCAGAACGCCATCAGTTATTAGTAGAGTGGAATGACACAGCGCGGGAATATCCTACTGACAAATGTATCCATCAGTTATTTGAGGAGCAGGTAGCAAAAACGCCGCATGCTGTAGCGGTGGTATTTGAGCAGCAGGAATTAACCTATCGCCAGTTGAATCACAAAGCGAATCAACTGGCTCATTACCTCCAAACTTTAGGAGTCAAACCCGAAGTACTGGTGGGTATTTGCGTAGAACGTTCTATTGAGATGGTGGTAGGATTGTTGGCGATACTTAAGGCTGGCGGTGCTTATGTACCCCTTGACCCCACCTATCCTCAAGAACGGTTAAGTTATATGTTGGCGGATTCGGGTGTGCAGGTGTTGCTTACTCACTCTAAGTTGTCATCATCTTTGCCATCACATACTGCACGGGTGGTTTGTTTGGATACAGATTGGGGGACTATAGAGCAACAGTATGGGGATAATCTTAATGCTGGGGTATGTGAGGATAATTTAGCTTATGTTATTTACACTTCTGGGTCTACTGGACAACCCAAGGGAGTTGCCATTGAACATCATTCTTTGTGCAACCTTGCTCTAGCACAAAGAAGTTTATTTGATGTAGAACCAACTAGTCGTGTTCTTCAATTTGCTTCTTTTAGTTTTGATGCTTCTGTCTGGGAAATATTTATGGCTGTGACAAGTGGTGCCATTCTAATTTTGGCAACAGCTTCTAAATTAATGCCTGGAGATGATTTGAAGCAAATTCTACATCAGGAGAGAGTGACTCATGTGACATTACCTCCCTCTGCCTTGGCAGTACTACCCACTGATGAATTGCCAGCCTTGGGTCAAATAATTGTAGCAGGAGAAGCTTGTCCCTTAGAATTGGTTAATCAATGGTCTGTTGGTCGTCGTTTCTTTAATGCTTATGGTCCTACTGAGTCTACTGTTTGTTGTACGTCTGCTCAAATCAGCCATCGTAGTGAGAAAATTACTATCGGTCACCCCATAGCCAACACCCAAATTTACATCCTAGACAAACACCACCAACCAGTACCCATAGGCGTACCCGGAGAACTTTATATCGGAGGTGATGGCTTAGCCAGAGGCTACCTCAACCGCCCAGAACTAACGAGCGAAAAATTTATTCCAAATCCGTTCTGTGATTCCAAATCAGAACGCCTTTACAAAACAGGCGACCTGGCTCGCTACAGTAGTGACGGTAACATCGAATTTCTTGGTCGCATAGACTTGCAAGTGAAGATTCGCGGCTTCCGCATCGAGTTGGGAGAAATTGAAGCAGTCCTGAACACCCACCCCCAAATCCAACAAGCTGTAGTCATTGTCAGAGAAGATATTCCAGGGAACAAACGCTTAATTAGCTATGTAGTTACTAATGATGAAACACTCATCACCAACCAACTGCGTGAATTCCTCAAGGCACAACTGCCAGAATATATGGTGCCTAGTGGTTTTGTAACTTTAGACACCCTACCGTTAACACCCAACGGTAAAATAGACAAAAAAGCATTACCAGCACCTGATGGCGAAATCACACGGGAACATGAATACGTAGCACCACAGACGCAAACTCAAGAAATCATCGCCAACATCTTCACTTGCGTTCTCGGTGTGCAAAATGTGGGAATCGACGACAACTTCTTTACCCTGGGAGGACATTCCCTGCTGGCGACGCAATTAATTTCCCGACTCAGAGTTGCCTTTGGCGTAGAAATACCCATTCGGGCAGTCTTTGAATCCCCGACAGTAACTCAATTAGACCAAACTATCACCCAGTTACGTACTCTTGGGCTGGAATTAAGTCTTCCCCCCATTCAATCAAGAACCCACAGCGAACAAATACCCCTATCATGGGTGCAAGAAAGACTGTGGTTCCTCAACCAATTAGACCCTTCAACTGCCACTTATAATATGCCAGGGGCAGTCCGCATCAGGGGGAACTTAGATCTTAATGCCTTGCAACAAGCATTATCAGAAATAGTCCACCGTCACGAGGTACTACGCACAAGCTTCCCGACTGTGAATGGCACACCAAGACAGGTGATTCATCCAGAAGTCACGATGAACATAACTTTCGTGGACTTACAGCAATCACCAACGCCAGAACGTGAAACTGTCTTACGCCAACAAGCACTCGAAGAAGCAATTACCCCCTTTGACTTAGAAAAAGCACCATTAATCAGGTGTAGTTTAGTGCAGTTAGATGCTACGGAATACGTATTACTATTGACAATGCATCACATTGTCTGTGATGGTTGGTCAATAGGGGTATTGATTCAAGAACTATCGACTTTATATCCAGCTTTTTGTGCAAAACTTCCATCCCCGTTACCAGAATTACCGATTCAGTATGCAGATTTTGCAATTTGGCAAAGACAATGGTTGAGTGGACAAGTCCTAGAAACTCAACTCAATTACTGGCTCACTCAATTGCATGGTGCGCCCGAATTGTTACAATTACCCACTGACCGCCCTCGTCCTGTTGTACAAACTTTCCGGGGTACAACTCAAAGTTGGACTTTAAATACTGATTTAACCCAGAAGTTACAAAGCCTGTCTCGAGAGTCAGGGACGACCTTATTTATGACACTGTTGGCGGGGTTTGCCACTTTAGTATATCGTTACAGTGGTCAGTCAGATATTTTAATTGGTTCACCCGTTGCTAATCGCCACCGCTCTGAAATCGAGTCATTGATTGGCTTTTTTGTGAATACCTTGGTGTTGAGATGCCGTTTTGAAACCAATCCCAGTTTTGAGCAGTTGCTTTTACAAGTGAGGGAAACCACACTCAAAGCCTATGAAAATCAGGATGTCTCTTTTGAACAAATAGTAGAAGCATTGCAACCACAACGTTCCTTGAGTCATTCGCCGCTGTTCTGTGTGATGTTTGCGTTGCAAAATGCACCAATGGGTGAATTAGAATTACTTGGTGTAACTCTGAGTGAGTTCAATCAGCAACGCACAATTGCTAAGTTTGATTTAACACTGTCAGTGAGCGAAACTTCTCAAGGGTTAGTGGGTGAGTGGGAGTACAATACAGACTTGTTTAACGAGTCAACTATTGAGCGGATGGCGGCGCATTTCCAGAATTTGTTGTCCGCAATTGTAGAAAATCCGCAACTTGCGGTGGGTGAATTACCCTTGTTGAGTGAAGCAGAACGCCATCAGTTGTTGGTGGAGTGGAATGATACGGAGTCAGTATATCCTACTGATAAATATATTCATCAGTTGTTTGAAGAGCAGGTTCAAAAAACACCCCACAATGTGGCGGTGGTGTTTGAAAACCAGCAGTTGACCTACCAGCAATTAAATCAAAGAGCCAACCAACTGGCACATCACCTGCAAAGCCTGGGTGTGGGACCAGAGGTGCTGGTGGGTATTTGCGTAGAACGTTCCATTGAAATGGTGGTGGGACTGTTGGGCATACTTAAGGCGGGTGGTGCTTATGTACCCCTTGACCCCACCTATCCACTTGAGCGGTTAAGTTATATGTTGGCGGATTCGGGTGTTGAGGTGTTGTTGACGCAACAAAAGTTGCTGGAGTCCTTGCCACAAAATCAAGCACGGGTGGTTTGTTTAGATACAGATTGGGGGGCAATAGAGCAACACTCTCAGGAAAATTTTTATGCTGGGGTATCTTCGGATAATTTGGCTTATGTCATTTACACTTCAGGTTCTACTGGACAACCGAAGGGGGTTTTAGTTGAGCACAAAAATGTGGTTCGTTTATTCGCAGCCACTCAGTCTTGGTATCACTTCAATGCAAATGATGTTTGGACTAATTTCCACTCCATTGCTTTTGACTTTTCTGTCTGGGAAATTTGGGGAGCCTTATTTTATGGTGGACGCCTAGTCATTGTCCCCTACTGGATAAGTCGAAATCATAAAACCTTCTACAACTTGCTTGAGTGCGAAAATGTAACGGTACTCAATCAAACCCCATCTGCTTTTCGCCAACTGATTTCCCTAGAAAAATCTGACGACACACCAGCACAACTAAGTTTACGGCTAGTTATTTTTGGTGGGGAAGCCCTGGAGCTACATTCGTTAAAACCATGGTTTGAGCAACACGGGGATCAAACTCCACAGCTAGTAAATATGTACGGTATTACAGAAACAACTGTACATGTTACTTATCGACCTCTAACAATCAACGACCTTAACAGTAGTGGCAGTGTGATTGGTCGTCCAATTCCTGGTTTACAGATATATATCCTCGATGACAACCTACAACCAGTGCCAATTGGAGTTAAAGGGCAAATGTATGTTGGTGGATATGGTTTAGCACGAGGTTACTTGAATCGTCAGCAGTTGACCACAGAACGGTTTATTCCTAATCTATTTAATCATCAACTAGAAGAGAGGCTTTATCAGACGGGAGATTTAGCTCACTATTTGCCAATGGTAATATCGAATACCTCGGTCGCATTGATAACCAAGTGAAGATTCGCGGCTTCCGCATCGAACTCGGAGAAATCGAAGCCGTCCTCAACACCCACCCTCAAATACAACAAGCCGTAGTCATTGCCACAGAGGATATTCCTGGTAACAAACGCTTAGTTGCCTATGTAGTTACCTCTGATCTCACCACCAACCAACTGCGTGAATTCCTTAAACAGAAGCTACCAGAATACATGGTGCCTGCTGCCTTTGTAACCCTAGATACCCTACCCTTAACACCCAACGGCAAAATAGACCGCTTTGCACTACCAGCACTTAGTACGGCAACAATGAGCAATTTACAATACATTGCACCTCGAAATCGTACTGAAGAAATAATTGCTGATATTTTCGCTTCAGTTTTGAGTATACAAAAAGTGGGTATCCATGACAACTTTTTTACCTTAGGCGGACATTCCCTGTTGGCGACACAAGTCATTTCTAGAGTAAGGCAAGCTTTTGCAGTTGATGTTCCTCTGAGAAATCTGTTTGAAGAACCGACAATAGCTAACTTATCAAAAATTATTGAAAACAGTCATTCACCACTAATCCAACAACTACAAACTACTCCTTTTTATCAATTAGAAAATCGCGAGGAGATTGAACTATGAAACCAATTCAAGAATTTTTATCCAAGCTCGCTGCTTTAGATGTTAAGCTATGGGTGGATGGAACTAGCTTGCGTTGTAATGCTCCCCAAGGAACACTTACACCAGAAATACGCACCCAACTGAGTGATCGCAAAGCTGAAATCATCAAATTTTTACAGGATTCTCAGCTTCCACTCATCCCCCGAAGTTCTCGATATGATGAGCCATTACCCCTATCTTGGGCACAAGAGCGACTGTGGTTCCTCAACCAACTAGAAGGGTCAACTGCCACTTATAATATGCCAGCAGCAGTGTGCATCACTGGCAACTTAGATGTTAAAGCCCTGCAACAAGCATTATCAGAAATAGTGCGCCGCCATTCCATACTACGCACAAGTATCGAGACTGTGAATGGCACACCAAGACAGGTGATTCACCCAGAAGCCATCATGAACATCAATGTGGTGGACTTACAGCAACTACTCAGTACAGAACGTCAAACTCTTCAAAAGCAACTTATTCTGGAAGAAGCAAATACCCCCTTTAGCTTGGAAATCGCACCATTAATCAGGTGTAGTTTATTGCAGTTGTCAGGGACAGAGTATGTTTTACTCCTAACAATGCATCACATTGTTTCTGATGGTTGGTCAATAGGGATATTCATTCAAGAACTATCTGTTTTATATCAAGCGTTTTGTGCAGGAGTTCCATCTCCCTTACCAGAATTACCGCTCCAGTATGCAGACTTTGCAGTTTGGCAAAGAAAATGGTTGAGTGGAGAAGTTCTAGAAACTCAACTCAATTACTGGCTTTCTCAATTGCATGGTGCTCCGTCTCTGTTACAATTACCCACTGATCGCCCACGTCCTGTTGTGCAAACTTACCAGGGTCGGACTCACAGTTTTACGTTAAATACTGATTTAACCCAGAAGTTGCAAAGCAAGTCTTGTGAATCAGGGACTACGTTATTTATGACCCTGCTGGCGGCGTTTGCCACTTTGCTATATCGTTACAGTGGTCAATCAGATATTTTAATTGGGTCTCCCATAGCCAATCGCAACCGTAGTGAGGTTGAGAGCTTGATTGGCTTTTTTGTGAATACTTTGGTGTTGAGAATCCGTTTTGAAGATGATCCCAGTTTTGAGAGTTTACTTTCACAAGTTCGGGAAACCACACTTAAAGCTTATGAACATCAGGATGTGCCTTTTGAACAAGTGGTAGAGGCATTGCAACCACAACGTTCTTTAGCTTACTCCCCCCTTTTCCAGGTGTGGGTTAATATGCTCAACTTGGAAGACAATCAGTCGGCTCTACCAGGGCTTTTTGTAGAACCCATTGCCTTAGAGAAAGCTGCTTCTAAGTTCGACTTATCACTGTACATAGCAGAAAAAACACAGGGAATAGAATTAAAATTAGTTTATAATGCAGATTTGTTTGCCGCAGAACGAATGGTGGCAATGTTGCAACAGTTCCATCATTTACTGAATCAGATTGTAACTGCTCCTAATAACCCGATTAGTGTCTACTCTTTTGTTTCACCAGAATCCCTACCTTTACTACCAGAACCAAGGGCAGTGTTGCCACAACCAGAGTATAAATTAGTGACAACAATGTTTACCTCTTGGGTAAACAGCAATCCCGAACACTCAGCAATTTCTCAAGGATCTCGTAGTTGGAACTATGGGGAATTGAGCAGAATAGCTCAAACGTTAGCAAGGGTGCTATTGGTTCACGGAGTCAAGCGGGGAGATGTCGTAGCCGTGTTCGGTACAAGGAGTTTTGGGCTAATTGCAAGTACGCTGGGCGTCTTCTTGAGTGGAGGTGTGTTACTGACTATAGATCCGCAACTTCCCAGTGATCGCCAGCAGCTAATGCTTAAAGAGGCTAAAGCTAAATGTCTAATCTACATCAATGGTCAGCGCCCAGAAAATCAAGAAATATGGGAATCTTTAACTAGAATCTGTGTAGATGCAGACACAGGAAAAACCGTAAATTATCAGGAGTGTGATACTTTCGGCACGCCTAGCGGCGATCACAAAATACACCTACCACAAATAGCTGGTGACAATGCCGCTTATATTTTCTTTACTTCTGGTACTGCTGGTATACCGAAAGGAGTTTTGGGGTCTCATAAAGGGATGTCGCATTTTCTCAATTGGCAACGACAGACTTTTGGTATTGGGGCAAATGACCGTGTTGCCCAATTGACAGGACTTTCCTTTGATGTCGTCCTCAGAGATATTTTCCTACCTTTGACCAGTGGTGCAACCTTATGTTTGCCACTAGAAACAGATAATTTAGAACCGAGGAAAATTTTGGGTTACTTGGAACGCGAACAGATTTCTGTGCTGCACACAGTTCCGTCTTTAGCAGAATCATGGTTAGTTAATGTGCCAACGGAAGTTTCTTTGCGTAGCTTACGCTGGTTGTTCTTTGCAGGAGAACCACTCAAAGAGACACTTGTCAATAGGTGGCGGCAGATTTTTCCCGCATCTGGTGAAATTGTGAATCTTTATGGCCCCACAGAGACAACTTTAGCTAAGTGTTACTATCAAGTACCTGCTACACCCAGACCTGGGGTACAACCAATAGGATTACCGTTGCCTGAAACACAAGCACTGGTTTTCACGCAAAATCATCAATTGTGCGGTATTGGTGAAGCGGGTGAAATTGTTTTGCGGACGCCATTTCGGAGTTTAGGCTACACCAACACCCTCCAACAAAATCTGCGTGGGTTTGTCAAAAATCCCTTTAGGAATGACGAACAGGATTTGCTTTACTATACAGGTGATTATGGTCGCTATCGTCTTGATGGCTCTTTAGAAATTCTTGGTCGTCGAGATCATCAAGTCAAGATTCGCGGCATTCGCATCGAACCTGGAGAAATCGAAGCAGTCCTCAACACCCACCCCCAAATACAACAAGCCGTAGTCATTGCAACAGGAGATATTCCTGGTAACAAACGCTTAGTTGCCTATGTAGTCAGTTCTGATGAATCACTTACCATCTATCAAATACGTGAATTCCTCAAACAGAAGCTACCAGAATACATGATACCCAGTGCTTTTGTTACCCTAGATACCCTACCGTTAACACCCAACGGTAAAATAGACCGCAAAGCACTACCAAAACCTGATGGAGAAATCACCCGAGAACAGGAATACATAGCACCACGTACGCCAAATGAAGAAATCATCGCCAACATCTTCACGGCGGTTCTAGGTGTACAAAATGTAGGCATCCACGACAACTTCTTTAGCTTAGGGGGACATTCCCTACTAGCAACCCAATTAATTTCCCGACTCAGAGTTGCTTTTACCGTAGAAATACCCATTCGGGCAGTCTTTGAATCCCCTACAGTGACTCAATTAGACCAAACTATCACCCAGTTACGTACGACAGATAGTGGATTAACTCTTCCCCCCATTCAACCAATAGAGGGAGACACAGAACCTTTACCCTTATCATGGGCACAAGAGCGACTGTGGTTCCTCAACCAACTAGAAGGGTCAAGTGCCACTTATAATATACCAGCAGCAGTCCGTATTACTGGTGCCTTAGATATTAACGCCCTCCAACAAGCATTATCAGAAATAGTCCACCGTCACGAGGTACTACGCACAAGCTTCCCGACTGTGAATGGCACACCAAGACAGGTGATTCACCCAGAAGTCACCATAAACATCAATGTGGTGGACTTACAGCAAATACTAGGTACAGAGTGTGAAACTGTCCAAAAGCAACTTGTGCTGGAAGAAGCAATTACCCCCTTTACCTTGGAAATCGCACCATTAATCAGGTGTAGTCTGTTGCAGCTATCAGCCACAGAATATGTGTTATTACTGACAATGCACCACATTGTTTCTGATGGTTGGTCAATGGGGGTATTCATAAGGGAACTATCTGCTGTATATCAAGCTTTTTGTGTAGGAAAACCATCCCCCTTACCAGAATTACCGATCCAGTATGGAGACTTTGCAGTTTGGCAAAGACAATGGTTGAGTGGCTTGGTGCTAGAAACTCAACTCAATTACTGGCTTTGTCAATTGCATAGCGCTCCATCCCTGTTACAATTACCCACTGACCGCCCTCGTCCTGTTGTGCAAACTTATCAGGGTCGGACTTATAGTTTTACTTTAAATACTGATTTAACTCAGAAGTTGCAAAGCCTGTCTGGGGAGTCGGGTACGACCTTATTTATGACTCTGCTGGCAGCCTTTGCCACTTTACTATATCGCTACACTGGTCAATCAGATATTTTAGTTGGTTCACCAATTGCCAATCGTAACCGCAGTGAAATAGAGTCCCTGATTGGCTTTTTTGTAAATACTTTGGTGTTGAGAACCAGTTTTGAAACCAATCCCAGTTTTGAAAGTTTACTCTCACAAGTCAGGGAAACCACACTCAAAGCCTATGAACATCAGGATGTGCCTTTTGAACAAGTGGTAGAAGCATTGCAACCACAACGTTCTTTGAGTCATTCCCCTCTATTCCAGGTGATGTTTGTCTTGCAAAATGCAATCATAGGTGAGGTTGAATTACCTGGTGTAACTTTGACTCAGTTAGCTCAGGAAGGCACAGTTGCTAAGTTTGATTTGACACTGTCAATGAGTGAAACTGACCAGGGCTTGATAGGTTCATGGGAGTATAACACAGACTTGTTCGATGCCGAGACGATTGAGCGGATGGTTGGTCATTTCCAAAACTTGTTGTCCGCAATTGTGGCAAATCCACTCTTACCAGTGGGTAAATTACCCCTGTTAAGTGAAACAGAACGCCATCAGTTGTTAGTCGAGTGGAATGATACCGAGTGTGAATATCCCTCAGATAAATGTATTCATCAATTGTTTGAGGCGCAAGTAGAGAAAACACCTGACACTATGGCGGTGGTGTTTGAGAACGAGCAGTTAACCTACCTTGAATTAAATCAAAGAGCCAACCAACTCGCACATCACCTGCAAAGCCTGGGTGTGAAACCAGAGGTGCTAGTGGGTATTTGTGTGAAGCGTTCTATTGAGATGGTGGTAGGATTGTTGGCGATACTTAAGGCTGGCGGTGCTTATGTACCCCTTGACCCCACCTATCCTCAAGAACGTCTGAGTTATATGTTGGCAGATTCACAGTTACCAATACTACTAACTCAACAGCACTTATTAAAACAACTTCCGGTGGACCAAACACAAACAATCTGTTTGGATGAAGATTGCCAAAACTTTGCTGAATACTCTCAGGATAACCCTTGTCAGGAAGTTAAAGCAGATAATTTAGCTTATGTAATTTATACTTCGGGTTCTAGCGGCAAACCCAAGGGAACAATGATTCTCCATAGCGGGATAGTGAATTATTTAAGCTGGTGTACAAAAGCTTATAATGTTGCAACAGGAGTTGGTTCTACTGTCAATTCTTCTATTGGCTTTGATGCCACTATTACCAGTTTATTTTCTCCTTTATTGGTAGGAAGTAAGGTAGTTATTTTACCAGAGGAAGGAGAAATTGAAGCACTGAAAACAGCATTGTGTTCTGGTACTAAATTTAGCCTGATAAAAATTACTCCGGCTCATTTAGAAATACTTAGCCATTTATTTGCGTCAGAACAAGTAAACATTCAAACCCAAGCATTTATTATTGGTGGAGAAGCCTTAACAGAAAAAGTCACTTCTTTCTGGCAAAAAAATGCAGCAGCAACTAGATTGATTAACGAATATGGTCCAACAGAAACTGTAGTAGGATGCTGTGTTTACGAAATCGGAAAACTTTGCTTTCCAGGAAGTAATATTCCCATAGGTCGTCCCATAGCCAATACCCAAATCTATATCCTAGACCAACACCACCAACCAGTACCCATAGGAGTACCCGGAGAACTCTACATCGGAGGAGATGGCTTAGCCAGAGGCTACTTCAATCGCCCAGAACTCACCCAAGAAAAATTTATCTCCAATCGCTTTTCTGATGCCAAATCAAAACAGCTTTACAAAACAGGAGATCTTGCCCGCTATAAGAGTGATGGGAACATAGAATTCCTTGGTCGCATAGATAACCAAGTGAAGATTCGTGGCTTCCGCATCGAACTTGGAGAAATCGAAGCAGTTCTCAACACCCACCCACACATCCAACAAGCTGTAGTCATTGCAACAGAGGATATTATAGAGAACAAAAGCCTAGTAGCCTATGTCGTTCCGTCGGGTGAAAGACTTACTACCAACCAACTGCGTGAACTCCTCAAGCAACAGCTACCAGAATACATGATTCCCAGTGGCTTTGTTACTTTAGATATCCTACCGTTAACACCCAACGGCAAAATAGACAAAAAAGCGCTACCAAAACCTGATGGGGAAATCACGCGGGAAACTCAATACGTAGCACCACGTACGCCAAATGAAGAAATCATCGCCAACATCTTCACGGCGGTTCTAGGTGTACAAAATGTAGGCATCCACGACAACTTCTTTAGCTTAGGGGGACATTCCCTACTAGCAACCCAATT
>JAAUSC010000085.1 GCA_012031965.1 Scytonema sp. RU_4_4
AGTCAAAATTACTTCCACAAAAACCATACAGGATTTTATTGACTCAGTTTTTTGCCATCGGGCAAAAAGAAGCCTGTATTATCTGGGTTTTTTCTATATCAAGCCTCGTAAATTGGCGAAGGTATTGTTTTAGGTGTTATCTATTCTGCGATGGGGTTAGTGTTCATACGGTTGATAGATGGAAAAACTATCAGCCCACCCATTTACCTTTTGGTTAGTGCCTATCAGCCTAATTTGGCACTTCCTCGTATAACGCAGTTTAAGCGATAATTTACTTACGTTCACCATTAGAGAATTCCCCTTTGCTCCTCTAACCAACTTGGGCTGTCAGTTTCGGCTACTTTCGTGGTCTGCACTCCATCCCTTTCATTACTTACAAGGCATGTGACCGGACTATTACTAGTCTTTTACGTAGGGGTAGAGGGTATGAATCCTCTAGGGAAGTAGGCTTCCCGCACTAAACGACCATTTCAGGTCGCGCTCTCCAAAACGAATCGCACTTGCAGGTATCCCGGCTGTACCTCAACTAGATTTGCCTAAATTCCAGCAACAAAGTCGTGAAGTCCTAGAGAGCCAAATTTAGAATGACTGGTAAGATAGACTCTCTTATATGCTTATCCGGGGTAAAGACTGATTCATAAATCTTTACAAAGTTTAGTAGAATGACATTATTCACAGATAAGTATTTTTGCTCATTATCGTTATGATAGCGGATCGATTTCCTTGGCTGACCGCGATTATCCTATTCCCACTCGTTGCTTCCCTAATCATTCCCGTGTTGCCTGATAAAGACGGCAAGCTTGTGCGATGGTATGCCCTAGGTGTAGGAATCGCGGACTTTGGCTTGATGTGCTACGTCTTTTTGACGCATTATGATGCAAGCAGCGCTACTTTTCAACTCGCGCAAAAATATGCTTGGGTGCCTCAGTTAGGTTTTAACTGGGCAGTTTCGGTCGATGGACTATCTGTACCGCTCGTGCTTCTGGCAGGAGTGGTGACGACACTTTCGATCTTTGCAGCGTGGCAAGTTAATATCAAGCCTCGCTTGTTCTATTTTCTGATGCTGGTGCTTTATTCCGCACAGATAGGGGTATTCGTTGCGCAAGACTTGCTGCTGTTTTTCATTATGTGGGAACTGGAACTGGTTCCCGTCTACCTACTCGTCTCGATTTGGGGTGGACAAAAGCGTCGCTACGCAGCAACGAAATTCTTACTATATACCGCAGCAGCTTCTATCTTCATTCTGGTAGCAGCGCTGGCAATGGCGCTCTACGGCGACAATATGACCTTCGATATAGTAGAGCTTGCCATGAAGAATTACCCTCTGGCGCTAGAACTACCCCTTTACGCAGGATTGCTGATTGCATTTGGTGTCAAACTGGCTGTTTTCCCATTGCACACTTGGCTACCTGACGCACATGGTGAGGCTTCTGCTCCCGTGTCAATGATTTTGGCAGGTGTACTCCTGAAAATGGGCGGATACGGACTGATTCGCCTGAACTTAGAACTTCTAACCAATGCACACATTTACTTTGCACCGATTATAGCCATTCTAGGTGTCGTCAATATTATCTATGGTGGGTTGAACTCTTTTGCCCAGTCCAACATGAAGCGTCGCCTAGCGTATTCGTCAGTTTCCCATATGGGGTTCGTACTGCTGGGTATTGCCTCCTTCACTGACCTGGGAGTCAGCGGTGCGATGTTGCAGATGATCTCACACGGTTTAATCGCATCGGTGCTGTTCTTCCTGGCAGGCATGACCTACGATCGCACCCATACAATGGTAATGGAAAAGATGGGCGGCATGGGTCAGGCAATGCCCAAAGTGTTTGCCCTGTTTACGGCTGGTGTAATGGCGTCGCTGGCTCTCCCTGGTATGAGCGGCTTTGCTAGTGAGCTTTCAGTCTTCGTTGGCGTAGCGACCAGCGACATCTACAGTTCAACTTTCTGCACAGTGACAGTCTTCTTAGCAGCAGTGGGAGTTATCCTCACGCCGATCTATTTGCTCTCAATGCTGCGACAAGTCTTTTACGGTTCTGGTGCAGCACTCTCGTGCGAGATTGGCAATGTCGGCTCGGAGAATCAGGATGATGAAGGAGCAGTTTGCTTCGGTACTGACTGCCTCCTGCCTAACCAAGCAGTCTATAACGATGCCAGACCGCGCGAATTGTTCATCGCTGCCTGTTTTCTGCTACCGATTATCGGCATCGGATTCTATCCCAAGCTGGCTACGCAGATATACGATGTAAAGACTGTCGCGGTGAACACTCAAGTCCGCCAATCATATACCCAAATCGCGCAAACGAATCCCCGTATATATGCCAAGGGTTTCTTGGCTCCTAAAATCGCAGAATCTGAAGTAGTGCCCGTTTTGGGAATTATCAAGTAACAAAGAACAATACCGCTCATAGAAACAAGCGTCATCTCTACTCAAAAATAGACAAAGCTAGACATCTACGTTTGTAATCTTACGTCCAAAGTCCTAAAACTACAGGGATAAACGGCAATCCCTCTATCCCATCCATAAAGTTTGGGATTACTTTACGAACTATATTCAAGCTTCCATTGGTATCAGCATTGATTGTTCTACCAGTGGAAGTTTTATATAAACCACGCTTTACACGCTTACCACTAAACATGGGTTTTGCCTCAGTTTTAGTGTTGTAGGCAGGCAGATGATCACCATCTAAAACACTGGCTATTGTGCAACAAAGGGCAATAGATTTACTGGGTATTAGCCTGATTTGTACCCAGTAAATCTGAAGTCAAAATCACCGAAAGCCCTTCTATGCATACACTACACTTTTTTGTCAAAGGGGAACTTCAGGTTAGCAGAAACTGATTTTTAAAGTGGCTTTGCACAAACAATTATGAGATGGTGTCGCTTGATGAACATCTGTCTAAGTGCTGTGTCTCGAATATTTTTTAGCAGTTTGCATTTGGCTGCAATACATCTTTGAACCGCCTGCGGCAGAAGAAGGAAAAAGTAAAGAAGTGTAAAGGGCAAGAGAGTAAAGAGGAAGGAAGTCCTCACGCAACCACCCACACTACCCGAATACCGACATAGTTGAGACTAGCATCGGGGAAGAACCCATTGCGATTCGCCGAGCGGCAATTCCTCGGATAGCCGTCCCACGAACCACCACGAAGCAGCTTTTGTACATTTGTACTACCATCAGTGGGTGCGCCTTGGTAACTATCATGCCAATCATCCTGACACCACTCCAAAACATTACCGTGCATATCATATAAACCAAAAGCGTTGGGTGGAAAAGTCCCCACATTTGTTGTCTGTTGGCGATATTCACCTTTTGGTCCAGAGGCGTAAGTCTTGGTTCCGTTGCAATTTGCTATGTCGGTTGTAATCGTTTCGCCAAAGTAGAAAGGTGTAGTTGTTCCTGCACGAACTGCATATTCCCATTCTGCCTCGCTGGGTAGTCTGTAGGTACGTCCCATCTTCTGACTTAAGCGTTTACACAATTCCACAGCATCATTCCAACTCACCTTTTCCACTGGACGCTTTTCTCCTTTAAAGTTGGAAGGGTTGTTACCCATAATTGCCTGATACTGCGCCTGAGTCACTTCATACTTGCCCATAAAAAACCCAGGAACTGTGACTTGATGTTGTGGTCCTTCGTCTGAATCTCTTCCTTCTTCCTCTGCTGGTGAACCCATGAGAAATTTACCACCTGGTATCTGTACCATCTCCAAGGTGACACCGTTATCTAAGTCTTCTACAAAATCAGTGTCTACGCTATATCTACCCCTACCAAGCTGACAGTAATCTTGAACACACTCAATCCATGTCTATCTTCATGCCTTTAGAACAACTTTTTTCTCAAAAACCGGATTTGGCTCAACCGGATTTGGCAATTGACCCCAAAGTAGGAGTGCAGATCATCGAAACTCTGATTTCATTTCTGGATAAATATATTTTCCCAGAAGTGGCTCAAACAATGAAATCCCAGTTCAGGACTCACTTGCAAAATGGAAATTATGCTGACATCACAAGCGCGATCAAATTAGCAGAAGTTTTGACTCAACAAATGCAAACAATTAGCTCTGATCGGCATCTGCAAGTGTTTTACAGCTATAAACCATTGCCTTTGCTTAATGAGCAAGGAAAGCCAACAGCACCAGAGGATCAACAAAGAGAACGCCGCTATGCCAGATGGCAAAATTTTGGGTTTTATAAAGTTGAACGGTTAGCAGGCAATATTGGCTATCTTGATTTGCGGGCATTTGTCCCACCAGAACTGTCTGGAGAAACGGCGATCGCAGCTATGAATTTTTTGAGTAACACGGAAGCTTTAATCATCGATTTACGACAGAATGGCGGTGGTTCACCCGATACAGTTGCCCTGATTTCAACCTATTTATTCGATCATCAACTTGTGCATCTCAATAATTTACACTGGCGAGAACAAGATGCGAACGGAGTCTATTATGAGCGGGTTCAACAGTACTGGACACTGCCCTATGTTCCTGGACAAAGATATCTCGATAAAGATGTTTATGTGTTGACCAGTTCCTTTAGTTTTTCAGCCGCAGAAGAATTTGCTAATAATTTAAAGCAACTCAAACGCGCCACCATCGTTGGTGAAGTAACAGGTGGAGGAGCGCACCCCGGTCAGTCTCTGCCTCTAAGCGATCATTTTGATGTATTTATTCCCACAGGTCGCGCAGTCAATCCAATCACACAAAGAAATTGGGAAGGAACAGGTGTGGAACCCGATATCAAAGTTCCGGGAGAACAAGCCTTGAAAATGGCTCACTTGGCAGCACTGAAGGAACTGCTAACTAAAACAACTGAACCTGAATTTATTAGTGAATTGCAGCAGGCGATCGCAATTTTAGAGCAAGATTGAGCATCATTACGATCGTATGATCGCTAAAAAATAGCTTTTCAATAACGAGTTACTTTTTATTAACCCCCACGGGTGTATCCCAAGGGGGTTAAGTTTTGAAACGAAAGATTCGTATTGTTTCTTTTATTCCGAGAGAGAAAAGAAAGATTCTTGTATATAAACCATAAGGGGGGTCTGCCGAGATACCTGCAAAATGGGACACCTTGTAAAGTAAAGAAAGCACTAATTTAATTACGTAAGAATCAAAATATATGTAAGAAATCTACACACTTAGATTGATGTAGCTGGGAGAAGTATAGAATGTTAATTTCCTAAAAATTATCAAACTATGCAATTTCAGCAGAAAAATAAATTAGCAAGATTGATTCTGACAATTTCTCTTTACTGTTTACCCTTATTAGCTTGTAACCAGCCACAACCAATCATTCCAAACAATCAAACACCAAAAGCCACAGAAACCCCAGCAATCCCTACAGCGAAACCTCTATCTCTACAAACATCATTACCACCAGATAAAAATTATTTTCTCGATAATCAAATCTGGGGCAACCCTGGAGATAAACAAAATTTAATTCAAGCCATTGACAATAGTTTAAATTATCTAAAAACTTCAGAAGCCAAAACAGCTTATGAGAACTATACTCCTCCCGAAATTACCAAGAAAAGAGTAGAAAAAAGCCTGAAAAGATTTCGAGAATTAGTCAGTAATTCCCAAAATTCCCAAGAATTACAAGCCAGTGTCAACAAAGAATTTGTCTTTTACAAATCTATTGGTACCGATAACCAAGGAACTATTGTTTTCACAGGTTATTACAAACCAATTTACCAGGCAAGTCGCAAGCCAAGCGCCGAATATCGTTATCCTATCTACCGCTTACCTGAGGATTTTTCCACCTGGAGTAAACCACTTGAAAGATTAATTTAGTCCTCAAAGTATTCAGGGCAAATGCCTAAATACGCTCTGGACATAAATTATGCGTCTTTCCAGTTCAAGAGTGATTAGCGTTAAGCGTAGCTCTGCCGCAGGCAATCGCCTGTTTTTTTTCGGCTTTTCTCACTACATTGTTTGTCTAATTTGTCAATGCGTAAGTCCTACCTTCAACAAATTCCTGCACCAGATAGAATTCACCTTTTTCCTCAAAGTGAGCAAACAGTCTAGGAATCTGGTTGTTGTCATGACCTAATTTATATAAAACCTGTGCTTCACTTTCAAACAGTCGTCTAGCAATTTGTAAAACAGCTGGGCTCGGGTCTCTTGGTTTGAGATGTTTGACAACACAATATGGATGTCCAGGTAAATCCAAGTTTTCTGCAAGATAAGTATCACCAAAACCACCACTTCCCAACAGTCTGACAATTTTGTAGCAATTACGGAGAACTGTACCCACAAACATCAGGTTTTTTCAATATGCGATGGTCTCATTTTGCCAAATCGCTTACTGAACAAGTTTAGCGAGTAATAAAAGTGTACATTTTCTTGCCGAGCTTGGGAACCTCACCCTGCCCTGTCAGGCATCCCTCTCCTTATAAAGGAGAGGGAAATTGCAATACATGGGTGTAGTGAAAGTGGATGCTACTTTGAGATCATTTCTCGTTCCTTGCCTCTGTTTGGAAATGCATAACTTGAGGCTCTGCCTCAATATAATAATTGGGAGGCAGAGCCTCCGATAGTGCATTCCCATGCTGAGCATGGGAACGAGAGAGTTTATGCTTGATAACTGTTCACTGATTTGACATCAGGTAATCACAGTTGGCTTATCCATTCCAGTCAACTTATGAATCTGGGCAATCTCATCTGCAATAGTGATGAGTTCTGCCAATGCTTCTTGTGGATCAAGATTCTGCTTTGCTGAATCGCTTTCATAGCTTTCTAAATAAAGCCTGAGTGTCGCACCTTGCGTACCTGTACCAGACAGCCGGAAGACAATCCGCGAACCATCGGTGAAGCCGATGCGAACCCCTTGCTTTTGACTCACACTACCATCAATTGGGTCGGTATAGCTGAAGTCGTCAGCGTACTCAACTTCATAGGAACCAAACTGCTTTCCTTTGAGTGTTGGCAGCATAGCACGCAGACTTGTTATGAGAGTATTAGCGCGATCGCTATCGACTTCTTCATAATCATGGCGAGAGTAATAATTGCGCCCGTAAGTCTGCCAATGTTCTGTGACAATCTGCTCTACTGATTGTTTCCGTACTGCTAAAATATTCAGCCAGAACAACACTGCCCAAAGTCCATCTTTTTCGCGGATATGGTTGGAACCTGTACCGAAACTCTCTTCTCCGCAAAGAGTTGCTCTACCTGCATCTAGCAGATTACCAAAGAACTTCCAGCCTGTGGGAGTTTCATAACACTCAATACCGAGTTGTTTTGCCACACGATCTGGTGCTTGACTCGTAGGCATAGAGCGGGCGATACCTGCCAAACCAGAGCTATACCCAGGAACTAATTTCGCATTTGCTGCTAAAATAGCTAAGCTATCGCTAGGAGTGACAAAGAATCGGCGTCCGAGAATCATGTTGCGATCGCCATCTCCATCAGAAGCAGCACCAAAGTCAGGAGCATTTTCTCCAAACAGACTTTCTACCAAGTCATGAGCATAAACGAGGTTGGGGTCAGGATGTCCACCGCCAAAATCCTCTAATGGTTTACCATTCGTGACAGTTCCCGGCGGTGCGCCCAAACGTTCTTCAAAAATATTATGAGCATAAGGACCAGTCACAGCGTGCAAGGAGTCAATACACATACGGAACTGTCCATTAGTCACCAATTCGCGGATACGTTCAAAATCAAACAGTGACTGCATTAACTCTGCGTAGTCTGCGACAGAATCAATCACCTCCACCGCCATATCACCTATTTTGGACTCTCCTAACGTATCAAGATTGACATCGGAAGCTTCGAGAATTTTGTAGCTATTAATCTCTTTGCTACGATTATAAATAGCTTCCGTGACTTTTTCTGGAGCCGGTCCACCATTACCGATATTGTACTTTATACCAAAGTCTGCATCTGGACCACCAGGATTATGACTGGCAGAAAGAATTATACCACCAAATGTGTCATACTTGCGAATAATGGCAGAAGTAGCCGGGGTGGAAAGAATACCACCTTGACCAACCATTACTCGACCAAAGCCATTAGCAGCTGCCATCTTCAGGATAGTTTGAATTGCCTGACGATTGTAGTAACGACCATCGCCTCCCAAAACCAAAGTCTGACCTTGATAACCTTGTAGGCTGTCAAAGATGGACTGCACAAAATTTTCCAAGTAATGAGGTTTTTGGAAGACTGAGACTTTCTTTCTCAATCCAGAAGTACCTGGTTTTTGGTCGGTAAACGGCTGGGTTTGAATAGTTTTGATAACCATCGCGATATTTGAGGCAGAGTTCACAACAAGAATTGCTTTCGGTCCTAACACTACTTAAGCACGATGTTGCGGCAACAACTTCCTATTGAACTCTAATTTTATTCCTCAGGTTGAATCTCGTGTGGTTTAAATTTTGTTTAGCGTTAAGTAGATCGGTACAAATAAAGTTAACTCGTTAAGGCAGTCATTAGTCATTAGGAGCCAGTACGCCCAGGAGGGGAGCCAGTGCGGTCTTGGGGAGCCAGTGCGTTGCGGAGCCAGTACTGCAGGAGGGTTTCCCTCCGTAGGTATCTGGCGTTGAGGTTCCTCCGAGAGTGCCACCTGGCGTGTCTCCCCAAGTAGAGCATCTGGCGTTTTCCCTCACGCTTGTTCTGGCGTTCATTAGTAAGGGTTTGAGGCGTTTTTACATTTCTTAACGTAGTTAGTGTTTATTTCCACCTATCTACTTATGTTTGAGATAAGTATCTTACCCGAATTGTGTTTTGTGTTCTAAATCAAACAGTGTATTTACATACATTTTACAGCTTACTTCAATAATGAGCACCATTATTAGCAAACACTCTTGAATCACAGAGAACTTTTATTTAAAGGAGATTTGCAATGGTCAATCAGAAATTAGCCCACCTCAACATCGCCATATCCCAGTCAAAAGGTATACATAAGTTATTTACCACAGCGATATTGCTGGTTGCTATAGCTTATCCATCTTCATTTGCTGAAGCATCTGAGTTAAACAAGAAGTATTTCAACAATGCTTCTTTTCAGCAAAGTTTAGAACCAGAGATAAACCCAGTAGGAGAACAACCCTTAGTCATTGCTCAAAGATACTACAGACGACCCCGAATTCGTAGAAGAATCATAATAGGACCTCGGCGATATCGCGTTCGACCAGTCTATCGACCAGTCAGACGATATCGTGTTCGACCAGTCTATCGACGAGTCAGGCGATATCGCGTTCGACCAGTCTATCGACCAGTTCGGCGATATCGCGTTCGACCAGTCTATCGACCAGTTCGGCGATATCGCGTTCGACCAGTCAGGCGATACAACAGGTATAGAGGTCAACGGGTATACATACGTTAAGGACACTTCCACGGCTTCGTGTTTTTACAGCCGGGGGCTAGTAGAAGCTGAGATTATCTTTGCAAAATCTGGTCAAACCTTAACCTGGAAGCAGGGAGATTGAAGAGTTTTTTCTAGAAAATAAGTACCTTAAAGTTGGTAAAGCCCGGTTTCTTTTAGAAACCGGGTTTCTAAGCACGCGAACTACCCTTATAATTCTCCTTTACAGTATCAGGAGCAGAAAGCCCAGGGCTTGAAGCCGTGCGGATGAATGCGTGGCAACTTTAGTTGCCGTCATTTCTTGTTGCCCTCGCTTATGTAGTTGAGCAACGCAGCGACCATCTGTTAGCTTACGGGTACAAGCTATACCAGCAATTACTGGGCAAGAATTGAAACCATTTTTCTTGCTTTTTCATATGCTTTACACGCCCTTTTCTCTCATATTTCTGGTCTGATGTGCAAATCCAGGCACTCTCCCAAGTTGGCGTTAAGCGAAGCTCTACCGAAGGTAATCGCCTGTACCCTTGCCTTCTTACGTAATGACAACACTTATATAGTTATATTCATTGCTTTTTATGACGTAAGCTGATTCTCGCTTATGGTGTCACTTTCTTACACCCCTATTCGTGTATTAGTGGTTTATCCACAGAGGTGCAAGATATAAGGTAGCAGCAAGGGTTTTGTAGTTTAAGATATAATTCAAGCCGAATACCTAAAACATTACATAGATTGAATCGTATACCACATCGTACATGTTATCTTCCGATGTGAATTTGAATTTATTTGAAAAGCGAATAATTTCTTTAAGCAGAGGTAGAAAAGCTTTTCTATGGGAGAGTGGAATAACGCACCATGTTTGCAAAATTTCGTCAGCATTTACTTGTCGTGAAGGAGGGAAATAATCTAAGTTTTTTGCAGCTGTATAATCAACCCATGTAGACCCTTTTAGGGATTTGAGCGGGGTTTGGTATAGATCTGGGAAATATTTTTTTAAATCTGAAAAATATTTTTTATATATTTTTTCTGCCTCAGCTTCTAAATTTTGAGTTTTTTTGGCATTTAAGGTCAATTTATTGCAAAACACAGGTGCACGATGCGGATTAGTTTTAGGTTGCTCCGTTTTGAGCAATAGAAAATTTTCTATGAGCAAGACATCCATATCTGTACTCATAAAGCAATTGACAGCGTCTTTGGGTGTACAAACAATCGGTTCACCATTGACATTAAATGAAGTATTAATAATTACCCCATATCCAGTTAACTTCTTAAATTCAGCAATCAAATCGTAATAGATTGGATTATCATTTTGGCAATAGATTGAATCCGTGCTGAATAATCAATGTGTGTAATCGCAGGCAGATCGCTCCGTTTTTGATTGACGGTTTGAATAATATCTTCTTGGTCAGGATGCGTTTTCAGCCACCGCTCTTTTCGCACATCTGCAATTAACAGCATATAAGGGCTAGGGCGGTCAATATCAAAATAGGTGCTAATCTCCTCTTCTAAAACAGTTGGTGCAAAGGGTCTAAAAGATTCTCTAAATTTGATTTTCAGATTGAGTATAGATTGTGCTTGTTCATCACGCGCATCGCCCAAAATCGAACGAGCACCTAAAGCACGCGGTCCATACTCAACCCGTCCCGAAAAATGACCGATAATTTTTCCATCAGCCAGATATTGAGCTATTAGGGAGTTGCGTTTAGAAGGGTTTAACTCTACATATTTGTATTGATATGTATCTAAATAGCTTTTGATTTCATCACGAGAATAAGCCGGACCCCAATAAGAACTTTTTTGAGCACAAGAACGTTTTACCGCTTGTTTTTGTTGAGCAGTGGCGAATTTAGTGTAATACAATTCCAAAGCACAACCTAATGCGCTGCCCGCATCACCAGCAGCTGGTTGAATCCAAACATCCTTAAAAATTCCAGAACGTAATAACTTACCATTTGCCACACAATTGAGCGCAACGCCGCCTGCCATGCACAAATAATCAGCACCTGTTAACTTTTTGGCATATTGAGCCATTTTTAAAATAATTTCATTGGTTACAACTTGAATAGAATTGGCAATATCCATAACTTTTTTGGTGATTTTTTCGTCTTTTTGGCGGGCACTATCTCCAAATAAAGCTTCAAACTTTTCATTGATCATGCAAAATTTTTCGTTGAAGCCAAAATATTCCATGTTTAGAGTAATTGAGCCATCCTCATGGATAGTAATGAGCTTTTCTTTAATTATTCCTACATAAGTGGGTTCACCATAAGGAGCTAAACCCATCAATTTATATTCGCCTTCATTTACCTTGAAACCAGTGTAATAGGTGAAGGCTGAATATAATAAACCTACCGAATTTGGGTAGTGCATTTCTTTTAAAATTTTAATCTCATTATTTTCGGCATAACCAATTGTTGCTGTCGCCCATTCGCCAACACCATCAACCGTCAAAATTGCTGCTTTAGTGAAAGGTGAAGGGAAATAAGCACTAGCGGCGTGAGATTGATGGTGATCCACAATGTAAACATCACCACGGTAATCTAAATAAGAACGAATGAGAGCGGGAATATGCAGTTTGGTTGATGCCCATTTAACAAACATTTCTTTCCAAATTTCCGATCCTTTTGGAAAAACTTGTACTTGGGTAGCAAGAATTCGTTCAAGGGTCAAATAAGGATGATCATAAAAAGCAATACTAGAAACTTGCTCCAAGCTAATTTTTGCTTCTTCAAGGCAATAATTAATCGCTTTTTCAGGAAATCTGGGGTCATTTTTGATGCGGGTAAATCTTTCTTCTTGAGCTGCGGCAATGATTTCACCGTCTTTAATTAATGCAGTAGCCGCATCGTGATAAAAAGCAGAAATACCCAAAACATAAGTTGAAGCTTTTGGTTCTGCTTTTATTTCAACACTTTTTGTTTTCTGGGATGTTAATAAATTTAAGTTTTGTATGGTTTCAATTATTGCCTCTGCCACCACTTGATGACCATATTCTGAATAATGCTCATCTTTTTTAAAATAAAGTTTATAAGCATCTTTCTCGCGTTTGAATTTTTCTATTACATCTACAAAAGAGACATTTTCGTATTGTTCGGCAAGATGGATAAAGCGCTCTCTATAATCAGGATTCATCCCTGGTAATGGTAGGGCAGAGGTACAAGCAGAATATGTTTTTTGCCTGCTAAGTTAATGATTTCTGCAAGCAATCGCTTCATTAAAAGCCATTTGGGATGATTTTCGCTTTGGTAGCCGTCAAGTTCTTTTGACCATTGAAGTCTTAATAGTCGAGCTTTTAATTTCTGAGGTATATATGTATTAAACAGTTGTTTTAATCTCGGATTTGGTTCAAAAAGGCGAGTGGAACCCGTATTGTCTAAAACAAATTCTCGTTCTTTTGGAACCGGAATATTATGTAAAATTAAGTTTTCGTTTTCAAGCGTAAAAAATGGTTTAGGAATTGCAATTTTACATCCAGTATAACCATCTATCGCTACTCTTTTATCCAGAGAATTTCTTAAAATATTTGTAATGTGAGGTGCAATAACAACTAAATCATGTTCATATGAACTGGCTATATTTTTGTAAATCAGATATTGCTGATCAACTCCGCTCCCAGACAGACCAAAATTATAGCTATCAACGCTAAATTCCGTAGCAACAATATCCGAAAAACGCTTTTCATTAGCAACTCCATCGCCAGCTACGTAAGAATCTCCTAAAAATACAATACGCGGTTGATCAATTGTTTTTTGGTGAATGTAGTCAATATTAGAACGAAATCCTTGTTTATTTGTACTTACAAAGTAGGGTTTTTCGCTATAGGGGATTCGCATGGTTAAATTTGGGACATACAAATGACCAAGTTGTTCGTCGTAACGCAGCAAAGTCCGGTGTGTCAAAAATTTCTCCAGCATACTTCCCCTCCTACATTTATTAGCTTGCAATGTTATTAATTGCAGCAATTATTATCTGGTAATAAGCTTACAGACACTCCTTACTTCCATTCTCTTTCTTTGCGTTCTACCCTGCAGGAAGCAGGACAACAGGATTTCTGTAACAGATAAGTTAAATCTTGATGAGTACCCGTTTAACAAGCTGGGAGTAAACTGCCAATGCTTGAGCCACAACTTGATCCATATTGTAATACTTGTAGGTTGCCAACCGTCCCACGAAACTTACGCTTGGGGTTGCGTCAGCTAGTGCTTTGTATTTTTTGTAGAGTTCAGCGTTTTCTAGGCGCGGTATGGGGTAGTAGGGATCTCCTTCAGCTTGGGGGTACTCGTAGACGATACTCGTTTTAGGGTGTTCCTGTCCCGTCAGGTACTTGAACTCGGTAACGCGGGTGTATGGATGTTCGTTCGGGTAATTGATGACTGGTGCAGGTTGATGCACAGGTTTGTTTAGGGTTTCATGTTTGAACTCTAGGGAACGGTAGGGTAGTTTCCCATAGCGGTAATCGAAAAACTCGTCGATGGGACCGGTGTAGATCATCTCGCGGTAGGCGATCGCCTCTTGAATCTCGCGATAATCGGTGTTGAGCATAATCTTGATGTTGGGGTGAGACAACATCTTCTCAAACATCCGTGTATAACCATGTAGAGGCATTGCTTGATAAGTGTCTGTGAAATAGCGATCGTCGCGGTTTGTGCGGGTAGGTACACGGGCGGTGACTGATCTGTCGAGTTCCGATGGATCGAGTCCCCATTGCTTACGTGTGTAGCCACGGAAAAACTTCTCGTACAGTTCTCGACCAACTTTGCTCACTACGACATCTTCTGAGGTGCGGATGTAGTCCTTTTGCTCAGCGACTGAAGCGAAGAACTCCTCCACTTGGAACGCGGTGAGATTCAATCCGTATAACCGATTAACGGTGTCAAGGTTGATTGGGATGGGCAGAAGTTGACCATCTACGCTAGCCAGAACGCGATGTTCGTAAGGTCGCCACTCGGTGAAGAATGAAAGATACTCAAAGACTTCGCGGGAGTTGGTATGAAAGATGTGGGGACCGTATTTGTGTACGAGTACGCCTGAATCGTCGTAGTGATCGTAGGCGTTACCGCTAATATGAGGACGTTTGTCAACAATCAGAACCTTTTTTCCAGACTGACTCGCTAGCCTTTCAGCAAGGACGCTTCCAGCGAACCCTGCACCAACAATTAAATAATCGAACATTATTAAGTATTCCACCTTTTTAATATTTGGATATCTACAAGCAGAAGCAATGATTTGCAGGTTCAGCTCAACATCAATGAACAGTTATCAATGAACAATGAACAATGAGCAATGAGCAATGAACAATTATCAAATCGATAACTGATAACTGATAACTGATAACTGACAATTGATTGGTCAGTTACCGATTGGGGGTGCTAAGGGAACTCGTGGAGTCCCACCACCACCCACATTCTTCGGTGCGTTGTTATCGACAATATAAAGTGCTCTAAATAACTTCATAAAGTCGTCGTAGAATCGCCCACTAGCTGTTTGGAAATCATAACCATAAGTTGCGCGGAACTCCTCAACAACTCCTTTCTCCACACATAAGTAATGTGCGTCCCAACCTGCATCATCAACAATATAGGCACCATAATCTTGTAATGCCCGAAAAAGCTTTTTACCAGCTGGTGTTTGTAGCTTTAATCTTGCTGCTGTAACATTGCGCTTAATTGCCAGGAGCGTCCCTTGCACCAGCTTGGGGTTAGTACCATGATATTGATTAGCGGCGTTACTGTCAGCAATGTAGGCAGGCCAACGATACCCTGGAACAGCACGCGAGTAGTAAAGGTATTTTTCCCCCCAGATAACAATTTTTAATGCATGGCGGATGGGTTGATTTTTTGTGAGTTCACCTTTGCGAATAGAGCCACCAATAGAAGACAGACCAGAACCGAGGTGTCCGCCTTTGATACCGTCACCATAAATATCAACACCGCCCCAAGGATTACGCCACCCATAAACAGGTCCTCCTGCTGTACACCGTGCTAGTGGTTCAAACTGCTCAAGGGTTCTACCATCGGGCATGAGAAAAGCTGAAGCATTGTTGGGTGTATAATATGGCTGACTTGTGGCGTCTGGAACAATCAAGTTGTCTGGAACGGGCAGCGAAATTCCCATAGATTGAGTCCCTGTACAGCGTCCAGGTCCAAAATTACCAGGACTGTAAACCGGACGTTTGGGGTCGCTGCTCTTGAGCTTGTAGAAGTATTCCTCATCTGCTGAAGCATATTTTGCCCGTTGAATATTTGCTGGTCGATAAACTGCTCTAGAGCCAATCGGCATATTCCATATAGAATTGGATGCGAAAGGCCATAGCCATTTATCGCGTTTGCCCTGAGTGGTGATAGATTTGGCAATGTGGGTGGTGTTTTGGCTCATGGTACCGTCGCTATAACCATAACCTAGATACAGGAGCAAACTAACAAGAAATATCGTTAAGAAAACACAGGTCACATTGCTTAACTGACGCTTCTTCTGCCTTAGTTGCCGTAAAAATTCCGTATATTTACGAGCTTTGTTGGTAGAGGTCAAGTTAGTATGCTCCTTTATTTATAAGAACAACTAGGATGGTTTGCCAGATAATACGCAGGTCAAGCCATAAAGACCAGTGTTCGATGTCGTGGAGATCTAAGTGCAGCATATCATCAAAAGTTAACTCGCTACGACCACTCACTGACCACAAACCAGTCACGCCAGGTATCAATATGTTGTTAGATAACACTTAATATGCGTCGGCGCAGAGCGTAAATCAGCGTCAGCATTCTGCGGTAACCATCAGACCCGAACAATTGCAGCATGGCGATCGCCAAACTCAAGCGGAAGTATTCCCGCGAGTAACGTAGCCGAGGGAAGTGAGCAATGGCTTGTTGTCGAAAATGAATCGCCTTCTTGTAGTCTCTCTTACCACTTTGCACGGCTTTCCAAGCTAAAAAGATGTTGGCATGACCATAGCTTTGGGTTTTTAAAAACATTAGCTCTGGCGGTACACAGCGGAATGCTTTCTCAATAATGATCTCAAAAGCCTCTTCCACCACTTGCCAGTTTTTGGTCATGTTGTTAAGGTGCAATCGATAGTGCATTAAAGGTTCTCTGAGCACTGCAAAAGGATAACGAGCAGCGATACGAATCCACATATCCCAATCGTCAATGTTGCGTAAATTTGGGTCAAATCCCCCAACCGTATCAAAACAACAACGACGAACCATGACTGAAGAAGAAGGTACTGTATTTTGCACAACTAGTTGCTTCCATACATTACCCTCTGCATTCGAGACCATAACTCTGCCTGTGGGCTGACCCTCTGCATCAATGACAGCCATCCAAGTATGCACCAAGCCTACTGCTGGATTATTTTCCAGACAACGCACTTGTTTTTCTAGCATGGTCGGCTCCCACAGATCGTCAGCGTCCAAGAATGCTATATACTCTCCTTGAGCATGGGCAATACCTGCGTTGCGTGCTAATGGTACACCCTGATTTGTTTGGGAAATCAGTTTCACTCGTGGGTCTACAAGCTGAGAAACCCATTCGACAATATTGTCGGAGCTACCATCATTAATAATGAATACTTCAAAATCAGTAAAGGTCTGCCTCAGAACGCTTTCCACAGTTTCAGGGAGATAGACCATAGCATTATAAGCCGGGATAAGAACAGAAACCTTGGGCATTGTCGGTCTTCCTAAGTATTTTGCTAACTAAAAACAGTACATTATCTATACAGACTATCGACATTAGAGTGACTTGATACTGATGTCAGTTCTGAAGCTTGCTGTAATTCGTTGTTAATAACAGACAAAGGGGTATTGAGTGTGCGAATAACTCTTGCTGGATTCCCTACAACCACGGTATGATGAGGGACGTCTTTCACCACAACAGAACCAGCTCCAATCACAGCATTATCCCCAACTGTAATCGGTCCGATAATCACAACATTGCAACCGATTTCTACGTTATTTCCAATTTTTGGAGAGCCACTGGCTGTACCATCTTGCAGCATCTTATTTCCAATAGTGGTTGCATGCCTCAAGGTACAATTCATACCTATTATCGTTTCATGATTGACGACCAAACCCTGACAATGAAGTAGCTTAAGATTTGGTCCTACCTGTGTATTCCAAGGTAATTCAACTCCTAATATCCACTCAATTAATAGTTGGTACAAAGCTCGATAAAAAGTAGAAAATAAAGAAAGAGGACGAGGCAAATGTCCAATAACTTGTGCCGAACGAAACATCAATAATATGAAACGTGATTTGAAATTTGTTACCTGATTGACTTGCCAATCTTGCAGTATATAATTAATAAAATTAATCATTTTTTCTGACATTTCCTTACTCTAACAAGAGGGAGTTTAACCGGGGAGCGTCCCAATTTTTTCAAAACACAAAACAAAGTAGCTCTGATTCACACTCTGTGTTCCTACCCTGCGGGAAGGCGAAGCGCCTATGCGCCAACCTCTGCGCTCCAAAGACTGCGGGAAGGCGTTCGCGTAGCGTTCGCGAGTGCGACGAGTGCGCCTATGCGTTGAAAAATAAACTCAAACATTGTTCTTGAAAGGGTTTCCAAAACCAGCCCCGTGCAAAGAATAAGGGCGCAAATGACGACTTTCCCGCGCCCTAGCGACTACCGTGCATAGTTCTCTGACATAAAGGAACTGGCAAACCCAAAGGGCTTCTCGCAGAGATTCGATTATGTATTTTGACGTCGTTTTCAAAACATTAATTTTTGTCTATCACTGACTATTTTGGGAATACATAGACTTGAAAAGTGTTTTTCTCAAGAAGTTGCCTAATGGCTTATTTTTGATTCTTTGCCAAATACCTGCCTTTGTCAGCTGACCTCGCCATAAAACTGTTCTGTCTTCAGCCAATTTGCGAATAACAGCTATACCGTAGTTAATTGGATTGGTTTTAATTTCGAGTAAATCAAAATGAGGAGACTTTTTGATTAATTTATCAATAATGTATCTTGGACCATACCAACCACAATAGTTTGGGTTAATATCATGCAAAATTATATATCCACCAACTGAGACATGGGGATAAAAAAGCATAAAATCATTCAAACATCCTTCTACAGTATGGTCTCCATCAATGAAGAGAAAATCAATAGGCTCACTGAGGAATTCATGAATTTTTGCTCCCACTTCTTTAGAATTCTTTTTATAAAACTTGACTCGATGTGAAAGTTGGGCAGCATCTACAGATTTCTGGGCATATTCAAGGGGATTAGTTAAATATCCACGATGATGAGGTAGAAGTGGAATAATATCATTAAATAAATCAACCGAGTGAACAGTGCCTTGACTTCCTATTTGTTCTAAACCAGCAGCCAACCAAATTGTAGAAACACCAGTAAAACAACCAATCTCTAAAATATTCTTTGGTGCAACATTGCAAACTAAAGCTCTAAGAAAATCTCCTTGTTCTGGTGATATGGAGTCAGGGTAAGTAAATTTGTCTTGATACATTTTGGCTAATGTAACAGTCCAAGGAGATGTGCAGTTTTTTAAATGTTCTGGTATTTCATAATATTGATATGAAATACCTAAAGATAACCAAAGTTCATTTATCAAATTTTCAAGTTCATCTTTTTTGAGATGCACTTTACCATTTATATTTTGTTGACCAATTTCTTTTTCTGTTACAAGTTTTATGATGTCTTCCTGTTCTACTTGAAACAATTGAGATAGCTCTTCGGTAGAAAAGAAAGCTTCTTTTTCATAAAAGACAGTCATAATCAATTCCTTTTGACTTTTGAAAGTGCAAAAATTCAGTTAATTCTTTAAACTAAAAACAATAGTTTACCTATTATTTCCTTAACCTTGGCTCAAGCTATTAAAGTTAAACTGAAAAACTTTATGAGCTTGCAAAAATAACTGAAAAAATATGCCATAAGCTTTTTTGAATAAGCCATGAGCAGGTTTTGCTGTCAATTTAGAGCTATTTTTGAGGCGCTTGACTTTCTACTAAACAATGAGGATAAACAATTTTTTTGGAGGTTAATATTTTTGTAGAAACAGGTTAGTGAAATTGAAGACGTACAATCCAGTTCGTAATACTATATTTTACTGGAAACTCTTGATTAGTCAAGTTAAAAAATAAAATATTTACTTATATTTATAACTTTTTTTCATAAACTTGTAAGTATTATTTTTGTATTATTTTTGTATTAAAAAAATAGACCCCTGTATTGACAAAAAAGTTAGGCAAGACCAAAAAAACTCTCTAAAGGTAGTATCTAAAAGTTTCAAAAATTTGTGTCAAAGACCCCGCAAAAATTTACGGAGCTTGAGTTAGAGGTTTGTTCGAGAAATGGGTGACAAATGGTTAGGAATTCCGCACTCATTGGGTAAATTTGTTCTACTTTGGGTATAGTTGTGCATCTGCACGAGAATATCTTTCCGTTCTCTGTTACTCCATGCCTGGAAGTGCGTAACAGTTATGAAAGTATTGCTGTTGGTTTCCCTTATTGAGCGCCTGTTTAGCTGCTTCGATGATGGCTTTGAGATGAAGTTTACTCAACCCATTGCTAGCAGATGTGGAGATTAGCTTGGTCAACTGTTCTGGAGACAGATGTATGATTTCCATTGCAATATTATTAATCATTATGTCTTCAAGGTTAATCGTTTCTGTTGAGGGTGTAGGGTAAGACTGATGTTCAAGTTGTTGGTGTACATTGGTCAACGGTTGTCCATTCAAAAGCTGTACCTCGGACTCTTTAAAGCTGGGAGTTTGTGTACCATTAGCAACGTACGCGCTACTATCAAGTTGCCCTACTAACACGTCAACTTGTTCATCACATTGACTCAGTTGAGGGTTGTCTGTGCATATAAGCACCCGTTCGCATCCGTCGTCTAGATGTTGCTTTGAAGATTCTGCAATATTTGTCGATGTCATTCCCTCGCCAATGTGAGTGGTGTCAAGTGTATAAGTTTTTCCTTGGCGTTGTACAGTGCGTTTTTTGGTATCTGCGTTTTTATCGCAGATAGATTCACGTATTTGACGAACCATAAATTCAGAAACGCCACAACGTTTGGCAATCTCCCGATTACTCCAATGGCTCCACTCCTCATCGTATAGCATGATCTCCACCGCACGGCGTTTATCTGCGTTGGTACGTCGTAGACCGTGGTTAGCATTGGCTCCCACTGAGTACAGCAAAGCGTCACGGCGGCTACCCTGGTGTATTTCTACGGCTATCTCCTGACGCCCAGCTTTTTTAGTTGCATGCAGCCGATGGAAACCGTCTGCCAGCCAGTAGTTCTTGCCGTCGTAAAAGACTAAAATCGGTGGAAAGACGGCATCCATTGTTATTGCTTCGGCATATTCTGCAATCACGTCCCGGTTGAGTTTGACGCGTGACTGAGTGCCACCATTGATGAGAATGCCTGCAATGGGAAGATACTCAAGAGTTGGGGTAAATGTAGTCGTCATAACTATTGTCTTTTAGGAACTTTAACAGACATGGGTGAATTCTAGAGATGCCGATGAGAGCTAAAACCAAATTTCCATGCACTAGAGGACATATGTTTTCAGCAACTTCCTGGAATTCACTATGGCTTTAAGTAATACTTATTTTAATATTACAGATTTCTAAATCCCCATTACAGATTTCTAAATCTCTCTATTTATAGAGTTTATATAAATAAAAGTAAATTTTGATAGTAATATCAGATACTTGTAAAGTTTTACTTTTGAATTCTTAAATTTATTTGAATTCTTGGAATTTCAATAATTGAAAGACTTTCAAGATGCCTTCAAAAATGTTAAACTTTTTACTTAAAATACTTGATAATAACTAGCAGATAGCAGTTCCAAGTTTCAAGCTAGCTGCTTCATAACACTGTTACTTTAGGTTTTGAACCAAAAGAGAAATATGTATATGCGGAAACACCAATTTCATTGTTAGTCTGAATCATGATTTGATTATGCAACATCAAATCGAAAAGTTTTGTGATGACGTGTATAAACTATGTAAGGCTTTTTTCAGCTTTGCATAAGTTGAAATAGTGTTTACATCGCTAGCATCCAACAGCTACTCATAGGAAAAACCCACGAACCTTGCCATGAAAATGTCTTTTCCCTGTACCCCTGTATCCCTATACCCTTACACCCTTACACCCCTACACCCCTTTTTCAAGCTAGTTATTTGTAAATGAATACTACAAAAATTATTATCAAGGCGGGTCGAACTGAAAGCCAGTATTGGAAAGATTTGTGGCGCTATCGAGAACTGTTTTACTTCCTTGCTTGGCGTGATATTTTGGTGCGGTATAAGCAGACTGTTATTGGGATTGCCTGGGCTTTAATTCGACCATTTTTAGCGATGATTGTTTCCACAGTAGTGTTTGGCAATCTAGCGAAGTTACCCTCGGAGGGTGTGCCATACCCAATTTTAGTATTTGCAGCAATGCTACCTTGGCAATTCTTTGCTAGCTCCTTAACAGAGTGCAGCCTCAGCTTGATCAATAGTAGTCACCTCATTTCTAAAGTTTATTTTCCTCGCTTGATCGTGCCAGTCAGCTCAGTGATTGTTAGCTTCGTGGATTTTCTAATTTCTGGGATAATCCTGTTAGGATTGATGGCTTGGTATGACTTTGTGCCTGATTGGCGCATCTTGACGCTACCATTCTTTATTCTGATAGCCTTTGCAATAGCGATTGGAGGGGGGCTTTGGTTAGGGGCGTTGAATGTGAAGTACCGTGATTTCCGCCATATCGTACCGTTTATTGTGCAGTTTGGCTTTTATATATCTCCGGTCGCTTATAGTAGCAGCGTGATATCCCAAAAGTGGCGCTTACTCTATTCTTTGAATCCAATGGTGGGGGTGATTGATGGCTTCCGTTGGGCAATTTTGAGTGGAGAGTCAAAACTCTACTGGTCGGGATTTCTTCTATCTACGGGATTAGCTTCTCTGCTTCTTGCCAGTGGTATTTGGTACTTCCGTAAAACTGAACGCACGTTTGCAGATGTTATTTAATTAACTAGGGAGTGAAAGTGTGTCTGATAATGTAGTCCAGGTTGAAAATTTAGGCAAGAAATATATTATTAGCCATCAAAAGGGAGCCAACACAACTTTGCGGGATGCGCTTACCAGTAGCGCCAGAGCCATCAGTCGTAAACTCCTAACACCCTTTGGCAAAAGAATGCCTGACCCAAACCATCAGGAATTTTGGGCGTTAAAAAATGTTTCTTTTGAGATTAAACAGGGCGAAGTTGTTGGTATTATCGGTCGCAATGGAGCAGGAAAATCAACTCTTTTAAAGATTTTAAGCCGGATTACTGAACCTACAAAAGGACAGATTTTAATAACAGGAAGAGTCGCAAGTTTGTTGGAGGTAGGAACAGGTTTTCACCCAGAATTAACAGGACGAGAGAACATTTTTCTTAACGGTGCTATTTTAGGTATGAGCAAGGCTGAGATTAAAAAGAAATTTGATGAAATTGTGTCTTTTGCTGAAGTGGAGAAGTTTTTAGATACTCCTGTGAAGCATTATTCATCTGGGATGTACGTACGCCTTGCTTTTGCCATAGCAGCACACCTAGAGCCAGAAATCCTGATTGTGGACGAGGTATTAGCAGTGGGGGATGTGCAATTTCAAAAGAAATGTCTGGGAAAAATGGGCAACGTGGCGAAGGAAGGGCGAACTATTTTATTCGTGACTCATAACATGAGTATGGTGGAATCTTTATGCGATCGCGGAATTCTTCTTGAAGAAGGCACATTGTGTTTAGATGGGACTTCTGAAGAAGCTGTGAGGGTTTACCTAGAAAAGTCTTACAGTCTGGCTCAAGAGTTGCCCTTAAACCAGAGAAAAGACCGCACTGGTTCAGGAAGAGTTAGAGTTTCTAGTTTTAGAATCTTGAATGAAAAAGGTCATGAAGAGCAAGTTTTACAATCTGGTAAAAATTACTATTTTGAAATAGGATACTCAAACTACATAGGAAAGCGTCTTAGTAATGTCGTTGTAGGTATTGGTTTAGTCGACGATAGAGGTACCCTTGACCTCTTGTTAAGGAGTAATTTCACCAACGATTACCTGACTCTTAATTCTGATAAAGGCTATATTCTCTGCGGCATAGAAAATTTGCCTTTAGTGAATGGCCTATATCTAGTTTCGATGTATCTATCACACGCAGATAGTGAAACGTTAGATCACCTTCAAGAAGTTGTATCTGTGGTTATAGATGGAGGTGACTTTTTTGGTACTGGTAATCCTGGTTTGCCAAACTTCTGTAAGTTTTTAGTTAAGGCAGAGTGGTCTACATCACACGTTCATTTTTTGTCTCATATGTAATCAATTTTATTCTCATAAACTAAAGATTCTGTTCCTAGCTCTGAAACAGAATAAAGTGATAGTCAAATGATTTTTTATGTAATTTCGATATTACCTGTATCAAGGTTATTCTTATTACTGGAGGTTAATATGTCATACAAAATTCTTTATTACAACTGGGACCCTTACTTTGAAAAATTATCGTTGGGGGGAGGTGTATCCATATACTGTCGGAGTTTAATTGACTACTTTAGTCAACAAACTGACTATCAAGTTAATTTTCTTTATAGTGGGGTTGACTACACCTTTTTCGGGAAACAACCCTACATTAAAGAGGTTCGTAACAATCGTCATCCTAATGTACCGACATTTTCAATCATTAACTCTCCTGTTTTCTCCCCTTCTCACTATTCTTTTCACAACCCTATAGGAAACGTTAAAAATCCTGAGCTAGAAAAATACTTTCAACAGTTTTTAGCAGAACATGGACCTTTTCAAATTATTCACTTTCACAACTTGGAAGGATTAACTGCTAATTGCCTTAAGATAGCTAAAGAGAGTGGCGCTCGGGTCGTATTTAGCTTGCACAACTATTGGTCGGTTTGCCCTCAAGTCAATTTATGGAAATTAGAAAGTAGCCCATGCTCAAATTATCTTGAAGGAAGAGCTTGTGTTTCCTGCCTAGACACAAAAATACATGTAGATCTAGAACTGACTCTCAGAAAACTGAATCATTTAGGAAGCTTGCTAGGTCAAGATCAGCAATCACTTCCTGTGGCTGTAGCTAAAAAAATTTACAGGGGGATCTACAGCCAAATTTGGTATCAACTGATAACTCGTACAAAATCTCCCCTGCAGAAACCTTTAGAGATGACGAGTACAGATTTGCCTCGACAAGCCGATTTGTATCGTTATCGGCGAGAGGAAATCGTTTCTCTAATAAACCACTATGTTGATGTAGCGCTATCTGTTTCTGAGCGTACCACTGCTATTTATAAGCAATACGGAGTCAACCCAGCTCTGTTGACGACAAAATATATAGGTAGCCAAGCGACTCACTTCCAAGTACCACCCAATAACCCAGCAGCGTACTCTCCAGAGCAGCCCTTTAAATTAATCTACATGGGACCAGCAAGAAGAGATAAGGGATTCTACTTCTTGTTAGAAGAACTACGTTCTTTACCACAGGAGGAATTGAGTTCGCTTGAGCTGGTTGTCGCAAGCCGAATTTATGATGCGGTTGAGTTGGGAATGTCAATTGAGCAGAAAGGACGGTTGTTATCCCTGGCTCAGTCTCTTCACCGTTTCCGTTTTTACCCAGGGTACAAATACGAGAATATTCCCAGTATGTTGGATGGAATCCACTTGGGAGTTGTCCCATCACAATGGGAAGATAACCTCCCACAAGTCACTTTTGAACTCATAGCATGTCGCGTACCAGTACTTTGCTCAAATCGAGGAGGCGCACAGGAGTTTGTTCGCCATCCTGCTTTCATTTTTGACCCTTCAAAACAAGGAGACTTCGAGTACAAACTTCGTACTATTCGAGAGAACCCACACTTACTCACCGAGTTTTGGCAAGAGGCGCGACCAGTCAAAACAGTAGAACAGCATTTTCATGAGTTAAACGAAGTTTATCAGACGGACATCGGAAAATCGCTTTCTCTTGTTGGCGCGAGTTCCAATTCTGATTAATTTATAGCGTTCGCTCAGCGTGCTCGTGCCGCTAGAACCTCGTTTTCAGATTCTACCTGGAAACGAGGTTTTTATAGCCACAGCCTTTAGCTTCTTCGCGCCCTCGCCCCGCACCATCACTGTACTCAGTTTGGTGCGGGTAGTTCACTCTGTAGGCTCATCTAAACCGTATTGGTTATGAGTTATTTTTTGTCAAAATTTCCTGACTTAGAGTTTAACATTATTCTCTAATGGTAAATTAAAGATTTGAAGAGTAACGGTTAAACAATAGTTCCCCGACTTGAGGAAATTACCCGTCCCCACGGATAAGCACCTCTGGGCTTTCGGCTTCAATTTTTGCAAGCTTTTGGAACCCTCAAATAACCCTCAGATAGTGAAACACAAGCAGATTTTTTTGAAACGTAATGGTTTACTTGTCTAAGCAAATTCTTTCTCTATCTAAAGAAGTATGACGAAGTTATTAATTTGTGAGACAATAGGACCCCTATTAGTGTCCATAACATAAGGCGGTTTCTGCTGATTGTTGTTGTCCTAAGAATATTAGACTCTAAATTTTAATTTTAAATTAAAAAAGCACATGAAATATGAAAGACTTTTAAAGTTTCCATCTTACGTTTTTCTACTCTTGCTAAACTGACAAAGTTGTCACAATATGGTTTAGCAATTAAAAATGAAAGTATTTAAAAAACCTAGAATTTGCTGATGTAAATCACAATGGTAACTGTGCCTCAACCACCATCTCAACCAACTGATAGTAATAGTCGTACCCCGACAACGGAGGTCACACCTGTTGTGGCACTCAAAGAACTCGTGGCGCGGTTACATCGAGAACAAAATAAAATTCAAGATTTACTCAGTTCTTTGGGATTTGCTCTTAGAAGTTTCAATAATTTGAATCAGTTTTTGGAATTGATTCCATTGATGGCAACAAGAGTTACAGATGCAGATGGTAGTGCCCTATTTCTGTACAAACCCAATGGTCAAGTGAGATTAGAGCAGTTACATTGGCAGGATAGTCATCAGCGTAAGAATATCCGCAAAGCACTAGAAACAGCAACTAGTCAAATTGTGTATGTACCCAACACGCAGCCTCTAGCAATAACCTCAGGTATTTTGGATGATTATATGCATCGCTGCTTGGGACCAGATATACATGTTTTTGGCACAGCTATTCTGGTTAAGCATACAGAACGAGGATGGCTCTATGTTTTAAGCCGCGATCCACAATATACTTGGACGGAAACAAGACAAAAGTTAGTTCGCCTAGTAGCAGATCAAACAGCAGTCGCAATAGAAAATGATGAACTTGCTGTAGAACTCAGGAAAAAAGAACGCCTAGACCAAGAACTAGAAATTGGTGCAGAAATTCAAAGGCGGCTTCTACCACGCCAGTGTCCTACTATTCCAGGTGTTGTCATTGCAGCACGGTGTAAACCCGCCAATCGTGTTGGCGGAGACTACTACGACTTTATCCCCACAAACCACAACCAAATTCAGCCAAATAACAAAGACAGTTTAGATGCAGATGATCGTTGGGGTTTGGTCATTGGTGATGTGATGGGCAAAGGAGTCCCTGCAGGACTCATTATGACTATGATGCGGGGAATGCTGCGGGGAGAAGTGCTGCACGGTCATTCTCCTCAACGAATTCTGCAAAACTTGAATCAAGTGATGTACGCGGATTTAGAAAATTCTCATCGCTTTGTCACTCTGTTTTACTCAGAATATGACCCCCAAACCCGGATTTTGTCTTACAGCAATGCAGCACATAATCCTCCAATATGGTGGCATGCAAAAACAAAAACAGTGACGCGTTTAGATACTTTTGGAATGCTGATTGGTTTAGATGCTAATAGCCAGTACGAAGATGCCCAGGTACAGTTAGAACTTGGAGATATCATTCTTTACTACACAGATGGCTTGACTGACGCAGCCGCAGCAAGTGGCGATCGCTATGATGAAGAAAACCTGATTGCGATATTTAACTACGCTTGTAAAATTTGTAATGGACCGCAGGAAATACTAGATTATCTGTTTGACCAAGTACAACAATTCATCGGTGTCGATAAGCAAAACACCGATGACATGACATTAGTTGTGCTACAGGTACAACCAAATAGTTAGACGCAGCTGAATTTAACGACGAAGCCGGGGTAGGATTTTGGTTAGAATAATCCAGAAAACAAGGCTGGCGATCGCACCTGTGCCAATACTGTACCAAAAAGCTTGTGTTTGGTAGAAAGGAATATCTTTAGGTGGGGTTTGTTGAGCGACAATCACAGAGGATGCAATTTGGCTTGTTGCTAGTCCAACACCTACAATAGCAATATTAGTGTTGAGGTTGCGATCGCGCTGTGCTTGCTCTTTATCCAGCTGTGCTTCCTCTATCTCCACCATTCCGCGAATTGTAGTGGTTAAGTTTTCTAATATTGCTACTCCTGAATTTAGAGCGTCATAATCTTGTTCTAATTGTATTTGATATTTATCTTTGACTATGTTGCTAAAGTCTTCCAAAATTTAATGTTTGGAAACTTTGCTTGACGCTGTTTTTCGTAGTTGCGCTCATTAACTTCTACTGT
>JAAUSC010000282.1 GCA_012031965.1 Scytonema sp. RU_4_4
GCTGGATTCACCATTTTCAATCAAAAAAGCTTACAGCATAAGCCTTTTGACTTTTGACTTTTTGACGAACGCCAGCGGTACTAGCTTCTATGAGAATCTTAAAAAAAATCTTCTTACAAACTTCATCTTAAGCCAGCACTCAGATATTCTCAAACGAGTGGCGATGGAAAAAAACCGTGTATTCAACACTTGAGCAAAAATACCAACGTATCCAGAAAGAGTTAAAAGCAGGGGTCATAGCTCTTGCTGGAGTCTTTCTCATTGGCACTTTGTGGTACAAGCTTGTGGAGGATTGGTCTTGGGAGGACGCTGCTTACATGACCGTCATCACCTTAGCGACTGTTGGTTACGGTGAAACCCGACCGCTAGGAGCACGAGGAAGATTATTTACCATCGCCTTGATTTTGATGGGCGTTGTCAGTATTGGTTACATTGTTAACAGATTCACTGAAGCCGTCATTGAGGGCTATTTTCAACAAGGAATTAGAATACGACAACAGAGGCGCTTGATGGAATCCTTAGCAGAGCATTATATCATCTGTGGATTTAGCCGGACAGGTCGCCAAATTGCCATAGAATTTCGGGCAGAAGGCGTTCTTTTTGTAGTGATTGACTCTAGGTTAGAATCTGTACAAGAAGCTCAATCTCAGGGTTACACAGCATACCAGGGAGATGCCACTTTGGATGAAACGTTATTCAAAGTTGGTATTGAGCGGGCGATTTGTATCGTAGCAGCACTTCCATCAGATGCCGAAAATTTATATGTCGTCTTATCAGCAAAAACACTGAATCCTAATATTAGGGCGATCGCCCGCGCCAGCACAGAAGAAGCTTTACAAAAATTACAACGTGCTGGCGCAGATGCTGTGATTTCTCCTTACATAACTGGAGGTAAGCGTATGGCAGCAGCAGCTCTTAGACCCCAAGTGATGGACTTTGTAGATGGCATTATCTCTGGGACAGACCGACAGTTATACATGGAAGAATTTTTGCTAAACCCTGCGACTTGTCCTTTTGTGGGTCAAACTTTAGGGCAAGCAAACTTGCGAGCGCGAACCGGAGCACTACTGTTAGCCATCCGTCGCACCAATGGCGAACTCATCGGTGGTCCCACTCCTGAAACAGTATTTCTGCCAGGGGATGTTTTAATTGCTATGGGGACAGCCGAACAATTACGTACACTCAACCAAGTTTTAGGACCTATTGGTTCCAAGAAGTTGCGGCGACCGAGGAAGGGGTAGTACCGCTGCCAAGTCAGTCAAAAGTCAAAAAGCTTATAGGGTTTTAGGCGTTTTTACATTTCTTAACGTAGCTGGTGTTTATTTCTACTTATTTACTTAAATCAATAAATCTTGTAACAGAAGTCTGAAGAATTAGTTATCGTTACATAACAAAAATTTTAAAATAGGACACATCAGGAAAAGTATGTTGGAAAATCATTTCAAGAGTGAGTAAACAAAGCAATGACAGCAGTGCAATATCCCGCCTTCTTCCGGGTTGGAGAAAGTTCTTGGGAGAAGCACGAACACGCATACTCCTTTGGTATTTATTGATTGTCACCTTCATCTTTGTCGTATCCATCCCTACTTTTCGTCTACTGTTACATGCCCGTGTTGATATGCGAGTTCGCAAGGAACTGAGGGAAAGTATGGAGATTTTTCACTCCCTGGTTATTCATGGGACGACGATATCCCATCAGACGGAAATAGATGACGAGGAGATAGAACGGCTTGAGAAGCTCCAGACAGATAAGCGTCTTAAGCGTCCATCTTCCAGACAAGAACTCAAAGACTTTTTCAAAGCGTTTTTGTCTAACCAGCTTCCTGATGACGATACTTTTTTCATTGCTATCTTAGATGGAAAATTCTACAGATCCAGTCCCAGAGGGCGACCAGAAGCACTGGAGAAAGATTCAGAGTTAATGCAGTATTGGGCAAAACAAACTCAACCAACAGAAGGTGAAAAGCATTTTTCTGATCCTTCCGTTCACAGCGTCCTTTACTTGATCGAACCCGTTAAAATCAACGGAAAAATCCTAGGGGTGTTTGTGGTAGCTCACACGACAGCGGGTGAACATGAAGAAGCCTTAGAAGCTGTCATCGTCATCGTTTATGTAAGTTGCGTTGTTTTGATTATGGCGTTAGTGCTGGCTTGGGTCGCTGCTGGACAAGTACTAGCTCCCTTGAGCCTGCTAACAGCAACAACACGTTCCATTACTGAATCAGACTTGCAAAAGCGTATTCCAGTTCGAGGAGAAGGTGAGATAGCGGAATTGGCAAGCACCTTCAACGAGATGATGGATCGACTACAAGCAGCTTTTTCTAGCCAGCAGAATTTTATCAACGATGCTGGACATGAACTGCGTACACCTATTACTATTATCCGCGGACATCTGGAGTTAATGGAGGATGATCCAGAGGAGATACAGGAAACTCGGACATTGCTGATAGATGAATTAGACCGTATGAGCCGATTTGTGGAAGATATGATTTTACTTGCAAAGGCAGAACGCTTAGACTTTTTGCAGCTGGGGACAGTAGATGTTGCTGTCCTTACCGAAGAGTTGTATGCTAAAGCAAAAGCTTTGGCAGATCGTAATTGGCGCTTAGATGCTATAGCTAAGGGTGAAATTATCGTGGATCGCCAGCGGATCACTCAGGCTATTATGAACTTGGCACAAAATGCCACCCAGCATACAAAAGATACTGATTCGATTTCTATTGGTTCTGCTATTTCAACTGGTAAAGTCCATTTTTGGGTTCGGGATACTGGGGAAGGCATTGCTTTTGTTGACCACAAACGAATCTTTGAGCGCTTTGCCCGTGCTGCACACTGTCGTCGTCCTTCGGAGGGAGCGGGTTTGGGATTGTCGATTGTCAGAGCAATAGCTGAAGCTCACAGTGGGGAAGTCAAACTTCGCAGTCAACTAGGTAAGGGAGCAACATTTACTATTGTTTTGCCTGTGAAAGCATCCCCAATTATGAATTCTCAATCAATTAATCATTCATAATTGGAAACTACCGATGTCTCACATTCTCATTGCTGAAGATGAATCCCGTATAGCTGTCTTTATCGAGAAAGGATTAAAGGCTAATGGCTTTACTCCTTGTATTGCAGCAGATGCCAATGAAACCTTAAGAATGGTTTTAGGAAATCACTTCGACCTGTTGATTCTGGATTTGGGGCTTCCAGGTAAAGATGGGTTAAGCTTGCTCCAAGAAATACGGGGACAGGGTGAAGAATTACCTATCATCATCCTGACAGCTCGTGATGATATTAACGATAAAGTCGCAGGACTGGAAGGCGGTGCTGATGACTACATGACCAAGCCTTTCCGATTTGAAGAACTCTTGGTAAGAGTGCGGTTGAGGTTGCGAAACCGCCAAGTGACGCAAGTCAAGGAGGACAGAATTCTCAAAGCACACAATGTGGTGCTTGACTTACGAACTCGCAAAGCACGAGTAGGGGATCAGATTATCGACCTAGCAACCCGTGAGTTTGCTTTGGCAGAAACTTTTTTCAGTCATCCAGGGCAAGTCTTTAGTCGAGAACAGCTTTTGGATCGGGTTTGGGGATACGATTACGACCCTGGTTCTAATATTGTTGATGTCTATATTGGCTACCTACGGAAGAAATTAGGCAGTAACTTGATTGAAACTGTCAGAGGCATGGGTTATCGATTGCGGCAGTAAGTCAGTCGGCGCTAATATTTCAAGCTTATGTTAAGAAATTTCAATCTAGGGGAGCCAGTGCGTTGCGGAGGTTCCCTCCGTTGAAGCAACTGGCGTTGTGTTGTCGCGCAGCGCAACGTACCATCAAGAATTCAAAGTGCGCGATTACTAAGGCATAACACAACGCCAGGTACTACAACGGGGGGAACCCCCGCACCGTACTGGCTCCCCTACGGGCAATTTATATTTCTTCATATACATTGAATTTATCTCGCCTACTGACTTCATAACCCAAGTTGCTAAGGGAGCATCCCAATTTTGCAAAAACGTGTTTGTCATTGCGTTAGCGCAGCGTGCCCGGAGGGCAGCGTAACAGAGTGAAGCGAAGCAATCGCAAACTTCTGGGATTGCTTCACTGCGCTACCCTTCGGGAAGCCGCCTTCGGCGTCTACGCTCCGTTCGCAATGACAATTCATAACCTGGGTTTGATGTAACTTACACATTTGGGATGCTCCCAGTTGCTAATGCTCAAAAAGCGCCTGACTTTAAGTACAAAGTCTCAAAATATAGTACTTTACAATACCTGCAAATGCAAAATTTGTATTATAAAATACAGTTTAGCGGGACTAAATCGCAAATTACGCATATCGTAACATTTCTTATATAATTTATTCATGTGATTTCTATTCACTCTGTTTTACTGTTGAAATAGATATTAAATGCCATGCATTTACAGAAAGCCAGTTCAATGATGCTCAACGAACTGCTTTCGTAACTTACGATTTTGACTCAAAAGTTATATCAACTTATGATATGAACCAAATCCTAATTGTAGAAGATGAAGCTCGCCTTGCCGCTTTTGTTGAAAAAGGACTACGAAAAAATGGTTTTTCTACCACAGTTGCAGCAGACGGCGAACAGGCGCTACATATGACTCAGAAGAGTAGTTTTGACCTCATTCTGCTTGATCTCAAACTTCCAATCAAAGATGGCTGGACAGTACTGCGGGAACTACGAACTCACAGCAAACAGTTTCCGATTATTATTGTTGTGACAGCTATGAGTGATGAGCAGAATCGGTCAGCTGCTCTAAAAGGCGGTGCGAATGACTACGTGACTAAGCCTTTTAGCTTTCACGACCTACTCGAAAGAGTCCGTGCTCAGTTAGGCTAGGTTGAAAAATCAAAAGCTGAAAGTTGTGCGAATTGTGCCGATATAGATAGTGTCATTGCTGCTATTGTGTTCTGGGTTTATGATCACCAACAGTCCGGGGGTGATGGAAATATTATCAGTAGCTTGGTAACGGTAAAAAGCTTCTAGATGAACTGCGGTATCTTCATCTTCGTATGCTCGTCCTGCAAGCTGAAAATCATTGCTGAGAACTTTCGGCGGTTGTCCAATGACAATTCCCGCCATGCTTCCTTCTTTGCCTAAATCCAAAAAACCCAATGTCACCGCCCAGTTTACGATATTAGCGCTAGGGTCACCTGGCAAGTCAGTTGCTGTAGCATTGGTAAAGCCCACCCAACCCGAAAGAGCAAGGTTATCTTGAAGCTTAATTGATGATTGTAATCCAAAGGAGTGACCAACGATCGCTTCACTTTCATCATCAAATGGGTCATTGGCGCGATCGCTACCCGTTCTCGTGTTAAGGCTATTGTAGGAGTGGATATAGGTCAAACCAAATCTGGATTGTTTGCTGGGTTGGAAAGTGAGTTGGGCGATCGCCCCATATGCGCCCTGAGTTAACCCATTTTTTGGATCTTCAGCATTTTCAGCCACATAACCCAAGCTGAAGTGAACTTGATCACTAAACTTGTAGAGTAGTCCCGCTCCTGCACCATCTCCCTGACGATAAATTGGGTTACGCTGGGCAAAGCGAGAAATGGAACCACGACCGCTACCACTGAAAAAAGGATTAAGATTACTCACAAAGTCATCCAAACCACCGGCTACAGCTTCAAGATAAACAGTCGCTCTTTTTCCTAGGGGAAAGCGATATTCTAGGCGGCTAAGTCTCACATCGTTGTTGCTATTCCCCCTAAGAGCTAAATTAGCCATGTCAGTCCCTGCAGCTTGTTCAATATTAGGAAAATTGCGAGCTTGCAGGCGAGTTCTGAGCAAGTCTTTTCCCGTAAAGCTAGTCTCAAAAGTGAGGCGTACCCGGTTACTGAAGGTGAGATGACTGTCAGTATTTTTACTAGAGTCATCCGCATTATTAGTGTTAGCAACTGTACTGAGGGCAAAAACAACTTCTCCCTTAAGTTTAGTCGTCGTAGAAAAAGTATGTTTTGGAATGCGGGTTTCCACAACCTCTAATCGTTGTTTGATAACCTTTAATTCTTGGGTAAATTCCGCCTGCAAGCGTTTGAGGATTTCCAGGTCTTCTTGAGTAACGGCGTTAGCTGTTTCGGCGAGCATCAGTTCATTTATGCGGTTAATAACAGCCTCAAGACCTGCTGCAAATTCATACCGAGTCAAAGCTTGGTTTTTGTGAAATAATTTATCAATAGATTCCGCACGATATTCCGTTGGTATTTCGTAACGCTGTAACAAAGATTTTAGAGTCTCAAAAGCCCAATCATCAGGTTGAATATCCGCTAAATCTGAGACAGAATTGATTTTACCCAAAAGTTCCGAGGAATATTTCCGGTCAACTTCGAGACCAATTGAGGGGGGTGGAGATGATGCGGAAACCCTATTTGTACCTGAAACTAAGCTTGTCAAAGTACACAGGGCAAATGGACAAATATTCCAGATAAATTTTGACAGCAAATAATTCTTTGTCTGCTCTGAAATGCGTTTATTCAAAGTTTGCGTTCAATGTTTTTACCCCTTGTATTTTAGGGTAGATGCTACCTTGATTTTTAGTAACTTCTTTCGCAGAAAAAAAATTTTTATAAAATTTTTTTAGAAATAGGACTTATATCAAGTCCGGCTGATTAATTGTCATTCTCAACGAAGTGTAAGCGCAAAGCGCACGCTAAGAGCGAACGCGTAGCGTGTCCCAAAGGGACTCAGAATCTCCCTTGATACTTCGCTACACTACGTTTCGCACCCTGCGCTCAGCCCTATGGCTGACGCCACGCCTTACGGCTATCGGGGAAGACCTCCGGTCTCGCTGCGCTAACGCCAGTTCCTACCCTGCGCTCAGCCGCCCTCCGGGCGTCTATATGCCGGGGAACCCG
>JAAUSC010000005.1 GCA_012031965.1 Scytonema sp. RU_4_4
ATCAGAAAAATTTTGGACTTAATTAGCGTAATTTAGAAGTCCTTTTTAACTATAGGGTAAATAATTCTAGACTTACGTGTTTTTTCCATTTTCCAGCCTGAAAATTTTCTGCTTAAGGTGCGTCTCTTCTAATTTTTTCGATAATCTTCGCAATTTCTGTTTTTTGCTTTGAAATTTCATCTTTTAATTCTTGACAAGATTCATTGATTTTTAATAACAATTCAGGTCGTGTATCATTTAAAAAAACATAAATTAATGTTTCAATTATTTTTAAACTTTTAGCTTCAGCGAAAATTTCTGAAATTATCTGTTCGATAAAACTCTTGGGAATTATTTTTTTAGGATCGAATGCGAATTCAGGAAAATCTTTTGTTCGAGGATATTTTAGTCTAGCTTCTAAATTTTTAAAATAAGATAATATTCGCTCGACTTCTTCTAAAATCGTTTCATAAAGGGTAGGCTTTAATGTCTTTATAAAATCTTCAAAACTATCCGTGACACTCTTTTTTATTTCTGATTTCTTAAATCTGAAGTTGATATCACTTATTGAATTTAAAAACTCGGCTTGTTTTTTACACCACTTATCAACTTCTTCGTGTAGTAAAGATTCACATTTATCTGGCAACCTAACTGTAATAGCATACCAAAATCCTCGTAGTGTTTCGTTGTGTAATTTCTTATCGCCAAAACGCTTATCCTTTGTTTTTGTGTCACAACAAACTCGAATTATTGGAATTTCTGATGAAACTTTCTCTTGTATATAGTTTTCTAATTCATCCAGAGTATCATCACTAGTTAGGTAGTCTGCATGAGTTAACACAACTATTACACGATATTTATCTGTAATTAATTTTTTGATGATATTAAACTCGAAATCTTCTACCCTTTTAATGGCTGCATTAATACAATAGAATATTGTATGAAACCACTCACTAACTGGACGATTTGTTCCACGCTTTTTTAGTTCATCAGTAAGCATTTCATACCATTCTGTAGCATTGCCAACTTCTAAACCCTCAGAATCATAAATATTGATGGGGATACTTTCCCAAATAAAATTATATTTCTCAAACCCTTTCGTTACTGATTTGCCTACACCAGTTTTAGCAACATCCTTATCAAAAAGATAATTGACCAATGAACTCTTCCCAACTCCTGCTTTACCAAAAACCGCGATGTTGTAAACAATTTGTTCAAATTCTGAAGATTGCATAAATACCTCCTTTGTTTGTTCGATTCTACAATGATTTAACTCTTGAGAATACGATTCTATCTTGTGGTCTAATAAAATCTGAGATTTTCTGATTCCAAGAATACTTTTAGGAAGACGAAATAATCTTTCTTGTCTCAAACTATCTGAATATTCAACAATTTTTTCATTTAAATCAATAAATTTGAGAATACCTACAGGCGGATAATCAAGATTTGGTATTTGTAAATTACGTAGCTCATCTGGAATTGGCAAACCCAAATTGTGTAACAGATTCAATGCATTATTGAAAAATTGAGTAGTAAATTCAATTTTTGATTTAGTCTGATAATCAGGTGGTAGATGAGGTACGATATCATTTTTATTCTCTATCCTGAAATGTGGCACTTTACAATCTTCATACCTAGATGCAAACGCACTATCTCCTACACGTGGTGCGCCAAAAGTATAAACATCACTAATAGGAAAATTCTGTCTTTTTAATCTATATGCAGCTAACGTGGCTAATGCACCACCTAAACTATGCCCTGTTAAACATATCTTGCGTGGTTTTAATTGTTCTATTACAGATTGAATTTCAGACAATATTTCTTCCATCAGTAATGCAAAACCAATATGAATTTCACATCCATAAATGTCAATGTTTTTTATTTTCTGCTCACCTATCCGAGAATTCGGACTTTCTTGATGAATATCTAATGCAGGAAGAAAATTACAGAACATACAAGCTAGCATATCTAAGAAAATATCAGTCTCTTGATTGATATTTTTTGATACAACTGTCCCTCGAAATGCAATAATTAATTCTTCGTTTAGAAATCCCGATAATGCAATTACAGGAGCAGAAACAGTCTTGTCACTAGGCTGAATTAATTTAATATTACGTAGTAGTAATTGGGCATCTTTACTTTGGTAAGGTTTAGATTCGTAAGTTGCAGAGCATATATTTGCAAGTATTTTGGCTTTTTCCAGGCTAAACATTGTTTTATTTGCTGAGTTATTAGTGAGACTTTAGAAGTTTCTCGCAGAAAACATTTCCTTTATTGAGCCTTAATCCGAGTATGCAACGTTTCCCGTATTTGCACCAGACCAGATATATCAGTTAAGGTATCAGTTAAGAATTTAGTGGAATGCTTGTGTCAGCAAAGAGTGTGCAACGAAGCGCGATCACACTTCATTAACGCCATCCCAGTAGAGCGATCGCTTATTTGACACAGTTGTTAAGAGTGCGATCGCCTTTATGAAGGGATGAACATCAGGGGGGTGACTGGGTTAACAGCAGCGCAGCGATCGGTACTTTTGGCTTTGGGGGCGGTGGATGGTGTGGGAAAATAATGGTAGTACCTGTCCCTACACACAATCAGAGATTTTTGATTTGACTATGCTGTTCGAGTCGCTCGGCAATCCATACTTTTATGATTGATTGTCGGGTTACACCAATTCGCTCTGCTTCCCTATCAAGTGCTTCAATTACCCATAAGGGGAAATCAACATTTACCCGTCGCTGCTCGTAGCCAGGACGACGAACTGTAGAAAGGTCTAAGTAAGAGGTAATATCCTCTCCAGAGTCAAATTTTTCATCAAATTCTTCAGCCTTCATATATTTTTACCTCTTCATCTCTTGCTCGCCTGACTGATATTATTCGCACCCGCTCTTCTCTGTATGTGATGACGGCAGACCAATGTTTCCCATTTATCAGTCCAATTACAAGAAACCTTGGTTCATCAATGTTACGAGCAGCGACTTCTACACGGTTTCTATCGCCCCACAGTTCTTGCGCCTCTATGAAATCAATACCATGTTTTACTTTATTTGCAGCACTTTTTTGCTCGTCGAACTCAAATTCCATAGAGATTAGAGCCATTAATCCTTAAAAAAGGTATATTTAATATACTATTTTTCATCTTTTTTTGACTTTGGATTTGGATATTGGGATTGACACAAAACTCACCCATCGTCCTTAATCTGTGATGGCAGCGATCGCCGACATCAATAACATCTAAGGTATCAGTTAAGAATTTAGTGGAATGCTTGTGTCAGCAAAGAGTGTGCAACGAAGCGCGATCGCGCCAAACGCACTCTCTAGAGCGATCGCCTATATCACACCCATCACCAAAAGTGCGATAGCTAGCCCCTTAGGGGGCGCTGCGCAAACGCTGCTGCCTTTGGCAGAACGTCCACATTAACCTCATCATCACAAGTGCGTAGACGCTGCATCGGCTTGTCGATAGACATCGCCTGTAGTAAAGTAGCAAATGCGTAGGCGTAGCCCGTCGTAGACATCGCCTTTAACAGATCATCACAGACAGCATAAATCGTAAATATTTCATTGCTTTGCAGATGGCACTGGCAACGGTTTACGGTTGAGATTACCTGCTACCATAGAATTGCCTATTGTCACCATTCAAGATGCTGATGAAGTTCTGGCTTACCTGAGAGGTTGTGTATATGCCTTACCCTAAACTAAGTGACGAAGAAATTATCCGACGCGGTAAAGAATTATACGAGAAGCATATTCGTCCCCAAGTTGAGATAACAGAGAATATTGGTAAACTGATCTCCATCAATGTTGAAACGGGTGAATATGAGATAGGCGACGATCTGCTAGTAACAAGCCGTCGTTTACAAGCTAAACAGGCTGATGCGGCAATTTGGGCAGAAAGGATTGGCTATGATGCTGTGTATGCTGTTGGTGGTTCATTAGTTAGGACTATATAGTGATACACGGAATGGTGGTTGGACTTCAGGCACGAATGAGTGTTCTTGTTTGTTCAGAAGGAAATTCAGATGTAGAAATCGAGTTCGTTGTCGATACAGGTTTTGAAGGTTTCCTCACCTTACCACCCAACATGGTTGCAGAACTTGGCTTGCCCTACATTGCTAAGATTCAAGCAAATCTTGCCGATAACTCCAAAGTGGCGACAAATGCTTATGCAATCAGAATTATATGGAACGGTGTTGAGCGTGATGTTGTAGTGCTGGCGATGGGTCGTCGTCCCCTGATCGGAACGGCACTACTTGAAGATTATCACCTCAGCATAGATTTCTGTGAAGGTGGTACTGTTTTGGTTGATGAAATCTTGTAATCTCCTTTAAAGGAGAGGTGTTAGCGATGTCTACGACGGGCTACGCCTACGCAAGCTAACATATTCATTGTGGCAACAGCAAAAATACATTTTTTAACAAGTGCAAACTTTATCATCTGCGATCGCCTAAATCAATCCCATCAACAGTTGTTAAGAGAGCGTTCACGTAGTGGCGGCTTCCGCATCGCCCACATCACCCTATCACTAAAAGTGCGATAGCTAGCCCCTAAGGGGGCGCTGCGCAAACGCTGCTGCCTTTGGCAGAACGCCCACATTAACCCTTCAACAAATTCTGATAGTGATACTTCTAAGCTAACTTATAGTGTGCTGATTGAAAGTGAGCAAGATGGTAGATAGTGTATTAAAAGAAGAGAAGTCCTAGCTAATACAGGAATAGAAGCAGTAGACTTTATAGAAGAAAGCTACGTTAAGTCATTGCTATGACAACAAAAGACGCAATTTTTGAAGTGATTGAACAACTGCCAGAGCAGCAGCTGGAAGACGTGTTGCGGTATGTTCAACAGCTGGCTTCCGGAAATCCCCAGAACCAGAATCCACCCACTTCCAGCAGCGACCCCCTGGCAAACTTTATCGGTGCAGTATCTCATGGCTCCCTAGCTGTCAACTTAGACTCGGAACTGTATGGCGACTAAGCTTTTCATTGATACTTGGGGTTGGCTTACGCTCCACGACAAAAGTGAACGCTATCATCATGAAGCTACAAAAGCTTACCAACGTGCCATTGCTCAAAATGGACAAATTTATACAACTGACTACGTTCTTGACGAAACATTCACTTTCTTTTTTCGACGACTTCCTGCACCAAGGGCTGATCAATCCATGAAAGCACTGCTGTCAGCCTTTTCGTCTGATAATTTTTATTTAATCCGCATTACTGAAGAACGCTTTGCCCAAACCCAAGTACTCCGTTCTAAGTTTCTCGATAAGCCCCTGATTTCTTTTACTGACTTGACCTCAATGGTCGTTATGCAAGAATGTAACATTACAACAATCCTCACCGAAGACGCTCACTTCACTCATGTGGGCATGGGCTTTCAGCTAGTTCCCTAATTAGTGTTGAACTAGCGTCAGGCTAGGCGGTCAGGGAGCATCCCAATTTTGCAAAAATAAAGGAACCAACATAATTCGCGATTGCGTTATACAGCAAGGCTTTCACCAAAGCTAATAACAATGTGCTTCTTTCATAAACCATATTGATATATAGAGAGTCTAAAACAAACAAATGAAAGCGCTAGCCTCTTATTTCGCATCTATTGTCGGCACAGAAAATGCTGTCTGTTGGGAAGATGTTCCACTCAGTCAGCAAAAATCCATATTACAAGCTATTGCTTCCCCAAATCCTCCCGGTTGTATCGTCTATCCTCACACCACAGAACAGTTAGCGCAAGTCATAACAGAAGCATATCGCAACAAGTGGCGCGTTTTGCCATGCGGTAGTGGTAGTAAACTGAGTTGGGGTGGGTTAGTCAAAGATGTTGATGTCGTAGTCAGTACAGAACGCCTTAACCAACTCATTGAACACGCCGTTGGTGATTTAACAGTTACAGTCGCAGCGGGAATGAAGTTTTCCCATCTCCAAGAAATGTTGGTAAACTCTCGGCAATTTCTTGCTCTTGACCCAATAACACAAGAGACAGCAACTATTGGTGGTATTGTTGCAACTGCTGATACAGGTTCCCTACGGCAACGTTATGGTAGTGTACGGGATCAACTCTTGGGGATCACCTTTGTACGTGCTGATGGACAAATCGCCAAAGCTGGCGGGAGAGTGGTGAAAAATGTTGCTGGATACGACTTGATGAAATTATTTGCTGGGTCGTATGGCACATTGGGGGTAATTAGTCAAGTAACATTTCGTGTTTATCCTATGCACGAGATATCGGGAACGGTGGTGCTGACTGGTGACGCAAAGGCTGTCTCTCAAGCTGCTGATGTCCTCAGAGGTTCTGCGTTAACACCAACTCAAGCTGATTTGCTCTCAACACAACTGGTGTCTAGCTTGGGGTTAGGACAAGGATTGGGATTAATTGCTCGCTTCCAAAGTATTGCTGAGAGTGTGAAGGAACAGTCAAACCGGCTTTTGGAAGTCGGGGAACAACTTGGGTTAAAAGGAACGATATATTCAGCGGCGGATGAAGCTGATTTATGGCGCATATTGCGAGAACAAATGCATTCTTCTGCCCATGAGTCTGTAATAAGTTGCAAAATAGGAGTGTTGCCTACTTCTGCTGTTGAAGTTTTGACTCAAGCAGATATGGGTTGGATTCACATCGCTAGTGGTTTGGGGGGGTTGCGGTTTGAGGGTGACAACAAGATTGATAAGGTGTTGGGGATGCGAAATCTTTGTCAAACCAATGGCGGTTTCCTCACTATTTTGGAAGCACCAGTGAAGGTTAAGCAACAGTTAGATGTATGGGGCTACGCTGGTAATGCTGTGCAGTTGATGCGTCTGATAAAAGAGCAGTTTGATAAGGAATGTATTTTAAGTCCGGGTCGTTTTGTGGGTGGGATTTAGGAAACGAACCGCGTTAGCGTTTGCGCAGCGCCCCCTTAGGGGCTAGCGTGTCCGCAGGACATAGGCGCAAAGGACGCAAAGAAAGAGGGGAGAAGAAGAAATAATATGCAGGTTTCGGAAGGTTCTGAGAATAAGAAGGCTAGTTTGGAGAATTTGACTGGTTTTGATGGAAATCATCCACCTGAGCCAAAGTTGATTGATACTTGTGTTCATTGTGGGTTTTGTCTTTCGACTTGTCCTAGTTATCGGGTGCTTGGTAAGGAGATGGATTCTCCACGAGGGCGCATCTATCTTATGGATGGGATTAATGAGGGTGAGATTCCTCTGAATGAGGTAACAGCACAACATTTTGATACTTGTTTGGGGTGTCTTGCTTGTGTGACGACTTGTCCTTCTGGTGTGCAATATGACAAGTTGATTTCTGCAACTCGTCACCAAGTTGAACGGAATTATCCGCGTAGTTTGCCAGATAAATTGTTTCGTCAACTGATATTTTCTTTGTTTCCTAATCCTGATGTTTTACGGGTTCTGCTGGTTCCATTGTTTTTTTATCAAAAGTTGGGTTTGCAGAAATTGGTGCGTGGAACTGGGTTGTTGAAGCGTTTGTTTCCTCGCTTGGCTGCAATGGAATCAATTTTGCCAGAGATCACTTTGAAATCTTTTCAAGATAATTTGCCAGATATCATTCCAGCACAGGGTAAGAAACGTTACCGAGTTGGGGTGATTTTGGGATGTGTGCAAAGGCTATTTTTCTCTTCAATTAATGAAGCGACTGTGCGGGTTTTAACGGCGAATGGCTGTGAAGTTGTGATTCCCAAAACTCAAGGATGTTGTGCGGCGCTTCCGGAACATCAAGGACAAACAGAACAAGCCAAAGCTTTAGCAAGGCAGATGATTGATAGTTTTGCAAATACTGGTGTAGATTTTGTGATTATCAATGCTGCTGGTTGCGGTCATACACTAAAAGAATATGGTCATATTTTAGAAGATGATCCACAATATCGGGAAAAAGCGAAAGCATTCGCGGGGAAGGTTAGAGATGCGCAAGAGTTTTTGGTTAGTGTTGGTTTAACAGCGAAATTATCACCTCTTGCAAATCAACCCTTGACTTTGGTTTATCAAGATGCATGTCATTTGTTACACGGGCAAAAGATTAGTGTACAACCGCGTCAGTTGTTGCGGCAAATTCCAGGGGTGAAGTTGCGCGAACCAGTTGATGCGGCTCTATGTTGTGGTAGTGCAGGGATTTACAATCTACTGCAACCAGAGGTGGCTGAGGAGTTGGGTAGACAAAAAGTGCAGAATTTGCTCAACACTGGTGCTGATTTAATGACATCTGCTAATCCGGGTTGTACTTTGCAAATTCGCAAGCATTTGCAATTGCAGGATAAGCAAATTTCCATCATGCACCCGATGGAGTTGTTGGATTATTCCATAAGGGGGGTGAAGTTGGAAGTTTAGAAAAAGCTACAGGCTTCTCGCCTGTAGCTATTGCAAAGAGCTATACCTGCGCGGGTTTAAGCCGCTAATAGCACCCTGTCATCTGGTTATAGGTTTCACGTGATCAAGCATATGCAGTTGCAGGGAATATCAATTCGTGTGAAGCTACATATTTTAGAATCCCCTGACTTCTAATTATTAAACGCCATGTTGCTTAAACCATGCTTGGAGGCGTTTCCAGCCTTCCTTGGCTTCTTTTTCCCGGTAGGAAGGGCGGTAATCGGCAAAAAAGGCATGGGGTGCATCAGGGTAGACGATGATTTCAGATTTTCTGCTGCTGGACTTGAGGCGATCGCGCATTTGCTCCACTGTATTCAGGGGAATGCCTGTATCTTTACCGCCGTAGAGTCCAAGAATGGGAACTTTCAGCGTAGAGGCGATATCTACGGGATGTTTAGGTGTCAGTTCGGTAGTATCACCTACTAGTCGCCCGTACCAAGCCACGCCTGCTTTGATTTTGGGATTATGTGCAGCGTACAGCCAGGTCATGCGACCGCCCCAGCAAAAGCCTGTAATCCCCAATTTATCAGCATTTCCCTTGCCAGACTTGACCGCCCAGTTTACCGTAGCATCAAGGTCAGATAGCACTTGGGCATCTGGTACTTTAGCTACAATTGGGCGAATTTCGTCAATACTGCTTAATTTGGAGACATCGCCCTGACGCACGAATAATTCCGGTGCGATCGCCAGATATCCCAACTTAGCAAAGCGACGGGTAATATCCTGAATATGCTCGTGGACGCCAAAGATTTCTTGGAGCACCAGCACAATCGGGAAATTCTTGCCAGTAGCAGGCTCCGCTCTGTAAGCCGGAATTTCACCATCTTGGACGGGAATTTTCACCGCACCCGCAACCAATCCTTTGGTATTGGTGGTGATGACTTTAGCAGAAATAGGTTGCACTGCCAAAGCAAAGCCTGTAGCAAGGGTAGCAGTTGCGATAAAGTTGCGGCGCGTTATTTCTTTTATCATCTTTAATACCTTGAGCTATCCAGGTTCAATCTTATTTTTCCAGGGTAAGCTTTTACGCTTAGTTGTTTACATAGTGCAGGCGTTGACCTTACTTATTAGTGATCCAACCCGGAATAATAGTTTGTTGCCTTGTATTTAAGAGATACGGTCGGGCTATATTTTTAGCAAAATATAATGAAACTAGATTTAACAAGATTTTATCAAGCATGTGACCCAAGTAAAACCCTAGTCGTAGGAAATGCCGAGGATCGGCAATACTATATTGATTTTTCCTCAGTACGCGGTGGCAAGATTATTGGGGAATTAGAGCGAACTATCACACGCCTCTCACCTGATGAGCCAACTTGCCAGTTGTTTACAGGACATGTTGGTTGTGGTAAGTCTACAGAGTTACTGCGGCTGACAGCAGAGCTAGAGCAGCAGGGATTTCATGTTGTTTATTTTAACTCCAGCCATGATATGGACATGGCGGATGTTGATATTACAGATATTTTATTGGCGATCGCCCGTGAGGTGAGTCAAAGCCTGGAAGCTATTAAAATTAGGCTGAAACCAAGATACTTTGTTGATTTGTTTCGTGAAATTGCAGATATTTTACAAACGCCACCAATTGACATCACCGAAGTACAGTTGTCTGCAGGTATTGCCACAATTACAGCGAAAACCAAAGATAGTCCCAGAGTTCGTAGTCAGTTAAGGTACTTTCTTGAGCCACATACAAATAGACTTTTAGAAGCAATTAACAAGGAAGTACTTGAACCAGCCATAGAAAAACTAAAATGGCAAGGCAAAAAAGGACTGGTGGTGATTGTTGATAATCTCGAAAAAATGCATAACTCTGTCAAGCCGTCGGGATCCTCTCAGGCAGAATATTTATTTGTTGATCGGGGTGAACAGTTAAAACAACTGAATTGCCACTTAGTTTATACAATTCCTCTAGTTCTCATTTTTTCAAATGTTTTAGGACGACTGACGGATCGATTTGGCGTAGATCCCAAAGTTTTGCCTATGGTTCCCGTGCAGCTACGAGATAATTCTGAATTCCTACAAGGAATCACACTGCTGCAACAGATGGTTATGGTAAGAGCTTTTCCTGGTGTCAGTTGGGAAGGGAGTCGTCATTTGATTACGCAAGTTTTTGATACTCCTGAAACTTTAGAGCAATTGTGCCGAGTCAGTGGTGGTCATGTGCGAAGCTTACTGATGATACTCCAGGCTTGTCTCCAGAGGACAGATGCTCTACCTATCTCGCGTGACTGCTTGGGAAGTGTGATTAAGCAACGCTGTAATACGCTCAAGAATACAATTGCTGATGATGAGTGGGAGCTATTGCATCAAGTGGTACAAAAGAAAAGCTTGAAAGGAGAAGAAAGATACCAATCTCTGATACACAGTATGTTTGTCTTTGAATATCGATATCAGGATGAGTTGTGGTTTGATATCAATCCGATTTTGGCACAAGCAAAAGAGTTGCAGTGATGACGAACTCACATCAAACGGAAAATTTCGCCGCCGATAACGAAAGTTCGTTGCAGGCGCTGACGCGGGCGATCGCCCGTTCTCAAGGACAATTTTCACTCATTTTGCTACGTTGCAATTACGCAGTTTTACGGAAACGCATGGTGCAGCGTCTGCGAGAGCTAACGAATGTCCACATTCAAGAACTAGTTCTACCTGAGTCTGTCAAGACGCTCTACACCACTATCGAAGCAAAACTCTGTTCACAACAGCCACCAGCATTAATGGTGTTTGGTCTAGATTCGGTAGATGACATTGATACTTTGCTAACTTCTACCAATCAAGTTAGGGAGGAATTTCGCAAAAATTTTCCGTTCCCGATATTGGTGTGGATTAATGATAAGGTATTACAAAAGCTGATTCGGCTAACGCCAGATTTGGAGAGTTGGGCAACAACAATTGAATTTGAACTCACTACCGAAGAGTTACTCAAATTCTTACAGCAAACTGCAAATGAGGTATTTTCCAAAGTTTTAGAGGTGGGTGCAGACACATTTCTGGACAATGCAGCCCTCAACTTAGGGATTGGTTCACCTTGTAGATTTGAACTTGAGTCAGCCCGCAAAGATTTACAACGTCGTGGCGTAAATTTGCAGCCAGAGCTCGAAGCCAGTCTGGAGTTTGTTCTGGGACGAGATGCTTGCAACTCAATGGAACAATCTCTAGAACATTATGAACGGAGTTTAGCGTTTTGGGAAAAAAGCAATAACGCAGAGTGGCGAGGGTGTTTACTGTTTTGCCTTGGTTTATGGTGGCGCACATACGCTGTGTTACATCGCTCAAAGCAGGAGCAAGCTTTTCGTACAGCAAAAAGTTACTATCAGCAATGTATTCAAGTCTTCCAGCAAGCTAACCGCCCCGATCTAGAAGCTAAATTCATCAATGCTTTAGGAGAAGTTTTACAAAAGTTACACGAGTGGGATGAGTTAGACTCTGTTGCGAAAAGAGCACAGGTTCTGCATCAAAGCTATTTTAATCCAATTAGACTTGCTTATAGTTATGGGTTACTAGCCGAGGTTGCACTGGCTGTGAAAACTTGGACTCAAGCACAGGAATACACTGAAAAAGCACGACAAATTCTATACAGTGCTGGAGAGCCAGCCCTGAATTATTGTTACCTGGAGCAGAACACGAGGTTAGCTCAAGCTTGGCAATCTCATACAGGTTGGTACTTATTATTACTGGCTCAGGCGCAACAGCATCTTGGGCAAGTTTCAGAAGCGATTGAAAAATTGGAAACTGCGAGAGCAGAAAGTCAGCCTAAGCATAATCCACCCATTTACATTCGTATTTTGGAGGAGTTGCGATCGCTTTACTTTACCCAAGGTCAATATCCCGAAGCCTTTGAGATTAAACAAGAAAAACGTCAAATTGAACACCAGTATGGCTTCCGAGCCTTCATCGGTGCAGATCCACTGCAGCTAAAGCAACAGGTCATTAACTCAGCATTGCTACCATCTGCTCAGCTAACGACCTTTAACCAAGAAATGATCGCTTCTGCTCGTCGCCAGCAAGAAGTAGATTACTTGATAAAAGAAAGAATTTGTCGTCCCGATCATAAATTGATCGTGATCCACGGTCAATCAGGGGTGGGCAAGAGTTCAATGGTGAATGAACTGGTTCTAGCGCTAGAACATCCCATCTGCCAACATAAGACTTTGCCCGTGGTGCAGAAAGGTTACACGAATTGGGTACAGGAATTAGGTCATGCTTTAGTCGATGCTTTAGAGAAAAAAGGTATTCACTTGCCGACAACTCCAGATTCCGTGGAGAACATTATTGCACAATTGCGAAATCATAAAAATCATTATTTACTAACAGTTTTAATTTTCGATCAATTTGAAGAGTTTTTCTTTGTCTGTACTGAACCAACTCAAAGACGACCATTGTATGAATTTTTGCATACTTGCTTGAAAATTCCCTCTGTAAAAATCATTCTATTATTACGGGAAGATTATTTGCACTATTTGTTGGAGTGGGAACGCGTCACAATTTAGATATCATCAATAATGATATTCTGAGCAAAAATATTCGCTACTCTTTAAAAGAGTTTTCACCAGAAGATGCCAAATTAAATATCCAGAGTTTAACAGCGCAATCGCATTTTCACTTTGAGCCTGCGCTGATTGATGCTCTAGTGCATGATTTAGCCGGAGAGTTAGGGGTAGTGCGTCCAATTGAGTTACAGATTGTAGGAGCACAACTCGAAGAGGACAACATCATCACCCTAAAACAATATCAACAACTTGGTTCTAATCCGAAAGAAAAACTGGTTGAACAATATTTAGAACAAGTCATTAGAGATTGTGGTCCTAAGAACAAAAGTATTGCTCAACTCATTTTGTTTCTGCTAACAGATGAAATCGGTACCCGCCCCCTCAAGACTCGTGCTGAACTCATAGAGGAAATAGAAACAGCAGGTTTACAATTAGAAGCTAATCAACTGGATTTAGTTTTAGAAATTTTAGTCGGTGCAGGATTTGTCTTTCGGGTACGAGAAACACCCGCTGATCGTTATCAACTGGTTCACGATTATCTGCTGGCGTTTATCCGTCAACAACAGGAACCTGAACTATTAGAAGAACTGAAGCTAACTAAAGAAAAACTCAAGCAGTCACTGCTGCAAGAAAAGCAGGAACGCAAACGGGCAGAAATTGCTGAAATCGAGGCACTGAGTTCCCTCTCTCAAGCTTTGCTTCTATCACACGATGAGCTTGGGGCATTAATCGCCGCTGTCAAGGCTGGTAGAAAATTACAGGAAATGCTACCATTGGTAGATGCTAAGCTTAAGCATAAAACTGTAGCTAATTTACAGCAGGCAGTCTTTGGAATTCAAGAGTGCAATCGTTTTCAAGGGCATAGCGCCAGAATTTTGAGCGTGAGTTTCAGTCCAGATGGTCAACTCATTGCTTCTGGCAGTGATGACAGCACAATTAAACTTTGGAAGTACGATGGTACTCTAGTTAACACCCTCCAAGGGCATAGCCTTGGTGTGAATAGTGTCAGTTTCAGTCCGGATGGACAGATGCTGGCTTCAGCAAGTACTGACAAAACTGTGAAACTTTGGCGGCTTGACGGTACAGAAGTGCGAACTTTCCAAGGGCATAACGATTGGGTTTTAGGCGTGAGTTTTAGTTCAGATGGTCAGATCATAGCCTCCGCTAGCAATGACAGGACAGTCAAACTTTGGAGTCAGAACGGCACAGAACTGCAAACCTTACTCGGACATGGTAACTGGGTTAGGAGTGTGAGTTTTAGTCCAGATGGTCAGATGATTGCCTCAGCAAGTGACGATAGTACAATCAAACTTTGGAATCTTAATGGCACAGAACTGAAAACCTTAGTTGGGCATAGCGATAAGATCAGGAGTATAAGTTTTAGTCCAGATGGTCAGATCATTGCTTCCGCCAGTGATGACAGGACAGTCAAACTCTGGAGTCAAGACGGTACAGAAGTGCAAACCTTACTTGGACATTGTGCTAGGGTCAGAAGCGTAAGTTTTAGTTCAGATGGTCAGATGATTGCTTCCGCCAGTGATGACAGCACCGTCATACTCTGGAGTCTTGATGGAACTTTACTCAAAACCTTGAAAGGACATAGAGCTAGAAGCAGGAGTGTCAGTTTTAGTCCAGATGGTCAGATGCTTGCTTCGGCTAGTGATGACAGTACAGTCAAACTCTGGAGCCTTGATGGTATAAAAAAACCAACCCATCAAGGACATCGTGCTAGGGTCAGTTGCGTAAGTTTCAGCCCCAACGGGCAGATGCTTGCTTCTGCTAGTGAGGACAAAACAGTAAAACTCTGGGATCTCGAAGGTAAAGAACTGCAAACCTTACTCGGACATACCGACTGGATTAGAAGCACGAGTTTTAGCCCTAATGGGTATATAATTGCCTCAGCCAGTGAGGATAAAACCGTGAAACTCTGGAGTCTTGATGGAACTTTACTCAAAACTTTGAAAGGACATGACGATAGAGTCAGGAGCGTGTGTTTCAGCCCAGATGGACAGATGATCGTCTCGGCAAGTGATGATAAAACCGTGAGACTTTGGAGACTCGCTCGCGTATCTCCACAGGAGTTTTGCACAGAACTACGTACTTTTCAAGGACATTGCAATTGGATTTGGGGTGTGAGTTTTAGTCCAGATGGTCAGATAATCGCCTCAGCCAGTGATGACAACACAATCAAACTGTGGAACCTGGAAGGGATGGAACTGTGTACTTTCCGGGGACATCACAACTGGGTTCGGAGCGTGAGTTTCAGCCCAGATGGTAAAATGATAGCCTCAGCCAGTGATGATAAGACAATCAAACTCTGGAGTATTGTTCATAGTAGAGAACTGCAAACCTTTCAAGGACATAGAGATGCTGTTAACAGCGTAAGTTTCAGTCCAGATGGTAAAATGGTAGCCTCTGCCAGTGATGACAAGACAGTCAAACTTTGGAACTTAGAAGGCAAAGAGCTACAAACCTTTCATGGACATAATCACTGTGTCAACAGTGTGAGTTTCAGTCCAGATGGTAAAACGATTGCTTCTGCCAGTGATGGCAAAACTGTGAGGATCTGGAAACTCAACCATTTAGATTCCCCTATGGATTTAGATGCTCTTCTAGTACGCGGCTGTAAGTGGCTATATGCCTATCTGACAACTAACCCCAACGTTAGTGAGAGCGCTTGTCATCTCTGCAATGATATCAATAACTAAAAAGTCATATAATTCCATCCATTAACGTGTTGGCTGATGTAAAGAAAGACCTTATTTCGACTTCAATGTCGAGAATTTTATGCTAGCTCCGTCATTTTTTCGTGTCAATAATTTATTCTGTAAAAGTGGTGATACTCAATTGTGTTATCAGCAATTGAGAACTGATGTCCTTTATTAAGGAAATAATAATATCCACCCTTAATTCCTGTAAACTTTGCTACTAATATGGAGCCATTTAGAAATTCAATTTCATAGGTTTCGCCAATCCTGAGTTCATGCGGTTGTATGCTTTCCATCTTGGTTTGTGGGGGAGGTGGGATGGGTTTTTGGCTTATTGGCTGGACACCTTTGCTAACACGATACCTGCGGCGAGCAAAGCGATCGCAGGTATCAGCGCTGTTGTTCACTAGGTAAGCTAAAACACATTTAAATTGCATAATTAATAGTTAGGTTTGTTGGCTGCTGATAGTTGACAGTCAACAGTTAACGGTCAACAGCCAAGACGATAAATATGCAAGTTAAAAGTTCAACAGCTTAGTAGGCAAGGTTATCCTACTGCACAACTAGTCAATCTTAGAGGGTGTTTATGAAATAAATCTGTCATTCTCAGTGAAGTGAAACGGAACGTCCCGCAGCGCGTGTCCCTTTGGGACTCAGAATCTAGATTTTGCAACGTAGTTGATAGATGCAACACTTGTGCGATCGCTACGTATGCACTCTTGGTACACGCTACGCGAACAGCATGACAAATCAAGGTTTTTGCCGAATTTATAAACACGCTCTTAGTTATCGTACAGTAACTAAAATTTAAATGACACAGTATTGGACTAGTAAAAATACAAAGAGATAGCGTATTACCACGCTGTCATTTATATCATCAGTATTTACAAATTCATTTGTGACAAATTTTGGGTTTCGCACCGCAAACTAGGCTACTCTGAAAATAAATTTTCATTGGTGGTGCTGAACTGCAAGTTCATAACCCACTAAACTCCAGATTTTATAATCTGCTTATAAAGACAACCTTAAATTTTTAGGCTATGTTATTGTTACTGAATAACACACTATCATAGTGTGCTTTTGAATACTTAATACAAGTTTTATAAATGAGCTATACTTATTTATTTTATAAGTAGAAAATAATATCACAAAACTTACTCAACTTGGGTTACCTGATTGTAAATTTATATAGCTACAAACGATTCTTAGAATAATAAGTAAACAACAGTACTCTGATGATTGACTTTTGTAACTAGCGATTGGACAATATAACAACTCTAGCTTTTTTAAAATTGTTATCAAAGGTGCATCAATTCCGGTATAAATGATTTTGTTTGTGTTCCTAGTTAATGACATCACAGAAAATTGGGGGGGTGGAAGCCTTCAATAGCTAATATTCATGTGAACCATTCACAAATCAACATTTAACAATATTGGCGGCTGAAATAACCTAGCTAGAGTATGATTTTACCCAAGGTAGTACCTTCCACATATCTTCATGAAGGATAGTATCTCCATGGCTCTATTAGTGTATATCACCATTTCTCCTCGATATTTAAGTAGCTCTAAAAAAAGAATGTACATACTAGGTAAACTTTTGCCTAAGCACTTTCTTTGAAACAAAACTAAGTGATTCGCTTTTAAATAGGCTAGAACTGTGCATTTGTGTAACTTTATTTACACTTGACTGAAAATTTGGCAGACATTGTTAGTTGCTAGAACACCCTTTTCATCAAAGTTTTGAGCTTAGCGTATATTGATGTTCCACCACTGAAACTCCTTTATTGCGGATCCATTGAATATGGGTGTTTCTTAACCTTTGCTAACAATCTCTGTTGTTAATCACTCGCCAACACTGTATGAATACCATTGTTCGTTTGCTTGGTGTATTCGCTATTTCGGTGTCTACATATGCTACTGTGTCTTGCTTTGCAGTAGCGCAGGAGATTCAAACTGTTCCCCAGTCCGGAACACCTCAGAAAACTCCAACTGTTCCCCAGTCCGGAACACCTCAGAAAACTCCAACTGTTCCCCAGTCTGGAACCACTCAGAAAACTCCAACTGTTCCCCAGTCTGGAACCACTCAGAAGATTTGCTCTTTTGATGCGGTAGATAATTTGCTACCTCCACCAACAGATGGGCAAACTCCTTCCCCCCTTTCCTACCTCCTACAGCAAGGTTTTACACAGAAGCCAGACGGTTCTTGGGTGTGTTACGTGAGAGATAGCCAGAAACAGGAGCTTTATTACACCCTCTTTAAAGTTCAACAAGTGAGTGGAAGGCTCATAGCAAGTTCTTTTTTGAATAACGGCAGTCTGGTTGAGGGGCAAGACGCTCGCACCTTGGACTTGTTCATGATGCTCATTGACAATCATACCAAGACAAATCAGGGGAACCGTCAGAGTGTACGCAGGTATTTTGAATCTTTTATTACTTTAGTTAAGCAAGGGAAAATTCCAGCCTCAACGCGTGGGTATCTTTTTGACCAGCCAAATCAAGGGTTCATCATATACAACACCGTCACAGGAGGAGAACTTCAGGGTACAGCAATCACGATTAATATCAATTCACCTCAGAATTTACGTTCCTCCCCAGCCTCTTAAGTTGAATCTTTCATGGGCAGGGTAGGAGTGTAGAAAAATTTAAAATTCAAAAATAAAAAATTAAAAAAATTTTGAATTGAACTGTCTCTTACATTCTATACTCCATATTCCCATGCCCCCATACTCTTGTTTAGTGGAGGTAAATCCTTTGAAGTCAACAGCCAAAAGAATCGTAATCACACTATCATCTTTTGCATCAGTACTCACAGCATCTCAGTCTGCTTCTGCTCAGCTTACGCTTGGGCGCTATGGTATCCAACCAGGACTGGAGCAAAACTATCTCCAGTACCAGCTATCGGGTCGAGATGTGACTCAAATGCGAGGTATTGCTGCATGTAGTGTGGGATTTGGTGTCGCTTGTAACAAAGCAGGTGCAGTCTTTCAGAAATTAGTTGAGTCAAATGGTGGACCAACCTATGAGCAGTTACTGATGCAAGCAGCTGGGGGGGAAGAAAACTACCGGAATTTTGCTTCTCTTTACGGAAACAACCCCAATCTGACTCAGATACCCTACGCTTCATTCTGGCAGGACGACAACCTCAGTATAGTGGACGGGTATCGCTATGTTCTTGGTACTTCAGTCAATCAAACTCCACTAGCGGGTTTGGGACAGGTGACCAAAAACTTTTACTGGGCACCTGAAGGAAGTGGGAACTCACTCGACCCACGTAATGGCTTACTGGATTTGAAATACTCTTATGGGCGTTTGTTGCTTGAGGAGGTGGCAAAAATTCCCAATGCTCAGCAGCAGATTCAATCTTTGGGTTTAGCGCCAGAGTTAACCAAGTTCTACTCAGACAAACTCTCGAATTCGATGCGTGTGTTGAACTCTGGGAATGAAGAGTCTCTCAAAGACACGATTCTCAAAGACCTCTCCATGCCATATTCACCAGATGGAGCAGAGTTCGGACGCCCAAATCTTGGCATTCCTTCAGGTGATTTACTGACTGGGGAAACTCTGGCTGGAGATGTCGTTTCATGGGAAGCTCCAGTAGCGTTAGAACCAGAAGCAACAAGCATTGACATTATCCCTAACCTTGTAGAAGATGTTGTGTTGCAACAAGGTCAAGGTTCGGGGAACTCTTTTCCGACGATCTGGCTTGCTGGCGGCGGTTTGGGCTTACTCCTACTGCTTCTCACCCTTGGTGGTGGTGAAGATAATTCTTCAGGTCAGGGATCAGGTACAGTAACGAGTACACCCTCAGTTAGTAATCCGCCTTCCTCTGGCGGTTCCGTCCCTCCTTCAGGTGGTGATTCTCCCGGTGACAACCAAATCACTGAAGTTCCACCCACTCCTCCTGTGATTTCTCCGCCTGGACAGGAAGTGAAGAAGGTACCGGAGCCAACAACAGTATCAGCTCTTGTGTTGCTGATAATCGTATTGTGGTTGCTTAGTTATGGACAGCGACGTACCCAGACAGGGAAATTTGGTAGAGTTTGCCAGAGCATCCTAAACTAGAGCGCCGGTCAAGTATTCACGCATTAGACAGAAAAACCCGGTTTCTTTGCGTCTTCTAATGAAATATTAGGCATTCCAGCGAACAGAAACCGGGTTTTTGGGATGACCAGGACTTACGCATTTTAACGAAAAACTGTCATTCTGGAGCGCGCAGCGTGCCCGGAGGGCAGTGTAGCGAAGAATCTCCCTTGATACTTCGCTACACTCCGTTTCGCACCCTGCGGGAAGCCGCAAAGCGTCTACAGTATGACATTCTCGACTTTGCGTAAGTCCTGATGACTTGACCGATACTCTAGTAAAACTAAACTATAGCGGTTCTCGTTTGCATGCGGTACATTTTTCAACCTCACCCCCAACCCCTCTCCTTGCTAAGGAGAGGGGAGCGTTGCGTCAGCAAATGCGGGGTGAGGTGACGACTGTATTGCACCGAAGTGAGAACCGCTATAAAAGATTTCAGTTGAGTTGAAAAGGGCGCTATTGGGTATGTTGTGATATGTAGCGGTTCTCGTTATTTTGTCTTCTGTCTTGGCGATTTTATTTTCTTAAGTATGTCTTCAGTTTCCACAATCAAAAGTATATACACCGATGGCGCTTGCACAGGCAATCCCGGTCCTGGTGGTTGGGGTGTCGTTGTCTATTTCAGTGATGGTTCCACTCACGAAATGGGCGGTGTATCCCCCAGAACCACCAACAACAAGATGGAGATGCAAGCTGCGATCGCCGCTCTCCAATTTTTCAAAGATTCAGCACAAACCGAACCCATCACTCTTCACAGTGATAGCGAATACCTCATCAACTCTGTGACAAAATGGATGAAAGGCTGGAAAAAGCGAGGCTGGAAAAAGGCAGATGGAAATCCTGTGCTGAACCAAGACCTGTTGGAAATCTTAGACGACCTCAGTAGCCCACAGGTTAAGTGGGAGCATGTTCGGGGTCATGCAGGTAATATTGGTAACGAACGCTGTGATGCGATCGCCCGTGCTTTTGCTAATGGCAAAACCATATCCCTGCAACAACAAGACTTTTTCTTGGAGCAAAAAAACGAGGTTAATATATCAAGAGCATCTGATTTAGAAACAAACTCTACAATAATTAACAAAAAGAAGCAAGAAATCAGTACTCTTGCAACAGATATAACCAATATGGAACCACAAACTCACTCTGCTACCTCCGTCAGTGAGGAATTACCTCAAGAAATGAGGGTAACGCAACTCCGCAATTTAGTGGAAACCCTCCGCATTGCAGACGAAATTGCCGAAAAAGGTTACCTGATTACAAGTTCTGAACTGGCGGACTTGATGGACGTTCACGCCAGTGCTGTTACCAGTCGTGGGGATGAGTGGCGCTGGCGGAACTGGATTGTATCACGAGTGCGGCGTGAAGGCAATCAAATTCTCTGGGAATTGGAACGAGGCGATAAGGTAGAGAGTGAAACTGAGTCGTGAAGTACCTACACTGCATCCTTTGGGTACAGTGTAGGCTTCCGGTCTCGTTCATCACTCAGTACTGTACTTGCGCCCTCGCCACTCTCTGGGGGTGCGGAATGCAGAGAGAAAAATCCGCAGGACTGCTATTGGATCAGCAAAAGGCGACAGCCAAAACAACCAACCGCCTTTTGCTTGGGTGCGGTCGTAAGAGGGTGCGATCGCAAAAAGCATAGCAAAGCGAATGACCACCAGAAATAGATTTAGCGCCAGTAGGAGGAGCTCTTGAGCAGAGAAGCTCTGGAGCGGAGGAAGAAACAAGAGGTAAGTGCAGACGACGATTGGGGGTAAACCTTGAACTCCCGAAAGGAGCCATAAATCTCCCCAAAGTTGAGCGCGGGAGGAAGCATCTTTCAAGTCAAGGCTTCGCCCCCATTGTTGCCAAGTTTCCATTGCTCCTTCGTACATCCGCACCTTGAGAACTTTTGCCCCATCTAAAAAGCCAACCTTATACCCACAGGCAGCTATGTTCCGTGCTAAGGTGACATCATCACAAAAAGAACCACTTGCAGTCGTATATCCACCCACAGCCGCTAGAACAGAGCGACGACACAAGTAGCATTGCCCATTTGCCATGACCCGTTCTGAGTTCTCAGCATTGACACCAGCAGGATTAAATCGGTAAAGCAGAGTCATCAACAATGCAGGTTGTAGCCAGCACTCTCCTGGATATTTGAGAATAAATTGGGGTGAGAGAGAAACCAAGTCATAGCCTTGAGTTTCTGCGGTCCTCACCAAACTAGCAACCAAACCAGGTGATGGTTGTATATCAGCATCCAGACCTAGAAACCACTCACTCGCCTCTGAGATCTGTAAAAAACCGTAATGCAAGGCCCAAGGACGCCCCACCCAACCGCTTGGTAAGGGATCATCAGTCATCAGACGAAAGCGAGGGTCTTTCTGCTGTGCTGTTTTTATCAAGTCAGGTGTGCCATCACCAGACTTGCTATCTACAATGATAATTTCTCGGACTTCATAGCTTTGCTGAGAGATTCCGTCTAGCAGAGGACTAATACGAAGAGCCTCATTCAGGGTGGGAATGACAATGCTGACACAGCCCAAAAGTTCTGGTGTGGAATTTTGGGGTGTCATGGGAGGATGGCGGCTAGGTCCTTTTAGGAGGCGCGACAGCAAAATTGCTGTTGCTGGTAGTTGAATAAGCAGTAACAAAAGTGAGATAGCACTTGCTATCGTCCACGCGTCTAGCACAGCAAAATACCTGGCGATGGAAATCAAAGTTTTACTTTACAGCAACTTTGATGCTTGCTACAGAAATTTCCGTACTTGTTGGTGCAACAGGAACATTAGCAGATGTGTCTTTTGAACTCCACCAAAGTGCGATCGCAGGAACTACGCCTAGCGCAAAGCCCAGCGAGACAGGAAGAGCAAATCCAGCGGCTAAGCTGAGTCCAGCGGCGAAAACAAAATTGCTCAAATAAACGACTAAGGGTATAGAAAGTTGCGATCGCTCTAATTTTACCGGCGTGTTTCTCCACAGCAGTCCTGCTACAGTCATGAACAAGGCGCTAGTGCCAAACCAACCCGCATAATTTTGATAGGGTGTTCCAAAGAAAGCTCCAGGATTTTCCCAATACCAAAATGGGAGAGATGTTTGACTCATGGCTGGTTCCAATGCAAAGTCCCAGCAGGTGAAAAGCAAAGCACCTAACGCTACGGCACTCAATTGGCGCAGTAAACTGGGATTTTGAGCGACCCTCAAACCAGCACGAGCAATGAGGTAAGAAGACAAGCCCACGTAAAACCAGGATAAGGGAATTGTAAATGGGACAAGTCCCGCAATCTTATATCCCAAGCCACTCAAGTAACTGTAGTATCCAAAGGGAAACCCAGTGCTAGTTCCTAGTAATTCGCTACCCACCGATATCGACACAGCTGGTAGCATAAACCCCAGCCAAGTGCGCCACCCCAATATCCGATATGCATAAATGGAGACGGCTATTGTCCCCAAAATAATATCCACCACACCGCCGTCAGCCATACTCAACTGTATGGCTTTTTGTCCAACCCCTCCTGCCTCTCCTAAGTTCAAAATCATTTCGGCATTAGGTATGACCAATAGAATGCCTATCAGTCCAAAAGCCTTTGCCAAGATATGACCAGTGAGGCATACACGCTCAGCGATAACAAGTTGTCTCATGATAATCCCTTAACAAGACATGATACGCGGCTACTTTGCTGCTAATAGTTTACAAATGTTTAAGAAAATATTTAATACTTTGTGCCGGAATTGTTTGCAAACTGACTTTGCTTTCTTGTGGAAAGCATAACAGTCTCTTGATGAAAGGTAGGAAAAATATGATAATAAATCTATAGTTTAAGCTATACAAGCCAGTCTCTATCAAGTAAATTGGCTTTTTTCTGACGGATTATATTGTAGCAAGCGATTCATCATTTTCTACAAAGCAGTACGCTTTGCTTTAGATTGTTGTGGAATGATAGCCTGTCCTTAATACTGGGAATAACCCATGTCAATCTTGAAGAGACTGCCTTTGTTTCCCCTAGCATTGCTACTGCTTACTTACACGACCATCGGCTGGGTAATCTCTAAAACATACACTCCTTGGTATATGTGGCTACTGGCTGTGATTGCCATCTTATTCCTTATGGGAGGTTTAACCACTTCCTGGACAAGGTTTACAGATTGTTCTTTTGTCTTATTCAAATCAAATCTTAGGTCTTTTGGTCTTACCCTTTTGAGTGCTTTCTTGTTTTTTTTGATGATAGCCAAGTTTCGACTATTTCTTGATACCTTACTGGTTGTTGCAGCGGCTGTACTGGCAAGGATAGACTTTCAAACTGCTGGCTTCAAAGAAGGACAAGTTTTCTGGTTTTTGTCTATCCTCTCTTTGACGGGGTTAGGCTTAGGCGCGCTGATCCATAAGTTGACTTGAGAAGAACTCAGTTATCAGTTATCAGTTATCAATTCACTGTTTACTGTTTACTGATAACTGCTCACTGTTCTGAGTTCTTTTCATTAACTAGCGACTGACTCAGCTACCGCAGCAACTGGATAGACGCTAATCTTTTTACGAGCTTTGCCTTTGCGTTCAAATGTGACCACGCCGTCCACTAAGGCAAACAGAGTATCATCCGTACCAATACCAACGTTGTTACCAGGGTGAAATTTAGTACCACGCTGACGTACTAGGATATTTCCCGCCCGGACAACTTGACCACCGTAGCGTTTAACGCCAAGTCTTTGAGCATTGGAGTCACGACCGTTACGTGTACTACCAGTTCCTTTCTTATGAGCCATAATTTCCTCTTGTATCTCTACTTTTATTTATTATTGAGCATCAGTTTCTTCGGCAGGCTGATTTTCAGCAACGGGTTCAGCAACGGTTGTTGCAGCAACTTCAACAGTTTCTGGGGTTTGAGAAGTTGCTGCTGGTTCTGAAGTGACTTCAGTGTTTGATACTTCAATGTTTGATGTTATGGCGATAGCTTCGCTGCTGCGCTCCGCGCAGATCGCGCTTTCTTCTAAAGCAAGTACCGAATCGCCGAGGCTAATAGAGTTAATCAATAATCTCGTGATTTCCTGGCGATGACCCCGCTTTTTACGGGTTTTCTTTTTCGGTTTCATCTTATATACCAGGACTTTGCGACCTCTAAAATGCCGCATCACCGTGCCTTCTACCTTTGCTCCTGCGACAAGCGGCTGTCCTATGGTGACTTCGCCGTTGTGCTGAACTAACAATACCTTTCTATGGTAACTTTTTCGTCTGGTTGGGTAGAGAGCAGTTCAATATCGTAAAAGTGACCAGGTTCGACTCTGAGTTGTTTGCCGCCAGTTTCAATAATTGCGTAGGTCATAAAATTGTCCTTGAGGTTGCCGTACAGGTAGCTGGACTGTATGCGCTTAAAAAGCTTTCCAGCTTTTGTATTGCCTTTACCTGATCCGAGCAGGAATTAGACAGACAATTTCTGATATTACCTCAAGGACTCTATTTTTGTCAAAATAACAAACAATAATTAACCTTTTCGTCTTAAAGGTTCTTAGACAACACTTTCTAGTGATTTATCTAAAGTTATGAGTGCTAACTAGATTTTCGTAAGAAGGTGCAAAATATGGGACAGATAAAGAGCAAGCTTTCCATCCAGATTTCACCGACACACTTAATAATCCACAAGTACCACCACGCTGACCCTCTGGAGTATAATACCGACAGTATCGACAAGTTGAAACACAGGACTTCATGGTTGTCATAACTAGCACGCTTATTAAATCAGAATCTGTTTAACGTAAAAAATGGTTTTATCCCTCACAAGTATGGCAACCTTTTCTTGAGAAATGCATAGAAATTCCATAATTTTATGAAAAAATTTGCATTACTAAATATTACTTCACGTACAAGTTGAAATCAAAATTTGTACTTAAGTACAATCAATAAAATTTGGATGAAATAACTGGAAAATTATGCCCTTGCTTGTGGTTTTTGCCGACGCTGTATAAGCAATCCTATTGCCATACCAATGCCAATAATGGCAGTAAAGTAGAATAAACCAATCAACCGGATATAAAGTGGTGGTGCAATCCCCTCAACTTCCACCTCCTGCGCCACTTTCACCCCATAAAATTGACGCTTCGCTCCTGGTAAGGGAGTTGCTTCCACCTCAACTTTATGGGGTGCGCCATCAAAAAATTGTTCTTGCCATGTTAACTTCCCGTTAGAGTCGGGAATACCTTTGTAGGTAAAGATTGTTAAATTATCTTCTAGAGCGATCGCCTTGACTTGCAACGCTACATCCGTCAGAGGTTGTCCTGTTGCAGTATCCTTCACCCGTACCGTTAAATTCGCAAGTTTTCCGACAGTCGCGTTTTTATCTCCCTCAAGATGCACTTCCAACTCTTGAGATTTTTGAACTGATGGTGCAATAGCTTCAGTAGTGTTTGAGTGTCCGCTGCCATGAGCTTCTGCGACTTCTGCACTAATGTTGATAAACAATAGGGTTACTATAGCCACGACTGTCAACGCACTTAACAACAGACGCACTGACTGGGGTGCAATTTCTCCTTCTCGCAGTTTTTCTTGTCCACCGATAACCCAGCCACCCAATAATCCAACTGACAGTAGAATAGCTGCGACGACAGCAAAATATTTATATTTGACTGGGTTTTCCCGGACATTCAAATTCAATGTTTGCTCGTAGGGAGCAAAAGCATTTGCTACCAACGGTGATACATTCACTCGCAGTTGGTAGTTACCACGGATGGGTAACATTTGCTGAATTTCTAGCTTACCATCAGGTGCAGCCGCCTCCATTTGCAGTAGTTTTGTTCCCTCAACAATGGGAAAATCTGTCGTCAACCAAGGATTAGGATTAGGCGTCAGAATTTGTAAGGCAATTTTGGCATTTTCTAATGGTTTACCAACAGCATCAATAGCTTGTAGTGTCAAAGTAACGGGAGATTGTTGTTTTTCTGTTCCTGCTTCAAAAGGGAGAATACGTTCTAGGGGTGGGTTAGTGATGAGTTGTACTCTGGGTATAGGAGTTTGGGAAACTCCTACAAAGGAATAAAGAATTGACACTGCAACGCAAATAGTGCTAATGACTCCAAACAGCCGATATTTTTTCATTGAAACTTAACTCCTGTTCATCCTGGATTTTGAGGATTAGTTTCTTAGGGTGAAACTTACCTTACCGTTTCATAACTTATGGACAAATATTCCACTTGTTACTTCGTTGGGGAGTCAGCACTGCAGGAGGGTTTATCTCCGTAGGTGACTGAAGTCATAAATGAATGCCCGACCTATAGCAAGTGCGTCTCGTTCGTGGCGACTGGCGTTGCGTTTCGTTTTTGTCTGGGTATTTATCCCACGCTCACACTTCGTATAGAGACGTGGGGTTTCTACCCGATTAAGCTAAAAAATACTGGAATATGATAATTTAGTGACATGCAACGCCTAATGTGTGATGACGCGCTGAGTGTGCTGTGTTGTGAGCCGCAGGATAAGTGGAGAAGAAAACAGTCCAGATAACAAGAGTTGATAGCAGCATATAAAGCGTTACCTGCACAGGTTTAGATAGGGTAATACCTGCAGTCTTCTGCAATATTGAAGGACGAGAAAAAGCAGTCATTTTTGACCTCCCACAATTAATTTGGGTAATTCATTAATCAAAGGGCATTTTACCGCTTAATCGTGAAAAGATATACGATAAACTTTGTGTTTGACAAGTGTGTATAAAATGTATTGCAAGAGTTCTACTTTCTAGAGATCCAAAAGCATTTTTGAGTGCTTAAATGCTTGGTTACTGTTACAAAGTTTTTTGGGTTGGCTGCATCTTGTCCCTTAATTTTTGTGACCCGTATACAATAGTCGTAATCAGGAACAATTCTGTGCCAATCTACCTCGTATTTCTAGCGCGGGGAAAGTTAAGTCATGAACTACCTTCATAAAGCGATTGCAATCCTGGGAATAACGAGTGTAGTGGGTGGTTTGCCTGCTGCTATCTCTGCACAAGTACCACAAACTCGCATCCAGCAAACGAATTTTCAGAAACACTATAACCAAGGAGTGCAAAAGCTAAAGCAAGGCAACTTTAGTGGAGCTATTGAGGCTTTTCATTCTGTAGTACAATTGAATCCTAAATATTACGAAGGTTATTGCCTGCGGGGGCTGGCAGAATTTCATATAGGAGACTTGAAAGCAGCGCTGATCGACTTTAACTGGGCGCTACAGCTAAATCCCAACCACGCTGATGCTTACAGCGGTCGGGGGACTGTTCATGCCCAACTGGGAGATAACCACAAAGCGATCGCCGACTTTAACCAGACAATAAAAATTGATCCAACTTCACCAGATGGCTACTACAATCTGGGACTTGCCAACTATAAACAGGGAAATCATCAGCAAGCTGTTGCAAACTTTAACTCTGCCCTAAACAGAAATCCCAATCTAGCTGATGCCTATGGTAACCGGGGACTTGCCCAATATGCTTTGGGAAATAAGCGCAGCGCTGTTGCTGATTTAAAACAGGCTGCAAGTCTATTTCAACAGCAAGGAAATACTCAAGGGTATCAACAAACACAAGCCCTCCTTCAGCAGATTCAGCGCTAAGCAATTCAAAACGCACACATTGTAAAACCTGTTCTTGACAAGCTTATTTATAGGGTGGGCTGGCTTTGCTCACCCTATTATTTAACAAAACTGGGCACAGACGGAAACAAACGTGTGGTGGGTATTGTCAAACTAGATATTCCAGAAGGAAATTCACTCTCAATACGGTTCGGATAAGATCAGAATGCCTGCGGCGACCCCCTTAAAAAGGCGGGGCTGTTTCATTCCCTGGAAGGCGCTGATTTGCAAGCGTAACATTCAAAAAAATCAGGTCGTTAAAAAAAATGAGCATGGCGATCGCACTTAAAGCGCATAAGCTCATCAGCTAAATCAGCCCAAAACTCCATTGCGCCCACCCATAATCGACCATGGACATCAAGTTGTCATCACTAAAGGATTAAAGTGCGGACTCAACCAATATTGGTTACTTTACTGAAGCCTGGAATCCCCCCGGATAATGGGTTTCTCCAGAACGAATCGCACTTACAGCTATCTCGGCTCGACCCCAGATACAGCAATTACAAAAATCTGATTTTAGCGCAGTAGGAATTTGTCACAAACTATGGGTTTTTGGACAAATTCTCCATCTGGTTCCTGGTTAGGAAATATTAATGCAATACCGAACTCTTTATTTTGAAATTCCTTCTGTAGACTTTTCCAATTTTTAGCAAGATAACGCGCACTCCCATATGTAGCGCTAGAACCAAGACCGCCACAGATAAATACACTTATCTTGTAATCTACATCAATGATACGTAAGATGAATCCAGGCTCGTTACCTTTATCACGCCCCTCTATAGGTGCATTCTTAATACCTTTTCGATTGATACCTATAACTCTTTGTCCTTTATCATCTTTCTCATGAAAAAAGTAGCAAGAATAACGTTGTGAGTATTTTTTAAAATAGTCATTCAAATAGTGATGAGATAAACTGTTGTATATTCCAGTACCAATAAGTATAAGATTATCACGAAAGACTCCATCATCAATGGGTCGTAATGAACTCAATTTAATAGGCACATCAATGGTTTTAAGCTCTATACTTTCTTCACCTAGCCAATCTTGGACTTTTGTAGGTAGTAACGCTAAAAGTCTTGATTTCAATTCATTTTGTATAAGTAAGGCTCCATCATATTCTAGCTTGGTGATTGCTGCTCCGGAATATCCTCTTTCAACATACTCAATAGCTTCTGTGCCTCCGGATTTTATTGTTAATCTAGACATATAGACGCAAATACTGGGGCGTGAATTTCCAATCCCAAAGAAACGCAAAATTCCTCTTCTATTTTTCCAGTAAAGAGAGATATATATGATAATTCCTATTAATGCAAATATCAGTGCAGCTACAATCTCCGATGCTAAATTTATTAAAAAATCCTGAATGAAATTTTTCATTTCTTGATTTCCTCACTATCGCTCAGAGAAAATTTACATTATTTTGTCTAAAAAGTAACTTGAACTAGCCTGTTTCCACTTAGACAAAAAATCCACTAGTTCTTTGGGAGGTTTTAACCACAAATCAGCAGCAGTTGGGCGAAAATATTGACAAACCAAAACACTAACCCCCCTTGGTTTAACAGCATTGAAAGCATCTTCATCGGTTAAATCATCTCCCAGATAAGCTACAGCTGCCTTTGCACCTATTCCGGAAATAATAGTTTGTACGGCTGTACCTTTATTTTTTCCCATCACACACAGTTCAATACCGCCATTAAAAGGGCGGATTTCAAGTTTTGTTTGCTCGGTAAGTTTAGTCCATTTCTTCATGACTTTTGTATGTATTAAATTTGCTATATCTGCTGCAAGACCGCGCCAGTGAACTGCTATACTTGCTGGTTTTTGTTCGCAGTAATCTAGCAAATTTAGTGAAGCGATGTAATCTCTTGCATCAGCCAGTGCTTGCTTAGTGTCATTGTCAAAAGAGGTCATTGTGTATTTACCATCAACGGACAGATGTTCCCAACCATGCGATCCCCAAATCTCTGGAATCGGATCAAGATTCAGCAGTGGGATTATGTCCTTTATTGAACGTCCAGTAATTATGACTATGCGTGTTGTCTGAGTTTGAATTATCTCTTTCAGTAACTTAGTTACTTCCGGATACGGGAAAGCTTTATCACGTTCTACACGAAAAGGAGCTAATGTCCCATCGTAATCAAGCAAAAGCAGTCTTTCTTCAGCTTCAGTAATTTTGTCAAAAAAATAATCCAAATCAAGTTGTGGTGATAGAGTCTGCACTTAACACCTCGAATGTATGAATTCATTGAAATTTTCATTTTTTTTCATTTTACGCAAGTTAGGTGTGTGACAGCTTAACTTACTCTGTTTTGTCATTCACTTAATTGCAAACCCCTGTAAATCAGTCAAAAAACAATCGCGCCATGCCCCGGCTGTATGGTTACACACACGCTTCATAAGGGCTTGCCAACGAGCACTGCGCTCTCTGTTGGGCATTTCCAAGGCAAACTTAAGAGCATTCGCAGTCTCATAAATATCATAAGGGTTGATTATAATAGCTTCTTGTAAGTCCTCAGATGCTCCACAAAACTTTGATAAAACAAGAACACCGAAGTTGTTGCTTTGCGAAGCAATGTACTCTTTCGCTACAAGGTTCATGCCATCGCGCAAAGAAGTGACAAAACAGACATCAGCCTCACGGTAAAAGGCAGAAAGTTCCTCTTGGAGATACGAACGATACAAATAAACGACCGGAAGCCATTCGTCTTCAGAAAAACGGCTATTGATATTTCCTACGAGGCGATCTATCTCTTGTTTGTAAGCTGCATATTCGGGCATATGGTCACGTGAAGGGACAGAAATCTGTATCATTGATACTTGTTTTCGCCAATAAGGATAGCGCTCTAGGAACTGCTCAAAGGCTAGAAGACGTTCGCAAATACCCTTTGTGTAATCTAAACGGTCTACACCCAACACAATGCGACGGTTATAGACAGATTCTCGAATACGCCTTCGCTTTTCGATAGCGTCTGCGCTGTTAACCCAAAACTCAAAAGCACTAGGGTTTATACCAGTTGGATACGCATTACAGTGAACAGATAACTGTTTGTAGTAATAGGTTCTTCCGTCAAAAGTTCCGCCAAACTCTTTACACAACGCATCAATGAAATTTTTACAATACCTCTGGGTGTTAAAGCCTAAGAGATCGTAATCCATTAGGTTTTCCAGTATTTGTTTGCTCTGGGGGATTATTTCTAGAATATCAATTGGTGGAAATGGGGTATGGAGAAAGAAACCCAGTCGTCCCATCCAACCCAAGCGGCGTAGCTCTGTTCCTATAGGGATATGTTGATAGTCATGAACCCAGACTAAATCATCTTCTCGCAAGTAGGAAATCAGGATAGCGGCGAAGTCACGATTGACAATTTGATATGTCTGGTAGGCATTCTGGCATAGCCTTACATAGGAAGGTAAACAGTGGAAGAGCGGCCAGAGAGTACTATTACAAAATCCGGTGTAGAAACCATCTACCTCACCCAAAGTTAGATCAACGGTCACTAGCTCAATTGAGCCATTGCAAGATTTCTGAGGAGCAGCTTTCCTTGATTTTGTCACAGCTTGACCACTCCAGCCAAACCACAAGCTATCAATATCTTGCAGAGCAAAATGGAGAGCACTAACCAACCCACTGACAGATTTGGTTCTTTGCTTTTCATCTGACTCTAAAATAGCAGACTTTGGTACCCGAGTTGAGATTACAACCAAGCGTTTTTTTTCAGCATTCATCTCTCAACGACCGTTTGAACAGTTTTATAAGCGAGATCTGCAACTTGAAATAAGCTGATTTCTCGTTATAAATCCCTTAATTATACTTCCACGGTATATAAATCACATCTAAACTATTATTGCGTTTACCTTTCTAGCAACTTCGTTACTGGCATTTTGACACGGTAGCAACCAAACAGTCGTAACACCTAAGTCTTGCAGATAATCCAGTTTTTCTGTTAGTCCTCGAAAGTCACTAATACCATCACCATTGCTGTCCGCAAAAGCACGAACAGGCACTTCATAAATAATGCTGTTCTTAAACCATAAGGGATCATTTTTCAACATTGAATTTGTCATTTTAGTTTTAACTGTTCGGTGTGTGCATCTGTCAAAGTGAATTGGCAGTGGTTAGGCGAGTTTATGAAATAAAGTTGTTAGATCTACTTGCATAACTGTTGTAGATAATCAATACATGTTAAAAAATCAACTTGAATTTTCATGAATCAAGTTAATGCAAAGATATTGTCGGTTACCAAAATACCTAAAATCTTCAAGTTTGCCCATCTAACGCAAGTAAGAGCAATACCTAATACAATAATCTTTACCATTGGGATACTCCCTAACCTCAGTTCTCTAAATCTCCATCAAAAGTATCTTGTGATGGAGATTGAACAACTTTTTGATTTCCTTTTTGATGACGCACTTGCCATTCAGTGTAAAAGAAGAGAATGGCTAGTAAAATGTAGCCAACAGCCCAAGGCGTTCCAGCTCCAAAACCCAAATTAACAATAGTATCTGCGATAGTCCAGCGGTAGCTATGCATTAAACCAACCCAAGAAAGTAAAGCTGCTGCAATAGACCAATAGCCAGCTTTGCGGAAGTCTCGCTCAATAATATAAACTGTGATACCAGCCAAAATCATAGCTGAAAAAATAAACCCCTGCTCTAAGGCAAAAGCACCATTAATATATGTATCACTCAGCTTAAACTGTTCAATTAAGGCTGGTGTTAAGGGTTTTTCTGGCGTTCCCAAACCTGCTGCGCGTAGTGCATTTTTAGCAATTAAAGCACCCCAGCCTGCGATACCTGGTAACAAACCAACAACAACAGCAGGGGCATGGTGAGGAGGAGTTGCTGTGAAGCTTTGAGCTACAATGACAATACCAATCCACAACACAATTGCCATCCCAGCTTCAACGGGGACAAAATAAGCAAGCATTGCAACGGTTCCAGTCAAGCACAGCAAGCCCATAAAAATACCGTTGAGAATGGAGTAACCCACTCTTGCTCCTAAAGCTTTCCAACCAGGATGTCCAATATAAATGGTTGTTGGGAAACAAGAACCACAAATAGCTGCAACCAACGTACCAATACCATTAGCTGCAAGACTTGGAGTCGCAGGATAAGCATCTCCAGCAGCTTCAGCACTTTCTAAGTTTTGCAAGCTACCGACAAGATTAAATAGTCCCATTGGTAAGATGATGCTGAAATAGTCTAGTAAGACTGCGCGACTATTCCATAGATCCCCTAACCATAACCTTGGTATGTAAATTCCAATCGGTTGTAGTGCAGTGACGAACTTGGTGTTATCCCAACTGACCAAACCTGTACCCCACGCCAACCCAATTCCTAAAAGAACTGCTAATAACCCACCAGGAATGGCAAATCGAACTTGTCCAAAGTAGGTTATTAGAATAACGCCTAAGGGAACTAAACCCACTACGGGATTAGCAAAAGTCCGAAATAGAAAGCCAATAGCAATGAAGGTAATAGCAATACCACCTAAAGTGGAAAGCATCGCTGCACGCGGAACAAGACGACGCAGTGGATTACCAATCCATGCACCAACTAATTCAATCAAACCTGAACCCAAGCAAGCAACCAAACCTGCTTGCCATGCGAGTTCAGCAGCTTGTTCTGATGATACACCTTGGGCGATCGCCGTCAACCGCACAGGTAGCATGACTAAAAATATATACGCAAACAGGCTTACAGTATTAATGCCATAAGGTAAAGCAGTGAGATCATCTCGTTGTTCTCGTTGTCCTTGTTTGTAGGCTAACCATCCATAATAAAAGTTACCGACAATTAAACTTAAAGCAATTCCTGGTAGAATACGCCCGTATATGAGCAAGGGAGAGAAGCCAAGTACCCCTTGACACAAATTAACAATCAACAAAATTTGAATCAAGTTGTCGAGAAAAAGCCCAAACAAACCATCTATATCTCTGCGTACAAACCACCGGGGAGTTTTAACTGTTGAGATTTCCATCGTCTACTTTTACCTCGACAATTTTTTTGCGTTCGCGTAGCGGCTGCTTTGCAGCATCGTCTTGTTGGTTTAAGGATATCAGTAAGGATGCCAGGGCAAACGCATCTAAACTCAAACAGTCGTGCAGGAAACCCAACTTCTACTACTGATTTACAACATTGAAACGGAGGAAATAGTGCAGTGACTTTATTATATTTGGCAGTGCGCGACAGCGTATTTACAGCTTTGTTTTAGCAACCAATTGGTAAACTTTTAATAGAAATTGATGGCAAAATTTGGGTGCAACAAGATAATACAGAAGATAGCCTGACCTACGAATTAGTAGCCGCAGGCATTCCCAAAGATAAAATTGTCTTGGGATTTCACCAGCTTAATGTCAGGCAACACACAGGATACGGTGTTCCCGCAGGTGCAGCGCGTACAGCCACTCCACTTAGGCAGCGGTTTTCAGCCTACTTTTTTATAAGACTACCACCTGCGAATAGCAGTGGCACTAGCACAATAGCAGATTATCTTTCACTTAAGAAATTCAGCAAGCTGTTCCAACTTATTCCAGGCAATCCCGCTTTGGAGAATTTCCTTAGCAAGGATAACAGCTTGAGAAAAAGTTTGATAATCATCTTTATCGTCTGGCACTGCTTCGCCCACATACAATGCGAACGCTGCATTTAGAGCAACCACGTCTTGCTTTGCCTGAGTACTTTTGCCTTGAAGGACGGCTTTGAGAATTTCTGCATTTTCTTGGACATCCCCGCCCCGTAGTTCACTAATGGGAGTGGGGTTTAAGCCTAGCTCTTCTGGAGAGATTTCAAGCAAGTGTATTTGTTGGTTTGACACGACAGCCAAGTCAGTTTTATCTCCCAACCCCGCTTCGTCTAATTTTTCGCGTCCGTGAAGTGTAATTGCTCGGCGAGTCCCTAGTTGATTTAGAACCTTGGCAAAAGTTTCTACCAAAGCTGGAGAATTGATACCAATAACTTGTCCTGTTGGTTTTAAGGGGTTGATTAATGGACCTAGTAGATTAAAAACTGTGCGTACTTTCAGCGTTTTTCGCAAAGGAGCGATCACTTTCAGAGCCGGATGCCAATCAGGTGCGAACAAGAAAGTCATGCCAACTGCACTCACAGCTTCTTGAATCTTCTCAAGATTTGCTTTGAGATTGATACCCAAAGCTTCTAACACGTCTGCTGAGCCAGAGCCAGTTTTCCCGGATGCTGAACGATTACCATGTTTAGCCACTTTTACTCCAGCAGCGGCAGTCACAAAGGCAACAGCTGTGGAAATATTAAATGTTGATGCTCCATCTCCTCCTGTACCACAGGTATCTACAAGTGGTGAGGTGCCAACAATCAAATCTCGTTGTGTTGGTTTGATTGATTGAGAGTATAGAACCTCAACCATGCCAAGTAACTCTTCGGCAGACACTCCCTTTGCCTGAATTGCTGCTAAAATAGCACCCGATAATACAGGGGGAATATCTTCTTTTAGCCAACCAGACATTAAGTTGGATGCTTGAGACACCGAAAGTGATTGACGGTCTAACAGTTGCTGCAATAAGGCAGACCAATGAGAAAAGTCTTGATTTAATGGGTTTGTGTCAACATTAGCTGTTATCATAACTTCCGATACGTACAACTTTTACGAGCTTTATGTTAGTTCAGTCCGAGTATATTTTTATCGTTGGGATTTCGTCACAGACAAACATCTGAAAAACTGACATCTTGCACCATTCTCAACAAGATCTAAAAAACCGGGTTTCTAAACGGAAAATTAAGGTTTTCAAGGGTTATCTTTCTCAAGAAACCCGGTTTTTGATCCTGGTGCAAGATATAAGAAAAATGTCTGGAATTCCATATCAACGAAGTACATCCTTTTTCTGGTGACTGTAGTTAATTTTATAGAGAAAATTATCTCATACTAAAGTTGTGCTTAACAATCTGCAAAGACTATTTGACTATTTGACTATTTGTAAATTTTTTTGTAAATAAATATTGAGATCATCATGAGTCTCTTTGATTGATCTGCAAGTTTGATTGCTGCTCCCGACGACTACCTCTTTTGCCTTGTGCCATCTGCCTTTCTTTGGTAAAGATTAACCAGATAAGTTGTTAAATAGAACGAGTTCTGAAATGGAAAGTTAAGATACATTGACTATTTGAACATTTCAGTATAATTTTAGTTAATGTGTGGGTAACGCAGCCTAATTCAATCCAATCTTGTTGTTGAAAAACTTTAAAGCTGGGTTAGAAGCGGAGGAACCAATGTATTGGGGCGAATCTTGAATGGAGAGACACCTTCCAGTCTTAGCCCGTCAGCTAACTCCGTCGGCATTGGAAGGAGTACCTATGGCATCTGCTTATTCTAAGCTGTTGTCCCCAGGTCCTCCTAGCTGGTATTGCTGTCAAAATTGGCAGTGTAGACATATATCTGTTGATTTGAAGTTGATTTGAAGTGTAGGGGGTATCCTATGTCTTTTGTTGATTCAAAAGTTAAGAAACAAAAGAATTGTGTGCATCTCTACCAGCAATTCCCTCTACTAAAAAATCAGCATCCCTACCAGCTAAAGGTTAAAAATCAATTTGAGCGAGATTTCTTTCCTAAGGATTCAGGAGAAACTATGCCTATTAAAAATCAGACTTTCTATACTGATGAAGTAAACTTTTTTCCAGAACATCAATTCAAATTAATTGGAGAGTGTGCAGGAAAAAAACTTTTATTAATTGGTAGAACTAAGGCATACAATGATCCAATTGTGGCAACAAGTCAGACTGACGAGCCGAGTCAGGAAGATTTATATGCTTATGACCTCTACGAGTTAATGAAGTTTAGCCACGAACTCGTTAAAATTAATGACAAAATTTAAAATTTATTTCGCTCATACATCAGTTTTCATGATTGTTTATGAGTTCTGCACTTGATTACGAGCAGATTGCGCATCTTTATGATTCGTACTTACGTTTCACAGATGATCTGCCGTTTTTCCTTCAAGAGTGTGAAAAGATTGATGGTTCCGTACTTGAGTTGATGTGCGGTACCGGGCGTATCTCTATTCCACTTTTGGAAGCGGGTGTAAGCTTGACATGTGTGGATGCTTCGCCAGCAATGCTTGCCCAACTACATCAGAAACTGGTAGCACGCGGACTGAGAGCTCATGTCATGCAGGCTTCGGTCACTAGCCTCAAATTAGAATCAACATTTGATTTGGCTATCCTACCTTTCCAAAGCTTTCATGAGCTGCATACCGAGGCTGAACAACGGAAGGCTCTCAACGAAATTGCGAAATCACTGAAGCCAAATGGACGGTTCATATGTACACTGCATAACCCTAGAGTACGCCTCCAGTCTATTATCCACGGTTCAAGTCACTATGGTCCCTTTCCCCGTGTGGATGGAGTTGGTTCTGTCAGCTTATCCGTAGATCTTAACTATGAGCCAGAAACTGGAATTGTAAGAGGATGGCAGACGATTTGTGAGTTAGATTCAACAGATCGAATGCTGGTAGAACACCGATTACCAATCCAGTTTTCACTCATTGAGTTTGATGTTTTCCAGGAACTTGTACAGTCAGCCGATTTCTCCATTGAGGAGGTGTTTGGGAATTATGATTTCTCCCCGTTTGTTCCAGAGACAAGTCCGTACATCATTGTGTGTACCCGCAAGCTAAACACCTAATACCAATTTAAAAAATGATTGCTACACTTGTAGGCTGGGGAAGACACTTCTCGTGCTAAGAGTTGTCTGTAGACGGGGAGCGAGGCTCAGAACTGACGCTGCGCGTACCCCGTTTCGGGAGCGTTTTGCGCTTATGGAGGGTTTTCCCCGCCCTTGGCGACTGCGGAGGGTTTCCCCCGTTGTAGCAACTGCCGTTCCGTTTGAGGTACATTATGTCTTTGGCAATTCTTTAATTTCAGTCCAATATGGTTCTTAACCGCAAACTGGACACTTTTTCGCTAGCAGCTCTGCTAGTATCGGCTCATTATGGTTTGGGGTTTCTTTTGGGAACCGCTGAGAAATCCCTAACTTTAGGTACTGCTGGGAGCCTTTATGCTGTCTGCCTTGGCTTGGGTACAATTGTTCTTCTGGGACTAGCAAAGTTTTACTGGAGACAAGGAGAGCAAATTTGGACATTGCTAGGTTCTGCTTACGGAGATGGAGTAAAAGTTTTTGTAGGTTTGATGTCCTGGTCTTCGCTGATTGGCATTGAAGCCGTTCAGTTGATTTCTGGAGCATCTATCCTCAAGGTTTTCGGAATACCCACCCTTCCCACAATGGTTGTTTTGGCTATCCTGTGTTCAACGATTTCCTTACTCCCAGTAGAAAAAGTAGGCTGGATATTACGAGGGTTACTCGTTCTGAACTTTTTGGGTTTGCTTTATGGGCTATGGGTGTTACACGCTTTCCCGGACTACTTGCGATCGCCCATAGAGTTTGCTAGCTCACTCAAGGGTATGAGCTTGCCAAGCATAGTGGGCATCTCAGTGTCTACAATTCTGCTGGTACCTATAGATATGAAGCATCAGCAGTTTGTTGTCCAGGCAAAAGATGTGCATAGCCTATATCGAGGGTGTCTTTTATCAGCTATTTTGCTACTACTGCTTGCTTTTTTGCCTTCAACAGTTGTTGTGGCGGCACACAACGCAGGAATTTTGCCTGCTGGGATTGATGGTAAAGAAACTCTTCCATTTATCCTAGCCTGGATTGGCGGTGGCACCCAAAAGCCTTTGGGTATTGCTCTGATTGCATCTTTACTGATTCCCGCACTAGGTGTTGGTAGCAGCATATTACGTGTGCAAAGCAAGACTATTTTGGATTTCAATATTTTACCTGCATCTTTATGGAGTCGTATACTCGTTACGACGGTAAATACTCTATTGGGTCTTGCCGTTGCTTTTAAAGGTGGGGATATTGTTAATTTAATTGTGTGTTTTTATGCTGCATACGTAGGAGCAGTGTTTTCTCCTTTTGTTGCTTATTTAGTCGCTCAAACTGGACGCTATAACTTCTCAAAAGGAAGCGTTAAGCTGTCTTTAAGCATAAGTAGTTTCTCGGCTATCTCATGGCTAATTATAACACTTATAAATCCTGATTTTGTAGGATTTGGTAGCGTTGAATTGGACATCATGGGAATAGGAATTTTGAGTGGGAGCTTCTTTTTATTGGTTGGGGAGGTATTAGAAAAATACTTCCTGATATCCAAAGTTAAGGAAAAAGCTTAAAACCAAATCTCTCTATTGCTCTCACTCATGAAATTTTTTTGAAAACAATATGTTTTCGTACATTATTGCAACTAAAGGTATGTTAATAAGCCAAACTCAATTTTGAAACTGGCTCTGTAACTGGGTTTCAAACACCTGAATCCTTACATATAAACTTTCTTATGATAGATGACAACAAGCATTAGAAGGTATAAACATGGAAAAAGAGGGATTTTTGGTTTGACGTCTAAGATAAACAAAGTCTAATGGAAAGAATACACTCAAATAGTCATCAAAAGTTGATCAATCTAAAGATAGATGCTCTAGGTAGAAAAATAAATAGAGTAAAGAAATTATCTAAAAAAAAATCGAGAAATCACTTATTGCTACCGCTTATTGGAGTTGGAATAACATTTGTGAGTGGCTGCTCAATAAACTCATCGAGAAACGTGCAGCCCTCAGAGACTAATACTGCTCAAGCAGTCCAAGAGTCAGCTCCTTCAAATAACCGTTCTCTGGCACCAACTCCTGAGGATACTAATTTTGTAGTTGCTGTTGTAAATAAGGTAGAACCTGCGGTAGTGCAAATTAATACTGCCAGAACTGTAAAAACTCAAGTACCAGAAATATTTAATGACCCATTCTATCAGCGGTTTTTTGGTCAACGAGTACCAACGCAGCCTCAAGAGCGAGTTGAGCGTGGTGTTGGTTCTGGTTTTGTGATTAATTCTAATGGTCAGATTCTTACTAACGCTCATGTTGTCAACAATGCTGATACGGTAACGGTATCATTTTCCAACGGTCGCACTGTTGAAGGAAAAGTCTTGGGACAAGACAGATTGACTGATATTGCGGTTGTGCAAGTTCCAGTAAATAATCTCCCAACTGTAGAACTGGCAAAATCTGAGCAGGTACAGCCAGGACAGTGGGCGATCGCAATTGGTAATCCTTTAGGTTTGCAAGAAACAGTAACAGTAGGCGTTGTGAGTGCAACTGATCGCTCTATTAGTGATATCAGTGCAGTTGATAACCGGGTTGCTTATATTCAGACTGATGCAGCCATTAATCCTGGAAACTCCGGCGGACCACTGCTAAATGCTCGCGGTCAAGTGATTGGGGTCAACACAGCTATTATCCGGGGCGCTCAAGGAATAGGCTTTGCAATTCCCATCGATACCGCTCAACGAATTGCTCAGCAATTAATTACTCAGGGTAAAGTTGAACATCCCTTCATTGGGATTCAGATGGTAGCCCTCACGCCTGAAGTTAAGCAACGGATTAACAGCCTTCCAAATACTAACGTCCGGGTGCAAGCAGACCAAGGTATTCTTATTGTTCGCGTTCTTCCTGGTTCTCCAGCTGATAGAGCCGGAATACGTCCAGGAGATGTCATCCAACAAATCAACAATCAATCTGTTACCACGGCGAATGCAGTGCAGCAGATTATTGACAAAAGTGGGGTAGGTGCAAATGTGCAAATGCAACTGCAACGCAATGACAGAACTTTGCAAGTCACAGTACAACCTGCACCTCGCCCAGCAGATACGCAGTAGCTTTGCTGGACTTATGCTTCAGCCTCACTATCTTCAACGGCTGGACTAGGCATACCATCGTCCACAATTTTTGCATCTTGTTTGTGATTATCTTTTTTATCTCCCCACCAGTTATTTAGTACATCTTTGACCAAAGCTTCTTTTATCCAAATTTGGAACACAATTACTAAGGGAATTGCAAGGAAAAGTCCTAAAAATCCAAAAAATGAGGCGAAAACAACCACTGCTAACAAGGTTACTGCTGGTAATAGAGAAACCTGAGACTTCATAACTAAAGGAACCACAATCAAGCTTTCAACTTGCTGGATTCCAAAGTATAACGCTACCACTGCGGCTGCTTTCCAAGGTGCATCAACTAATGCCAGTAGTAAAGGAGGAATTAAACTTAATGTTGGTCCAACATTAGGGATAAACTCTAATAATCCTGCTAAAACAGCATTAACGAGTGGCAGTCGTACCCGCAAAGTTAACAATCCAATGTAGCTTAAGCAACCGATGAGGAACATAGTCAAGAGTGTGCCTTTTATCCAACCGACTAAAGAGGTTTCACACTCACAAAGAATTTCATCAACTCGCCGACGGTAGAACGCAGGAAATAGCAGTATAAACCCCCGTCGATATGGCGAGGGGTCTACTAATAACATGATGGTCAAAACCAAAAACAGTAAAAAAGTTAAAACAATGTTCAGTGACCTACTGATTATGGAGAAAAAGTTGTTCACTAGCTGGGTTAACCAAGTTTGTAGACCTTGAGTCAGAGTTCTAAGACCACGGATGTTCTCTAACAATTGGTCTGGAATTGCATTTTGTAACCAGTTATTCCACAAACGCATCCGCTCCAACGTCCTGGGCGCAAAGTCGCTAAATTGTTGCAATTGGTCAACAACCTGCGGAACAATCAATGCAAAAAATCCCACTACAATAGTTAGAAGAAGAACAACTGAGATGGCAACAGCAGTACCTCGTTTGATGCGATATCTTTGTAAAAATTGTACAAGCTGGTTTAAGACTGTTGCTAAAACGACAGCTGCAAAGACGACTAAAACGATTTGTCTAATTTGCCACAAAATATAAACAGATGTGACAAGGACAAATATGCCGATCCATTGACCGAATCGCACAACTTAGCCTCCAATTTTTGCTATTTCCAGCGATTGTGCTGAATATTTATGCTTTTAAACTAGCGGTGTCTTCATTTTTATAAAAGCCTCTAAAAGACTGATTTTATATGATAACAAATAGATATATCTTGAGATAGATGAAAATCAAGTGACTTGTAGGAATGGTGAAATAAAATGAAAAATAATCGTCCTAGCAACACAATAATCAATGCCTTTTTATTGGTTGTAGCAAGTTTAGCTATATACCTTGTAGGAGCTTTGATCATTTCAGGATTCCAACACACCAATAAAAAGATTTTCAAGCAGCTTGTAGTACAAGTAGAAAATCAACTAAATAACATTTCTCCATCAATTTACAATGGCAAATAAATCGTGAAGGAAGCTCCTTGACCGAACTGACTAGTCGCAGTGATACGACCTCCATGTGCTTCGATAATGCGCTTGGCGATCGCCAAGCCTAACCCAACTCCCCTACCTTTACGCGAGCGATCAGCCGTGTAGAATTGCTCAAAAATATGGGGAAGGTCGCTTTCTTTGATTCCTTCTCCTTGATCTTGGATGGTGACAATCGCCTGTTTACCTTCTTTGTATCCTGTAATCAGTATCTGAGAATTTGGAATTGAGTGCTTAATAGCGTTATCTAGTACATTGAACAACGCTTGCAGAAGTCGTTCTGAGTCGCCCTGTATTTGCAAGTCAGCTACATTCACCTGGGTTGAAATTTGGGAATTTTGTATTCGCGATTCCACGGCTTTGACGACACGGTTAATCAAGCTATTGAGCGGGACATTCTGCTTTTCAAGAAGTGTCACCCCAGCTTCCAACCTTCCTAGATCTAGCAAGTCATGAATTAACCGTGATAGCCGTTTGGTTTCGTCTTCTACGTTCTGGAAAAAGCGATCGCCCACGTTTGGATCATAAGCAGCTCCATTGCGGAGGGCTTCAACTGTCACGAGGACATTGCTGATTGGGGTGCGAAGTTCGTGAGACACGTTTGCCAAAAACGCTCTCCGTTCCTGATCCAACGAAGCCAAGCGTTCGCTCATACGGTTGAGTTCCATTGCTAATTGATCCAGTTCATTGCTCTGACGGATCTCAAGCTTATCCCCAAAATGCCCGCCTCCCAGCCTAATAGCAAAGTTCTTCATTTTCTGAATGGGACGGGATAAACTACGCGCCAGCCACTCACTGATAAAAGCGCACAGAAAAAGCGTCAGAAGCAGCGTTCCCAAGACAGTCCAGAGGATGGTAGAAAATTGCTTTTGAAACTGTTGCAGGGTGATAGACATTCGCAACGCACCTAACAACAGACCGTTACGCACAATTGGTCTGGCAATATATAGTCTGTCATCGTTGCTCAATACACCTTTTGCAACCCCTTGTTCTTCCCGATTTTTTAGCGCGGCGCTTATCCCAGGAACTTTCAACCAGTTTGTCACTTGTCGGTCTTCTTGAAAGTTAGATGTAGCGATGAGTTGACCATTTGTATTAAAAACTCGTATTGTGATGGTTTCTGCTGCACCAAAACGCAGCACCAATACCTGCACTTGTTTCAAGTCATCTTTTTCTAGCGCATCAGCAACACTTTCACCAATAGCTGTACTCCAGTTGTGCAAATCTAGCTGTCTTGCTCTTTTGAAGTAAGCATGGAAAGACCAGAGAATGTATCCTCCCATTAAGGAAGTTCCTAAGGCTGTCAGCAGCAAGTAAGTTGCTAACAGTTGCATATGAATGGAATTCTTCTTGATATGCGGTATCCAACCCATTATGAATTATGATTGCTTTTCTGAGCGACGACGTAGCACTGCTTTAATGCGTGCCAAAAGCTCACGAGTATTAAAGGGTTTGGTCACATAATCATCAGCGCCTGCTTCTAAACCCCAAATTTTATCAGAGTCTTGGTCTTTGGCAGTCAGCATGACAATCGGGACGTCTGAGAAAGCGCGAATTCGCCAGCAAACCTCCATTCCATCAACTTCTGGCAGCATCAAGTCTAGCAGAATAACATCTGGCACTTGCTTGTGAAACTGTTTAATAGCACTGTGACCATCTGCTGCTGTTGTTACGGTATAACCTTCTTTTTGCAACGTGTAGGAAAGGCTTTCACGCAAAGGTTCTTCATCATCTACTAGCAAGACGTGGGGCATTGTTCACTACATCTTTATATTTATAGATATTTATAGCTATCTCCTGTTATTAGTTTTGCATTCTGTGACATTTCCCGCTTCTTTCTAAAGAAACAAAAATGTCTCATCAGTTGCACCTTTACGGGAAACCAAAGAGTGTGTCTACAAGTTGGGAAACCCTTTCATCAGAGCCAGCATGAGGAAAATCTTCCACAGCGCTGGCTCATGCATGAGTTCTCAAATTGCGGGCGCTATTTTTTCTGGATTTTCTTTAAATCCCAAGTGTAATAACCAAGTTTTTCCGGAACTCTAGAGAATCTTCCTATCCGATGACCCCTAGAAAGTTCATTATGCACCGCAGTTTTTATCTCTCTTAGTTGTTCAGCATTGAGTTCTCCATAAAGTCCTGTGATGACATCAGCTACGCTGAAGATTTTCCCGGAATTTTTCTGCAACAGTATGCAGATAGCATCAATCAAAAACTTACCTTCATATTCAGGTAGCATTGGTACCCTTTTAGCCTTCGGGAGTAGGAAGGGTTTCTTCCTTTTAGGTTTGATTGTTTTGGATTTGACCTTGCTATTTGGTGGTCTTACCAAACTTAAATCCAGGGTGTAACATCCAGGCTCATCGGGAACAGCCGCCCAGTAACTTTTTTCTTTGCCATGTGTTAGAGAGGACTGGATGCGACTTTTGACAATTTTAAATACACTTGACTCTAAATCGCCAAAAAGTGAGCGCACGATGAAGTCTATATGACAGACAGTCCCAGCATTCTCTCGCAATATTTTTTCAATCGCTTGCATTCGCGTGAGAACTTGGTACTGAGCGAGCATTGGAATCTCTGTCCCAAAACTAGAGTTATCGTTGTTCTGTGTTGGTGTCTCCCTTTGTGGTGAGATAGTAAATCTTGCAACTACTGTATTTTCGTCATTGGATGACTCTTCATCCAAGTCAATCTCTTGCTCCTCATCATCTTGGAGAGATGACTCGATAGCTTCTTGTTGTCCACCATCATCCAAGTCAATCTCTTGCTCCTCATCATCTTGGAGAGATGACTCGATAGCTTCTTGTTGGATAAGATTGGAAATGCTATCGAGCTGCTGTAGTGACAGGGATTTTTGTTGGGGAGGAGTGGGTGCAAAAGACAACGTCTCAACAACAGCCATGAGATTGTCGCATTCATCGACAGCAGACCAGTTGGATAACAACGCTTCCACATGCACAAGTTGCGATCGCGCTGTTCGCCATAAACGTTCATACTCTTCAGTCAGAGTAGTATAGTAATCTCGTAATTCCAAGAGTGGCTCCAGCAAGGCTTGCGGTGGCGGCTCTAACTTTCCCTTAGTTGTCATATGGCTTTCATTCAATCCAAATCAGTTTTAGATTTATAGGTCATTGCTCTGGGCTTAGCCTTTTGAGGCTTCATTAACGATTTTTTGGGTGCTTGAGGAGGACGACATTGTTCACAATACAAGGGTCGAGGTCCGTAAGTCTCGCGCTTCGTAGGAACACCGCATTCCTTACAAACAAAGTTAAAAACCCGCGTATGAATCTGTCGTTGATGTGCCCTAACAGTGTATTCTCTAACAGAGACTAATTTAGTTGCCATAATCAGGATTTGTGAATTTCTGTCCTATCAATCTAGCTATTCCAGCAGAGGAACTTGCATAAATATGACGCAAATAACACGTTTTTGCCACTCATTCACTTAGCTATTGCTTTTTGTGCTTTACAGGGGCAAAATTCCATTTCGTCAAGTCAGAAAGGCTTCCTCGTCGTTTGTCAAGACAAGGAATTGGTTTTTGAATAAATCCCCAAACACCCTTCTACAATAATATCCCTCACGAATCGCGCTGGTGTTGTAACTCTAGCACAGCATTTTGCACTGACTATGCCAATATGAGGCAAATACTAGATACGTTTTTTGGATAGCGCCATCCTTGTGCAAGATTGTCTTGAAGAGTTCTTTGAGGAACTCGGATAGAGTGTTGGAATCAATACTACGAAGTAACACAGGTTTTTAGCTACAAAGAGTCAAATTTATCTACATATTTCAATTAAAGCATTGCGAATTCCCTCTTGGTTCATCTAAGCTTCAGCATTTCAAGCAAAAATAAGTTCTACAAATTCCACATTTGCTGGCGTTATCTTTAGTGCCACAGTTAGCGTAGTTTTTATACGCCGTCAATGCACATTAACTCAACCATGAGCAATAATTTCTGCGGTGTGTTTAAATCTGTCAAGGTTTGCATACATTACTTTCAGATTGTTGGCATATTGTAACTTTTCTTATGAGGCAATCCTTCTTATGAAAAGGCAATCTTTTGTAGCAATGATAAGACCATTAGTGTCAACTTAACTTCAAACCTTTATCCCATGTTGATTTGACCCTGAATCTTATACTAAACTGCGTTCTAAACTGTAACTTTTAAATGACCATAGTTTTTGATTGGGCTAGAAAATCAAAATTTATAAATTACACTTTTGAACGCGAATTGGTATTCATCCTCTCCCCTTGCTTGCGAGAAGAGGCGTTTTGAGCACCAGACGAAACTGGGATGGGGTTGTACGAAAATTCTGGGCAATATCACACGACAGATGAGTGAATGAGCTTGACCAAAAAAGTGCAACATATACTCCTATCATTGAATAGCTCAATAGCTTAACTCATTGACCAAGAAAGAATTCAAAGGTCATGTGGGAGTGCATGTGTGTCATCTGTTTTTTGGGTAAAAGCGGCTTTGTTGCAAGCAACAGAACCATGACAATTGATATGGGATTGCACCGAGAAGGAAGGGATTATAGCGCTTCTCGTTTGAATGAAGTACAGAATTTATCTGCGTCTATCTGCGTCCATCTGCGGTTCTTAATTCTTTGATGTATTGTACTCAACTGAGAACCGCTATATTGCCTGAAGCCATCGGTGCGTAAAACCAATTTGGTTTGGAGCGATTTGGAGAAGCCCCATCCGCGCGGAGCAGTGGGGAGAATGTCACTCAGCATCCTCGTGCAGATCTTGTGCGAGTGTTGACAGCTTGTCTAAGGACTTAGCTACTGCCATAACTTGTTCAGAAGTCTTGCTAGCAATACTCGCAACTTCCAGAACAGATTGGCTTGCGGAGGTTGAAGTTTTTGCTTGGACAGGAGCGGTCTGGACAAGCTCCTCGACCAGTTTTTTTATTTGGTTACTAACAGTAACAATCTCATTGAGCTTGTGCTGAGTTTCTTGCGCCAACTTCATCCCGATCATTGCCTGTTCTGCCCCGTACTCCATAACAGCAATAGCTTCATGAGCTTCTGTCTGAATTTCCGCAACGAGTGATTCTATTTCTGTAATACTCGCGTTTAATTGATGCACTTGAGCAAGGGCTTTGTCAGCGAACAAAGCAAATTTTGGACCAGCTTTTTCTCCAGCGTGACTCGTTTCAAGTAGCGTATTCATAGCTTGGAGCTTTATTTGAGACGCGATATTACTAATGAGGCTCAGGATCTGGGAGAGCTTTTGGGAAGGTTGGTCTAGATGCTTGACCTTCTCGGCAGCTTCCATAATCCTTACTTGAATATCACAGAAGTTTTCTAAAATCGGGTCTATGAACTCATGTCTATCCTGTACTATTTGACTGAGCTGCTGCTCTTGAAGTTGTGCTTGTTGGGCACAAACCAGCATTTTCATAGCTGAATCAGCTAATGTTTGAATTTGATTGTAGGCAGCGGTAAGGGACTCCATCTGGTTAAGAGCCTCTGTTGAAAGGGTTTGGACAACTGTTTCACTACCTCTGAGTAGTTCTGACACCTGATACTGGAGTGTTTCTTTTTGTTGACGCTGCTCGTACGAGGTCGCTTCAGCAGAGTGGTACGCCTGCTCTACTTGGTATACAAGCCTGGCATGGTCGAGAGCAAATCCCACTTGTGTCGCTATCTGAGCGAACAAATCAATTTCATACTGCTGCCAATCACGAGGTTCTGAACACTGATGTGCAATCAATAAGCCAAATAGGTGGTCATCTTTGAGAATGGGCGCAACCAAATTTGCTTTGACAGCAAAAGATTCGAGTTGGCTAATGTGACAAGCGGTCAAAGAAGCTTCATAAATGTTATTGGTGGCTTGAACTCGACCCGCTTGATACTGTTCTACATAGCCCTGTGCGAAGCAGGGGTCTTTGATTTTGGCTCGTAACGCTTTGGGAAAACCTGGAATGACTGATTCTGCAATCACAGTTCCATACCAGTTGATGTCAAAGCTATAGACGAGCACTCGGTCAGCGCTCAGTGCTTTGCGGGTTTCTTCAACGGTGGCTTTTAGGACATCCTCTTCGTTGAGCGATTCTCGAATGTGACGGGTTATGTCTATAAATGCCTGAGCTTGATCGGCTTTTGTATCTATCCGTTCTAGCAGCCTAGCGTAGTCGAGAGCGAATCCCACTTGCGTGGCTATTTGGGCGAACAAATCAATTTCAGCCTGCTGCCAAATACGGGGTCTGGAGCACTGATGTGCAATCAATAAGCCAAATAGCTGGTCGTTCTTGAGAATGGGCGCGATGAGATTGGACTTGACAGCAAATCGCTCTAGCAACCCAATATGACAATCATTGAGATTCGCTTGATAGATATCATCAATAGCACGAACGCGGCCATTTCGGTATTGTTCGACATACTCTGTCTGGAAACAGGGGTCTGAGATTGTAGTCCACAACATTTTCGGCAAACCAGATGCTGCTGATTCTTCCACACAAGTTCCATCCCAGTCAGGATTAAAACGAAAGATGAGCACACGGTCAATTCTTAAGACTTTGCGAATTTCTTCAACAGTGGTTTTAAAGACATCTTCTTCATTAAGTGATTTCCGAATACGGAGGGTAATGTTCATCAACACCTGGGAGCGTTCGGCTTCGGCTTCTTGTTTCCATAGCAAATCCGGAAGCTGCTCTTTGATGAAGTTGATGTTTGTCTCTAAAACAACCAGTTCATCTTTGCTGGCGATGGGAGTGTGAGTCTGTGCATTGTCTTGACGTAACCTATTCACCATAGTGGTAGAAACTGAGGCTGCGTTCAGGACTGGACGAAGGGCGCGATTTGCTAGAATTGCGGCGATCGCACCTGCCAACACCGCCGTCATCCCCGTTCCCATTAACAGGAGTGATAGTTGTCTGTGTAGTTCTGTAACACCCACTTGTCTGGTTGGGGAAATCTGTTTAGCGCTCAACTGCCTACCAAAGTAGTAGGTAGCTGTCCCAACTGCCAACACGGGGAGCATACTGACAACCATAGCCCAAGCTATTGCCTTGGTCTTCAAGCTCCATTCCTGTCGCCCCTGCTGCTGAGGACGAGGAGACTTTTGAGGCTTTTTTGGCTGATTAATTGGCTGATGAAATTGTTGCTTGGATTGCTTTTGAGAAGAAGGCTGAGTCATAAACGAAATCTACTTTTGCTGCGAAAACTGATTGAGGACAAAAGTGTCGGTTGCTACATTCAGTTCCTCAACAGGGGAGGTAGGGTAATGCACCTTTAGGATTGCTGCTGACTCAAAGGTAGATTTAAACAGTTGCAACCTTGTCTTGACTTTATCTGGGGCTTTTGTATAGGAGTGCGCTGACCATGATTATCGGTAGAATCAGAGTCCGGTGCAACAAGGGGCAAAGTCACTCTAAAACCCTGACATGGTTTGTTTTTCACTCCTTAGCCTTGCTTCCTCTCCTCAAGGGTCTGATGCTTTAAATTTATGATTTTAGTTTATTTTAGTATTCAATATTATCAAAATATATTATATTCTTGACTTCTTCAAGTAAATTGTACAAATGCATCAATTTTTAGGGTGCAGCACGTAGCTAGATAAAACGCTTAATCGTTCAAAAACTGAGTGCGAGAGCTGTTTATAAAAATGGGTAGGACAAGAACTACTGCACAGACCAAAGCCACTATTCTTAGAGTCGGATTATTCCACTGTTTGAGAGCGATCGCAACCAAAGCCCAAACTGCAACTCCTGTATAAGCAATATCTCGGTGCTGAATAGCAATCACCCCAGCTAGTCCTGCTGCAATCAGCAACATGATAACTGTCCAGATTTCAGCAGAAATCCCCCAGCCATTCCAACCTACAAAGTACAGCGCACAAGCCACATTAACGATGGTTGCAACACTAATCCATGCGAGATAAATGCTAATAGGAATGTGAAGGCACCACTTCTTGATACGAGATACAGAGTTTGTGCTAACAATTAACCGTACATATATAGCAATTAGAGATACCAGAATTCCTAGCATTGCTACAACTGAAAGTGAAAAAAGCCGGGAGAGGAAGAGATAAACCCAGATAATTTGAGCCAAACAAGCAATGACTAGCAAGTAGCCTATTTGACGTAAATCAGAATCGTGTCTCTGGTTTGGTAGAACTTGATAGATTCCGAGAGCAAATAGACCAAGATAAATCAATCCCCAAATTGTAAAGGCATAATTAGCAGGAATAATCTGTACGTTTTTGAATAGAGTGTTAGAAATTTCACCGATGGTGAGTCCATTTAAGGGAAAGATGTTCGCCAAGACGTTGACTAGAAAAGCGCCGATGATTGCAGCCAGGGTAGCAAGCTGTCGCAATAAATCTTGGTTAAAGCTAGAGTTAGACTGCTGCATATGTTAGATGGCATCACGACTCTGTTGTTATGCTTTTAGCTTACATGGTGACGGGGTCTAACATGTACGTGTTAGACCCTGTGACTGAAGAAAAAGAGCCAGGCTTATGCTGGCGTACAGTAACTATTGCTATCTTTAGCCTTTGCGTGTTCCAAAAGTTTCTTACCTGTAATCAATCTTGCGCCACGCCTGCGGGTGAAATAGTTCCAGCCCCACTGAATCATGACTATTAGCTTGTTGTCAAACTCAATTAAGAAGTAGATGTGAATAAACAACCAAAATAGCCAAGCAAAAAAGCCTGCAAATTTGATAAACCCTAAGTCTACAACAGCAGAATTTTGTCCAATAACTGCTAAACTACCCCAGTCAAAATAACGAAATTGTGATAATGTCTTACCTTTAAGCCGTTTTTTGATCAGTGACGCAACGTATTGTCCTTCCTGCATCGCGACGGGTGCAACACCAGGTAAGGGTTTACCGTTTTGATGGGCAAAATGTGCTAAGTCTCCGATAACAAAAATATTCGAGTATTCTTTAAGACTCAAATCAGGTTCAACAATGACTCGTCCAGCGCGATCGCACTCAGCACCTGTACTTTCTGCTAGTACTTTCCCTAGAGGTGAAGCTTTCACACCTGCTGCCCATAATACTGTCTTGGCATGAATTTGCGTCATTTCATCACCTTGTTTGAGGGTGACAACATCACCTTCTATGTTCGTAACCAGTGTTTTTGGTTGTACGGTGACACCCAACCGCGTCAGTGATGCTTCTGCTTGTTGTGATAACTGTGGTGTAAACGGTGGGAGAACTCGATCTAAACCTTCGAGGAGTAAAATTTGTGCTTCGGAAGTATCGATGTTGCGGAAATCTTCTTTCATTGTGTGGTATGCAAGTTCGGCGATCGCCCCTGCTAATTCCACGCCAGTAGGACCACCACCAACAATCACAAAAGTTAACCAAGCACGACGTTTTTCAGGATCAGTTTCCTTTTCTGCGGCTTCAAACGCCATGAAGATGCGGTGACGCATTTCTATCGCATCTTCCACAGTTTTTAAACCAGGAGCAAATTCTTCCCATTGGTCCTTGCCAAAATAGGAATGCTTTGCACCTGTCGCGAGGATTAAAGAATCGTAATGTATTGCTTCCCTACCCATGAAGACTTTTTGTCCTTGGGGATCGATATCATTCACTTCTCCCAGCAGCACTTTCGTATTTTTGCTCTTATTCAGCACAGAACGCAGTGGAGAGGAAATATCAGCGGGAGATATTGTACCAGTGGCGACTTGGTATAAAAGCGGTTGGAATAAGTGAAAATTACGTTTATCAATCAGAGTTACATGGACATCAGCACACGACGAGAGTGCTTTTGCTGCATATAATCCTCCAAATCCGCCACCGATAATGACAACGTGATGGGGTGGCTGATTTTCTACTGTGTTTACCATAAGATTTATTTCCTTTTATTGACTTACTGTTATTTTTATTAACAAATATTAAGCATTTTTGTCAGAGTAGTTCTGCTCATTTTTTACATATTAAGAAATGTAAATAGTCTTTGATTAGTCTAGCAAAAATGTAACAGAAACTACAGTTTATAGTTTCTGTGAGAGTTTATGTGGTTGTGATTGGTGCAGACCCTGCCTACTGTATAAGCTTCAGTGATGACTACATATTCTTGTTTGGCTTTTCCAGGTTTGCAGGTACTGATAAGCTGTTGTGCATTTTTAACGCACAACAGCAAGGTAGAAGGAAAGAGGGTTTTTGCCAATTCTGAGGTAGCGCGTCATATCAAGTTCGCCTAATTACTTACAATAAAAAGACCTCACCCCGCCCTCCGGGCACCCCTCTCCTTAATAAGGAGAGGGGATGGGGGTGAGGTTCTTCGTTTTTTATAAGTGTTTATCCGAACATGATATAATGCATTGATGCTGATGGGAGGCTTGGGATTAAGTCTTCGCGGTTGCACAGATAGCTCATACCACGCGACATCATGCCAAGCACCACACTACTTATATCCTACGCCTTGATATAGACCTACAAACTGAAATCCCATCACCAAACAAGGCAAAAGTTAAAAGTAAAAAGGCAAAAGTTAAAAGTAAAAAGGCAAAAGAAAGAAAAAGGGATTCTTTCTTTTGCCTTTTTGCTCTTTACTTTTACTGGTGCAGACTTTTGTCAGAGGTCTATTATCTATAATCTTGCCTTTGAATATCCCGTAGGCGAGCAGCATTGCGAATACCATACTCAGGACGAGTAAAACGATTTAACTGAGACTCAAAAAAGTCTCGATTTGCTTGTAAATGTTCAGGATTCGCATCATCTAAAGGATGACAAAGTACAGTCCGCAATGCTTGAATAACAGCAGAAGTCACACAGTACATTGAACGTTGAAAACTAACTCCCAACTGAATCAACATATCTTCTTCTCCTCGGCAATATTGCTTGTAGTAATCAACAAGATATGGTGGCAAAAAATGCAACATATCTTGCATGAGCAGTGTTGGTGGAATACCTGCGGTACCTACTGGAAAGACATCTGCATAAAGAATTCCATAGTGAAAGTCTTTTTGGTCTGTTGGCACTTGTCCTGCCTGAGCATTATAAGATTTTGTACCTCTAAAGGGAGCAGTACGATAAAAAACAGCTTCCACATAAGGTAATGCAGCTTCGTGAAGCCAGACAAAGCCTTTTGATTTAGGAACGATTTCGTAGCATTCACCACGGATGTAAACATGATGGTAAATAGGACGATTTGCAACTGCAAAAATTCCATTCACCAAAAAATTCATTGCTTCTGGGACAGTCGTAATTTTTCCTTCATCATATAAGTCTGACATTTCAAAAAAAACGGGAGCCATAACTTCCCAGAACAAACCCAGATTAGCGTAATAAGACATCTGACGGCACTGTTCTATAAACATATCTGGGAACAGTTTGTAGAGTCCCAACATGAATGGATTGCCTTGGAAGTAAGCTTTGATTGCCCTATCGGCATTAGCCTTGTATTCTTCAGTATCCAGATAAGGGTCAAATTTCCCACCCATTCCTCTATGCCAAAGCATTGCTCGCATACAAGCTTCAGCAAACTCCATGTTAATTCGGTCATGGAATAAGTGATGCAATAACTTAGGCATTTTGAAGGTTTCACCCTTCTCCATAAATGCTAAGAGTTCCGGATGAGCAGTCGCCTCACCGCGCCAAACTCTTAACTCAGCATCATCACCAGCATAATGATTATGACGTTCTAAATACTCTTGAGAAATGAAGTATTTCAAAAAGGGAAATGGGTCTAAAAATACCTGTTCAGCAATATATAATAAGTCGCGCCAGTAGAAGTCCATCGGCACAGCATAAGCTTTGTAAAGACCGATAATTTGCATTAAATTTTCTGGTGTATCAGGCAACATTGCACCACCTGCTTCTAACCGATGAATCACTTCTGCAAATTCATGAGTAGAAGGAGGTAATTTCGCTTCAGTTTTATTTGGAGTTTGTACCATTTTGACTTCCTCTTAACTTGTAGCCTTCAATTCATCATGCAACTTGAGAGCATAAAAAAATACTCAAAACATCATGTGTCTAAACAGGTAAAATAAACGTCATAGCACTTTATTCCACACTTTTCTCAAAGTCAAGTTTTTGAAAAGGAAACCACAGATGCAAACAGATAAATCATCTGTATTTATCTGCGTCCATCCGCACGCCAGTCGCCACAACGGGGGGAACCCCCGCAAGGCGCTGGCTCGTCCATCTGCGGTTCCAAACACTCTTAAATCGAATATTTGCAAAAAATCTAATGATTAAGAGCGACTGGAGTCGTTACAGTTTTTTCAATAGGAGGAATAGCAGCAACCATTGCTGTACTTGTTGGTTCACTCCAACGCACTAACCAACTCGGTTGTACTCCCAAGAACAAGATGAAGGCTGCTAAGATAAAAGCTGGCATTTTCTCAGACAACAGAACTTTAGGATAGTAAGCTAAGTCGTTATCAAGTTTGCCAAAACAGGTACGGTTAAGGAGGATGATAAAGTAGACTGCGGTTAACCCACTGGCGACGACACACAACAGTGTTGGTATGGGAAAGACAGAGAAACTGCCTTGAAACACGATAAATTCAGCAATAAATCCTGTCATACCAGGAATACCAGCGCTTGCCATACCTCCTAAAATGAGTAGAGCACTAATCAGGGGTAATCCGCGTATAGGACTCATTAAGCCATTGAGTTTATCCAACTCACGGGTTCCGACTTTGGCTTCCACAACTCCCACCAGATGGAAGAGGATAGCGAGGATAATACCGTGACTGAACATTTGAGCGATCGCACCAATGAGTGCTAAGGAGGTGCTGGCTGCTGCTGCTAACAATATATAGCCCATGTGCCCAATAGAACTATATGCAACCATGCGCTTGATATCTTTTTGAGCAATAGCGGTGACTGCTCCGTATATAGCACTAACTGCTCCCCAAATTGCTAAGCTGGGTGCAAGAATACTCCAAGCTTCAGGAAACAGCGCCATCCCAAATCGTAAAACGCCATAAGTTCCTAACTTTGCCAGTACTCCACCAAGAAGAATAGCAATGGGGGCTGAGGCTTCAACGTAAGCATCCGGTAACCAAGTGTGTAAGGGAACTAGGGGAATTTTGATACCAAACCCTAGCACGATTCCTACAAGTAGAATGATTTGCAGTGCTGTTGATAAGGTTTGAGTTGAGAGTGTATTGTAATCAAAACTAGTTGAACCAGTGAGCCAAACTGTACCCAGAAATGTCGCCAGAATTAATGCTCCCGACACAGCGGTATAAATTAGGAACTTCATGCCCGCATAAGCCCGCTTTTCACCTCCCCATATGGAAATCAGGAGATAGAAGGGTATTAATTCTAGTTCGTAGAACAGGAAGAAAAGCAACAAATTCTGTGCTGCAAATGCACCTGCAACTCCTCCACTCACTAATAAGATGAGGGAATAGAAAAAGCGGGGGCGTTCTGTTTGTTGGTTGCTGCTGTAAATAGCAATCCAAGTCAGCAAACTATTTAACAACAGCATGACTATGGAAAGTCCATCAACCCCTAATTGGTAGCTTAAACCAAGGGTTTCATTCCAAGGTAAGTCTTCCTGCAACTGCATCCCAGGATGAGAGATGTTAAATTTAAACAGGAGAAAAATATTCCAAAGAAAAACTAAGCCAGCAACGGTTAGGGCTGTCAAACGAACATTGATTGCAGAAATAGCACGAGGTAATAAACTAATAACAACGGCTCCTAAAATAGGTAACCAAATTAAGGTACTGAGCATAAATTGGTTAGTATGTGATTGACAAAAAGAGTTTTAAAAAAACTGATCAAGACGCTCCATAACGCAGAGGAAGGTAGAAGAGAGAGGAGTTTTTGCGTCTATTTTGGATATGATTGTTTGTACCAAGCCTGGTACGTACCAGGCTTGGTATTATTGGGTATCTTGTTAACCCACCATAGTGACTGTGCCATTGTCTAAATCGTAATAAGCCCCGACGACTTTTACTTTGCCTGCATCAATTAACTGAGAAAGAACTGTTGATGATTTCAACTTTTCTACCTGCACCAAAATATTTGCTTTACAGGCATTTTCTACCTTGTCACCTGGTACGTTTTTCGACCTTTCTACACCTAGTTTAATGGCATCAAGCAAACTAGAAATGTGACCAGGAACTTGAGCACCTTTTATTGTGGCATCTACTGCACCACATCTTTTATGACCAAGTACCATAATGACCTTTGCTCCCAATACCAAACTGCCAAATTCCAAGCTGCCAATCTCCTCTGGGGTGGCGACATTACCAGCTACACGACACACAAATAAATCCCCAAGTCCTTGGTCGAAAACAATTTCAGCAGGAACTCTTGAATCTGCACATCCAAGAACAGATGCAAAGGGTTTCTGACCTTTTGCGACTTCAACAAGACGTGTTACAGTTTGGTTCGGGTTGCGACGTTTTCTTGTGACAAAACGTTGATTTCCCTCTATTAAAGATTGCAGAGCCTGATCGGGAGTTATGTCTTTTTTTTCTTTCTGTGCTACGGCTCGTTCAGGAACAACTAAATTAGAGCTAATTCCTGCTGTTAAAATTCCTGTTCCTAGCGCTCCTGCACCAACTTTGAATAAATTTCTTCTGGAAATGTTTTTCTTCTGAGTTTTTGTGTTCATTGTTTTATGATGATGTTTTGAATTGTTGATTGTGAATTGGATGTCTTGAACAAATCGGATTTGAAAGTATTTGGAACCGCAGATGGACTCTTGCGTGCGTTGGGGAGGACAGTGCCGTGGGCGGGTTAAGCGACTTGTAGACGCCCAGAGGGCGGCTTCCCGATAGCCGTAAGGCGTGGCGGAGCGCCATAGGGTAGCACCTGTCCGTTGAGCCAGTACTGCAGTCCGTGTTTCCCTCACGCTTGTTCTGGTGAGACCAGCGCTGCAGGAGGGGAGCCAGTGCGGTCTTGGGGAGCCAGTGCGTTGCGGAGGTTCCCTCCGTTGTAGCACCTGGCGTGTCTCCCCAAGTAGAGCATCTGGCGTTTTCCCTCCGTAGGCGACTGGCTCCCTTCGCAGCGAGACCGGAGGTCTTCCCCGAAGGGCGTCGGGTTGCCCGACTTGTAGCACCTGCCGTGCAGATGTACAAAAGACAAATTTTCTTGCTAGTTATTGATTGTGAGTTGACTACTTTCTATGGGCGTAAGGCTGTGTGCTCCATCTTACTAAGGGGTCTGGAAACTACAATATCAAGTTTAAAACATAAGATCCCCAGTATTGCCAACTCACTAGTATTCCTAAAATACCTACTCCCAGTAGCACAGTGAATGCATAAAACTGTGCTTGTCCGGAGGTGCTATATTTCAAACCTTCTCCACTCAATATGGAAACTAAGCCAACTAAGTTAACAATTCCATCGAATATCAAGCGGTCAATCATGTCTGCTAGTTTTGAAATTAAGTCAACGCTGAAAACTATGCTCATCCGATATAGTTTTGGAGTGTAAAAGTCGTATGCTAGCAAGTTTTGCAAAGGTTTTAAAGGGAAGCGAATTGGTTTGGGAATGACGTTACCTAGATAAATAACGCTAGCAATGCTGCAACCAAAAACACTTGACCACATCAACAGGAGTGCGACATCTTTGTTAAGAGTTGCCCAAGTTGGTAGCAGTGATAAGCTTTGCAACACTAAGGGTAAATGCAGAGTAAAGCCGAGCAAAATAATCGTGGGTAGAGCCATTTGCCAACTGACTTCAGGTGAGCGATCGCTCATTTGCTTTGGTTGTCCGCCAAAGATTAAACTAAATTCCCTGGTTAAGCTGAAGGCTGTTAAGGTGTTGACTATTATGAGTACTCCCACAAGCCAAGGTTGTGTTGTCCACAGTCCTGACGCTAATTTCAGTAATGCCCAAAACCCGCCTAAAGGTGGAAACCCAATTAATCCGAGAGTCCCTACGATATATGCTATTCCAGAGACTGGACGGCGTGACCAAAGTCCCCCCAGAAGACTAACATCTTGAGTGATGCTGTTCCAGACAATAGCACCAGTACTCATGACGAGGAGTGCTGAGGCTAAGGCGTGGGTAAGGACTAACAACAGCGCTGCTTCATCTTGTTGCGTTCCTACGGCGATAAATACTAAACCCATGTAGGTACTGACGGAGTAAGATAAGCAGCGTTTGATATCAACTTGGGCGATCGCAATTAAAGAAGCACCCAGTGCTGTGACTGTACCAATAGCTATCATTGCAGAGGTTGCTACAGGCGACAAGCTGAAAACAGGTTGCAGTTTAATCAGCACCCAAGCACCACTGGCAACGACTACGGAATTCCGTAAAATTGTACTGGGAACAGGTCCTTCCATTGCTTCATCTAACCACAAATGCAAGGGAAACTGAGCACACTTACCCATCGGACCTGCCATTAATGCTAGACACACTAACATTATTAAGGTTGGGTTGACATTGGCAGTAGTCGCCCACTGTGCTAATTCGGTGTAGTTCCAAGTCCCAGCTTGTGACCATAGTGCTAGAACTCCCATGAGCAGAAATAAATCTCCCACCCGTTTGGTTAAGAAAGCATCTCTAGCACCTGTGACAACCAAAGGCTGACTAAACCAAAGTCCTACCAATAAGTAGGTTCCTAAAGTTAGGATTTCCAAAATGACATAACTGAAAAACAAAGAGTTGCATAATGTCAGAGCACATAACCCAGCTTCAAACAATCCCAACAGTGAATAAAAGCGCGCCCAGCCCCAATCCATCTCCATGTAGCCGACAGCAAAAATTTGTGCTAGCAAATTTAAGCCAGTGATGACAACCATCGCGCCGACACTTAATGAGGAGATTTCTAAATCAATAGAGAGATTTAAACCAGCCGTATTCAGCCAAGGTATAGATATCTCATATGGTACTTGATTCCAGGCTATTGGTAATACAAAAGCAGAATGAACAAACGCAAGAAATGTCATGACCAAATTGATGTAACCTGCTGGTCTTGGTCCCGTGCGTTTAATGATTCCTGGAGACCAAGGCACGGCTAAAAGCGCACCAATTAAAGCATAGCAAGGAACTAACCAAACAGTTTCAAGCAGAAAATGAGCCATTAATTGTCCTCTCAATTTGCAGCACAACAGAGCACAACTGTCAAGAAATCACCGTTGCTTTAGATAACGCAAATATGCGAATTGAAAAACTTAAGTTTTATTTCATCTTTGTTAAATCATAGATTACCCTTTATCACATAAAAAGGGAATAAGCTAACTAAACAATTAATAGATGCTTACTGTAATAAATTCTTATAGTTTTGGAATTTTCAATAGTTACTATTACTTTCTATCTATCGTGGTACTAGGTCTACTGAATTTGTCAATCAACAGCAAGTTTGAGAAAAGGTACCCCACTTGCTAAGGCGTATTCCAATTCTGAGGTAGCGCGTAATGCGTTGATGTTGATGGGAGGCTTGGGATTAGGTCTTCGCGCTTGCACAGATAGCTCATACCACGCGACATCATGCCAAGCACCACACTTGTATCCTACGCCTTGATATATCCCTAGAAACTGAAATCCCATCACTTCATGAAGCTTTTCACTACCTGTGTTTGGGAGAGTGATACCTGCGTAGGCGCTGTAATAACCTTGAAGCGCTAAAATTTTAAACAGCGACGTATATAACGCTCGTCCTATGCCTGAACGACGAACAGCTTCATGGATATAAACGGATACATCAACAGCCCACTGATAAGCAGTTCGGTCTCTGTGAGGTGCAGCATATACATATCCTATAACTTCTCTATTATGCTCGCACACCAGCCAAGGCAACTTCTGTAGAACTGTTGCAATGCGCTGCTGCATTTCATCTGGAGTTGGTGGTTGAACTTCAAAAGACACAGGTGAATCATCGCAGAAGGGAGCATAAATTTCCAGAACTTGCTCGGTATCTTGTTCAGTAGCAAGCCTGATGATGGATGACATAGAAAGCATACTCCCTTAACATTTCCCTTAACATTTAGAATTCTATCCACAGTGGTATAATGCTCCTCTATTTTTTCCAAGGTGACTTTGTGCCCATTTCAGTTAATGCAGAGAAGATAAGGTAGAGGATGAGAGCACTAGCGCCCAGAAGAAAAAGAACAACCTCGTTATCCATAATTGACTTAGAAGTGATGACCAGTACTGATAAAATGATATTACTTATAGCGCTTTTCAATTGACTGAAAGACACATTTTCTGTAGTGGTAGGGTGAGCATTACCCATGCCCACCCTACTTAATTCTTAAGCTCTTCGGTTTAACGACTAGCTTTTAATCATTTCCCGTACTTTTTGCTGAAGTGTCGGATCTTGTCTGACTGCTGCATTAATTTGCTTGAAACGTTCTGCCTGTAGCCCTTCCTTTTGCAGGACTTGCTGCATCTTTGTGTTGGCTTCTTGCTGAACCGACCTCAGACTTGTGAAAGCCTTATCAAATTGCTGCTTTTCCTGTGGGGTAATTGCTTGTGCTGGCGGCTGGGAAGGATTTTGCTGTGCTTTATTGATTTCCAAAAATCGTTGTTCACTCAGACCAGACTTACTAACAATTTCTGTTATTTGCTGATTTGCTCCCTGCTCAATCACTAGCAATTGTTTTAGGGAGCTTGCAAATTTTTGAAGTTCCTCTTGACTAACTTTGGTCCCAGAAGTCTGGGGTGTTATCGGAACTTGAGGTTGAGAAGATGGAGATGTCGGTTTTGGTGCTTGTTGTGCATGAGCCGACAGGCTGCTGACAAGCAGAAAAACGAAAACATAACTACCTATCAGAATTTGCTTGAACACGTTGAGTTCCTCCTTAACACGTTGAGTTCCTCCTTGGGGATTTCCAGCCCAGTGTTAGAGAATTTGTTAAATTTCTTAAATTGGGCATGGGGTTCCATCGATTTGTCAGGCATATCTTAAGGCAGGACTTAAACAAAAACGAATAGTTCCTGTTTATTGCTAGCTACTCTAGGTATGCTCTATGGTGGTACAGCTTAATACATATTAACCAAAGGATACTTCTATGTGTGAGTGTTTCTTTTGATATCAAGATTTCTATATATTTCTGGGTCTCTAAAAGTGCTGTTATCTCTAATGGGTAGTATGCTCTGGATAATCGCTTCAAAGGGGCGCTAGATTCTGCACATCGCACTTATTTACTCTAGCCGACAGTATGTCCACAATAGAGTTATTGAGGTTATTACTGGATTTATTGTCTCCACTATTACTATTAGTAAATGAGTGTAAGAAATAGAAACACCCTTTCTTCGCTTAAGGAGGAAGCTATTGATTGAGTTATCGTTGCTGTATAGATAAATAGAAAAGAAAATGCTCTCGTTTAGAGACGAGGTGCTCTCCATCAAAGTTGCTAGTCCCTAAAGCTGTGGTTTCCTGATTTTTATTGATGCTAGGAACTAGAAGTTCGAGAAGCAGTGGCGTCCAAACAGCAAAACATACTAAGGTCAAAATACCTGTCAGTGTTTTCCTGCGAGCACTTTTTTTATTTGATTTTGGTCGTTCTGATTGACTACAAACTGTCTGTGGGGGCCAGAAGTGGTCATTGAAGTTGTAGTAACTCACTGACAAACTCTCTTTTCGACATGGTGACACCAAAGTCTATCAAACTTTTCTTTTTTATTTATGAAAATTTCATTAAGACATTAACAAGGTGAGGTAAATGACGCTTCCGGATTTATGGAGCTCAATCTCTGTGTCAACATCCTTTAGAAATATTCTGAGTTCTGCGTTGGTGCATTGTTGCGTTCTTCCCAACAAGAAGTTTCCTGTCATCTGAAGAAAGTATTTGTAGAAACAGAAAACATAGTGCAAAATAGGCGCAATCACAATGTGTGACGAGGTTCATGGAATGAAACTGCGGGAGTTATTAGCGACTGTAGATGGTGTTGTACAATTACCACAACATCCAGCAATGGACGCCGAAATCAAAAATTTAAAGACAAATTCTCATGCTTGCGTTGCGGGAGATTTGTTTATTGGGATGCCTGGAACACGAGTTGATGGTGGGGATTTTTGGCAAAGTGCGATCGCCTCTGGCGCTGTAGCTGCTATTATTTCTCCTCAAGCAGTACAGAAACATCCACCAACACCAGAAGCTTGTGTCATCAGCAATAATGACATGACAAAAGCTTGTGCCCAATTAGCAGCTACTTTCTACGGCTATCCTGGGCAAAAACTCAAACTCGTAGGTGTGACGGGCACAAATGGTAAAACCACAACCACCCACCTGATTGAGTACTTTCTCAATCAAGCAAATCTACCGACAGCATTAATGGGCACTCTCTATACTCGTTGGAATGGTTTTGTCCAAACTGCTGTCCATACAACACCGTTTGCAGTGGAACTGCAACAGCAGCTGGCGACTGCTATGGATGCTGGTAATGAGTACGGGGTGATGGAAGTGAGTTCCCACGCTTTGGCGCAGGGTCGAATTATGGGTTGTCAGTTTGAGGTAAGCGTGTTTAGTAATCTTACCCAAGACCATCTAGATTACCATCGTGATATGGAAGATTACTTTGCGGCAAAAGCACTGTTGTTTAGTCCTCAATATTTCAAGGGACAAGCAATCATTAACGCTGATGACTCCTACGGTAAGCAGTTAATTGCATCCTTAAATTCAGAGAAAGTGTGGAGTTATAGTGTCAACGATTCTACAGCCCATTTGTGGATGAGTGATCTGAGGTACGAACCGAATGGTGTCAGTGGTACATTGCATACGCCAAAGGGTGAGGTTGCTTTTCGTTCACCACTCGTTGGTCAATATAACCTAGAAAATTTACTAGCAGCAGTAGGAGCAGTTTTACAGTTGGGGTTAGATTTGCAGTTAGTCGCTTCTGTCATACCTGAGTTTCCTGGAGTTCCCGGACGGATGGAAAGAGTGCAAACCACTCCTGAGCAAGACATCAGCGTGATTGTGGATTATGCCCACACACCAGATAGTTTGGAAAATTTGCTCAAAGCTTCACGTCCGTTCATTCCAGGGAAAATGATTTGCGTGTTTGGGTGTGGTGGCGATCGCGATCGCACCAAACGTCCGAAAATGGGTAGAATTGCTGCTGAATTAGCAGATATTGCTGTGGTGACATCTGACAATCCCCGGACTGAAGACCCACAAAAGATTTTACAGGATATTTTAGAGGGAATTCCAGAAACAGTGAAGCCGATCGTGATTGGCGATCGCGCAACCGCCATTCGTACTGCTATCTTGCAAGCGCAACCTGGAGACGGCGTTTTGCTTGCAGGTAAAGGTCACGAAGACTACCAAATTCTGGGAACAGAAAAAATCCATTTTGACGACCGAGAGTACGCGCGGGAAGCCTTAGAAGAAAGGATGAAATTAAAAAGATAAAAAAGAAACACGCACGCAGATGATAACTTCATCATCTGCGTTTTTTGTTGTTTCTAATCTGCATCACCAAAAAGCTCTAGAAAACAGACCACTCTACCGGAACAGTCTCTGTAGAAGCTGCAGATGCTGTGGTACCATTCATCTGCCAAATAAGATTTTCTCCAGTATCGTATCTGCGCCAGAAGATATCACTCTTACCATCACCATTGTAATCGCCAACACTCGGTTGCCAGGATACATCAGTTGCAGGCAAGAAAGCCGAAGTATCAACTGATGTGCCATCCATCAACCAGGCAGTGTTTTCACCAGTTTGAGTATTGTGCCAGAAGATATCGGTTTTGCCGTCACCGTTGAAATCACCAGTGCTAGATTCCCAAGAAGAGTTCTGTTTTTCCAAAGAACCTGAAGTGACGAAAATACCATTCATCAGCCAAACAGTATTTTCATCCGTTTGAGTATTGTGCCAGAGTAGATCGGTTCTACCATCGCCGTTAAAATCACCAAGGCTATAATTCCAAGATGTCTCTACTTCCGATAGGGAATACTCTGATGAGTTAGTACCATTCATAAACCAAATGGCATTCTCACCCGTTGTCTGATTACGCCAAAAGATATCGTTCTTACCATTACCATCGAAATCGACAATACTGTGAGACCAAGATGAGTCAGTATTGGACAGAAAAGCCGCAGTGGTTACTGATGTACCATCCATCAACCAAGTGGCGTTCTCACCATTTTGAGAATTGCGCCAGAAAATATCGCTTCTACCATCGCCATTAAAATCAGCAATGCTATAAGTCCAGGATGAGTCCACTTTTTCCAAAGCAACCGCAGAAGCTACTTTTGTTCCATCCATAAGCCAAATGGCATTCTCACCCGTTGTCTTATTGTGCCAAAAGATATCAGTTTTGCCATCGCGGTTGAAGTCGCTATAAGCAAAATCCCAAGATGAGTCTACCTCCGTCAGCAATTGCGCTGTCGGCTTTGTGTTATCCATCAGCCAAACAGCAGTTTCACCTGTTTGAGAATTGCGCCAGAATTTGTCAGTTTTACCATCACCGTTAAAATCGGCAACAATTGTTGAGGTATCATTGAACAAACGATTGGGATTTTCTTGTGCAGTGACAGCTTCTGTTGGCTGTAACGAACTCTCTAGTGACGATTCTGAAGAACTTCCAAGGCTCAAAACAGAATTTAAATCATCCGTGTCTACAAAATTATCGGAGATTGAGAGAGATTGGAATGCACTAGTACCTCTAGAAGAGTCCAAGGTTTGAGATGCAAACATGCTGTTTGTTTATAACTAGTGTTCATCAAATTTTTAACTGTTTTTTTTTAATGTTTCTGTTAAAACTTAACATCTGCTATTTTTGTTATTTTTTAAAAACTGCATTTAACTTTCCATCAAATGTTATTGAAATAACATTTTTCTGGTGAAAAACATAATTAATACCAATTTAAAAAATGATTGCTACACATGTAGCAACTGTTGCTATAGTAATCCTAAATAAATTCAGGACTTACGCAAAGAAACCCGGTTTCTACCAAAAATCATCTGTTTTGCAACTAAATACGAACGAAGAAACCGGGTTTCTAGCAGATGGTGCATAAGTCCTAAAATTGTGAGAGCGTCGTATTTCATCTGTGTCCATCTGTGTCCATCTGCGGTTCATTTTTCTTACGAATCATTTAGGACTGCTATATATGACTGCTGACTTCCAAGGGAAGGAAAATCGTTAGCACTTCTCCGTGACGCGGACGTTCGCGCACAATGAGTTTACCCCCAATCGCCTGAAATAAATGCTTAGTTGCGTTAAGATTTAAACTTATCGTACCTGTTTCCGGCTGGAACATGAGTATTTGACCTAAGGCTTTACGAATTGGCGGTGTGCATGGAGAAGCTGACACTTTTCCATTATCTGCCGCTTGGGTTAGGGGCAATAATTGTAATTTCAGTTGATCCCCAGCCGGGATGACCTGTACCTGAATATGACTACCAGCCGGTAAACTACGGGTAAAATTCTCCATCAAACCCATGAGAACCCGATTCAACATGGCAGGATTACTAACTACAGTTGGTAACTGCTGAGGTAAAACCACATCCAAAGTCAAATTCCGTCGATTTGCTGCTTGTTGCCAACGCGGAATACTCTGCTGCAACACTTGCTCCAAAGACATTGCTGTGAGTTGAGTATGAGCATTTGTGGATTTTACGGTAGCAGATGTTTCTAGTTCTGCTGCTCTAAAGAGCAACTCCATACGGTCAATTTGCTCAGTACATTCGCGATCAATAAGTTCCAAACGCTTAATGACGTTTGCAGGCAAATCACGCTGTTTCAACAGTAAACGAGTGATGGTGCGAATCGTTGTTAAAGGAGTGCGAATTTCATGAGCAAAAGCTTGCAGCAATTCTACGTCAGGACGAGTATGTGCTTGTGATGACGCACATAAGGACAGACGCGACGATGCTGGGACAGTTTCTACAAACTCTGGACGTCCCCGTGTCCCCACATCCCCGTGTTTTGCTATTTCCGTGTTTTCTTCTTGTTCTGGAAATTGCGTCAGCAACAAACGACTGAACTCCATCACTATGCGGTAATCTGGAGCTACTGGACAATACTTATGTACTAAATCTTCTAAATCGGCAAATAGATCCGGATTGCTGACTACAACTCTCGCTCCCAGCGATCGCCATGCTAGCTCAACAACCTTTGGCTCAAAAGAAAATGAAAAAGTCTTATCACCATTAGTGTCTTCTGCTAAAACCAACACTAATCTAAATTGCTTGGTGAAAACTAAACAAAACTGCTCTGTTGCCAACGGATCTGTTCCCAACACAGGTAAAACCGACTCACCAGGAGCAAATGCATCTGTCACAGCCACACCAGGAGGCATTTGAAATGGCATGAGTGCCAAGGGGTTAAATGGCTTTGCCGTAAAACTGACAGTCTGCAAGCTCCCAGCCAGTCTTGGTTCGCTGAAAACAGGTGCTGGTGCAGCTAAAACTAATCCTTGTGTCGCTTCACCCTGTGTGGCTTCTCTTAAAGCTGGTGCTAAAGTATTCAATAACAGTTGCTCTGTCGCTGCTATGCTTACGCGCCACTGCTGTTCTGCTTTGGCAGATGAGCATTCAGCCACTGTTGATTGACTATTTGCTAAAACTTCGTTCAGACTTGGCAAGATCCATTTGTACACAAGCTTTCACCCCTTGAATAAAGAGCGACTGACAGCGTTTTAGGCAGGCATTCACTACTATCTATGAGGTTATAAGTATTTGTTTGTGAATGAAAGTCGTATAACCGAACCATAGAAGTGAAATTTCCCCTGTTGGGGGCTAAAGTCATGAAATCATGAAATAAGGTTAGAATCTTTCCAACTTCTTGGGCAAATAACCAATCTCTTGATAGATATCTAGCATAACTTGCGGATGATGAAAGTGAAAGCACAACAAGGCAAAACTGTAATAGAAGCACAAAACAAAGTAAAACCTATATGTTTTTGTGCTAGCTACATGTTTTTGTGCTTTTTTTAGCTATTTAATGGAGGAGTAACATGGCTTTGGGTAAACACAAACGTGCAGTCGGCGTGTTTCCTAGCCGTCGTGAAGCCGAGTATGCGCTCACCGAACTCAGAGATGCTGGCTTTCCAATGAATAAGATTTCTATCATTGCTAAAGATGCTGATCGCAGCGGTGATATTGCTGGTGTCGAAACGCAACAGCATGTTGGTAACAAAGCTGATGAAGGAGCTGCAACCGGAGCAGTGACAGGTGCAACATTAGGAGGCATAACTGGCTTACTCGTAGGTTTAGGAACCTTGGCAATTCCTGGCGTCGGTCCTATATTACTCGCAGGTGAAATTGCGACAACTCTAGCTACAGCTGCAGCTGGTGCTGGAATTGGTGCAGCGGCTGGCGGATTATTGGGCGCACTCATTGGTTTGGGAATTCCTGAAGAACGAGCCAGAGTATACAATGAACGGGTATCGCGTGGTGATTATCTGGTGATAGTAGACGGGACAGAGGACGAGATTCGTCGTGCCGAAACTGTTTTGACAAACCAAGGTATTCAGGAGTTTGGAATCTACGATGTGCCCGGTGTTGCAGACACTCGCACAGATTATGGCGATCGCGTTGTAAACAATCAGCCTCCAGTAACTATTGTTGACCATCGGGATACAACTGTTTAGTCAGTCATGAGTTAAAACAGTCAACAGCTTCTTCAGTACACAGTACACAGTTATCAAGCAACTGATCACTGGTTAACTTTTAACTCTGAACCTCAAAAAATTCGCTCCTCAACCTCATACACAATTAACAGTATTCAGTTATCAGTAAATTCCTGCAACTGAAGTTAGGAGATTTCGATGAGGATTTGTTTAAATGTTCTCTACATTCTCTACATTCTCTACAAATCTATCTACAAATCCATTGAGAAGCACTTAACCAATGGAAGTGTGCAGCATACGACTGGTCTGTTCTTATCTTCTTATCTCCATGTTTTGGATAGAAAGATAACTGCTTGGTGTGTTAATAGCTGCTTGGTGCTAATGAATCCTTTGAAACTTTTTGAACATTGAAGTTGGAGAGAGAAAATGAACAAGTTTATTCCATTGATCATTAGTAGTGTCATAGCTATTGGCGCGGTTGGTTGCGAACCTCCTTCTAGAACAAGTGCAGACGCTCCCTCAGGGACAAATGAAAATGTTAATCCTCCAACACAAGACACTGCTCAAAAAACCCAAGAGGACGCCACTAGCCAAGTTCGTAAAGACCAAATAGAGTCTGACATTAGATCACGCGAACAACGTAACAACGCGACTGGTGGTGACACAGATAGAGCTGATGCTGATTTAGAAAGCGAAGTTCGTGGTAAGTTAGAGGCAAATTTACCAGCTAGTCAGTTAACAATTGACGCTGAAGAGGGAGCTGTAACAGTAGCAGGAACAGTTCCTACACAAGAACAACTGAATAAAATTCCCACTTTGGCACAAGAGATTAAAGGTGTCAAAAGTGTGAAGGTCGATGCAAAAGTTGCTCCAGCGCAACCTGAGTCAAACACAGACACACAACCAGCTCAATAGTAAATATTTGTTGTAGCTCTATGAGCTATACAGGCATATCTACCAAGCAGATTCAAAAACTGACGCTCGCATTCTCCAAAAAAATAGAGAAATGCTAGTGCTTTCTACATCATCTGAGGAAATATCTGAGAAATCAAAAATGTCATGCTGTTCGCGAACACGACGAGTGCGTGTGCTTCACTTAGTTACGTATTTTCCACAGGGAGGAGCTTCGCGAACAGAATGACAAAATATACCCTGACTTGAAAATAGAATTCACCAACTCAGAATACACAAGAAAAGATAAATTTTCATGTGTTCTCGTGTACGCAGTTCATGACGGCTACTTCAACTTTGAAGACATCCTCTAACTAACCTAAGTGCAGAAGAGAAGAATTTAACCTCTGGTTTGCATGCGCCGCTGCTTCCGAGTCAGTACGTAAAGGGCAATGATGAGTAAAACAAAAGGCGTTATTGTTGTTGGCTCCGGTACCTTCTTCACTTCCTGTCCAGGTAAAGAAGTCACAGGAGGAGTAGACGGTACTTCAATAATTTGACTGTCAGTGGGATAATCACCACCTGAAGGAGGAACAGATCCACTATCAGAGGGAGGTGTTGCAATCACAGATGGTGTATTTGAGACAATACCTGATTCTTGAGCTGAAGAACTATCTCCACCACCAAAAGCAACAAGAAGTAAGAGTAAGCCCAGACCAGCGCCAGCGAGCCAGCTCGGAAAAGAACTCCCTCCTGCTCCTTGTGGGAATACAGCAACTTCTGCAAGGCTGGAAGGAAGCTCGACGTTTATTGCTTCTGGCTCTAACGCTACTGGAGTTTCCCATGAAATGACATCTCCAGCCAGAGTTTCCTCAGTGAACCAATTCGCTGGAGGAATGCCAAGATTTGGACGTCCGAACTCTGATCCATCTGGTGAATATGGTATGGAGAGGTCTTTGAGAATGATGTTTTTGAGAGACTCTTCATTCCCAGAGTTCAATGCACGCATCGAACTCGAAAGTTGTCTGAGTAGAACTTGGTTAACTCTGGCGTTAAACCCAAAGATTGAATCTGCTGCTGAATATCGGGAATTTTCGCGACTTCCTCAAGCAACAAACGTCCATAAGAGTATTTCAAATCTAGTAAGCCATTACGTGGGTCGAGTGAGTTCCCACTTCCTTGAGGTGCCCAGTAAAAGTTTTTGGTCACCTGTCCCAAACCTTCTTGTGGAGTCTGATTGACGGAAGTACCAAGAACATAGCGATACCCGTCCACAATATTGGGGTTGTCGTTCTGCCAGAATGAGGCGTATGGTATCTGAGTCAGATTTGGGTTGTTTCCATAAAAAGAAGCAAAATTCTGGTAGTTTTCTTCCCCCCCAGCTGCTTGCATCAGCAACTGCTCATAGCCCGGTCCACCATTTGACTCAACTAATTTCTGAAAGACTGCGCCTGCTTTGTTACAAGCGACACCAAATCCCACATTACATCCAGCAATACCTCGCATTTGAGTCACATCTCGACCCGATAACTGGTACTGGAGATAGTTGTTCTCCAATCCTGGTTGAATATTGTGCTCTCCAATGTTCAACTGAGCAGAAGCAGATTGAGATGTATTGAGTACTGTTGCAAAGGATGATAAAGTGATCGCGATTGTTTTAACTTTTGACTTCAAGGGATTGACCTCCAACAAGTAATTTTGAATGCGCATTATCAGACAGGAGAGGACGATAAATTCTGAGGCGAATTAATGTTAATCGTGATTGCTGTCCCCTTAAGTTTTCCGCCTGTGGCAGGATGGTATATGACGACTCCACCGCTTGGTTGATCAAAGAGATAACCACGATTAGAGAGTTGTACCTTACCTTGCTTCACCAGCGAAAAGAAGGCTTCCAGATATCTGCGTATACTTTCACGGTTCCCTTGATTTGTCTTTGTATGCTTCTCTATGAGCATCGTGAACAGGTCTAAGCTTCGGTTGTCTTGCCCTTCAACGAGAATACCGCCGTCTAGGAAAGAACTAGCCACAAGCTTTCCATTGATTTGTTGAACTTTAAAGAGGGTGTAATAACGTCCTTGCTTCCTGGAATCATTCGCATAGCAGGTCCAGGAACCATCTGGATTCTGTGTAAAACCTTGCTGCGCTAAGTAAGAAAGTGGAGAACGACTTTGCTCACTGACCGGCGGAGGCAATAAATCCTCAACTGTATCAGAAGAGCAAATTCTCTGCGTCGTTTGTTGTTGGGGAGCAGTTGGTATCTCTTGCGCTATTGCGAAGTAAGGCATAACAGCAACTGCAGATATAGCAATAGTGAATGTACTAAATAAACGAGCAAATATATTCATATTCTTTACCTATAAGTTATTTGAGAATACCTTTTGTCAAAGGGAGTTTTATTTCTTTAGTATCTAGATACAATTATTCAGATATTGTTTCCAGATTTAGATAAAGTCCCTATAAATCTTTAAAAAGAATGTGTAAAATAAGCTCAACTGATAAGGAGAATTGAACTTTATTAATATTTTTGGTAAGTTTAAAAATCAATGATTATCCTGCACAAAAGTCCCCTTGTTTAGCTTTGAGCTAGTGCTAACAAGGCTTTGTTCTATTATTCTCATAGAGAAAATTCTCGAAGTTCCTGATAACGACTAAGTGTTTTTACTGTTAGTACTTGAGTGAACTTCTTGTTAACCCAAATCCTACTTGATGAAGCAAATTTTAATTTTTTATAAAGTTCATGAGTGCCTTATATTGGCGACTTTGCATTGTGTATATCACTCATACCTTATTATAAATCTCCATAGAATATCCGTATATGATTTCTGTCTAAGAACTCTATGGCTTGAATATTGACTTTATAAAAAAGATATTATTTATGCAGTTTCAAGAGTCTAGGTTTGATTCATTACACTTTTTGATAAAGTGACTCTTGTTTGCTTTTATAAAATTTTTCAAAAGTATATTACTAACATTCTTGCTATTCTAATAGAGATATTTAAATGTATAAAATAGGTATAAAATCGTGACATATTTGTTTATACAAATGTAAATTTTGACACTAATTAATTCTTAACAAGAATACTTTTATCAATTATATGAACTATCGTGCAGTGATCTGAATCACAATATTCATGTGTATCTCTATATTGTCATAGAATCATGACTATTAGTTAAATTGACTTAGCATAACTGGGAGATGAGAAAGGGAGGAAGTCAGGGAGTGAGAGACAATTTCCTGCCTTTCTTCTTCTTTACCCTGATTCAATGCCTTGATTTCACAATTAAAATAAGACTGCTAAGTAGACAGGCGTAATACCATTTTGGATTTTAGATTTTGGATTTTGGATTGTGAAAGAGTTATTGACTAAGCTTTTGGGAGCATCCCAATTTTGCAAGAACATGTCTGTCCGCAGCGAACGAAGCGACAGCGTAGTGTAGACGCGTAGCGGTTTCCCGTAGGGTAGCAATCGCAAGATGTGGGATTGCTGAGTCCCAAAGGGACACGCTACGCGAACGCTCCACTATGTTGCGTATGCCCTCCGGGCACGCTACGCTAACGCAATGACAATTCATCACCTGGGTTTGATATAACTTACACATTTGGGATGCTCCCTAAGTTTTTTGGCGAGCCATCTGTCGCAATCATTTTTCACGCTTGGTATGAGGTTTTCTACTTCATTTGACTTACGAACTTATTGTTTAGGACTTACGCACCACCTTCTAGAAACCCGGTTTCTTCGTTCGTGTTTGGTTGCGAAACAGACGATTTTTGGTAGAAACCGGGTTTCTTTGCGTAAGTCCTGTTGTTATGGAAAAATATTCAGTATCAATCTGATGAAACACTGGCTAAAAATATCTTTACTTGTTGGATAAATTGCAGTTTTGCTATTTATAATTCAGGCAATAAAAGGTTAATTATACTGATTTTAAATACTGCTCAAAGCTTTGACTAATTTATCAATATGAGTCGATTCATGAGTTGCCATCAGAGAAATTCGTATCCGACTCGTAGGAACAGTAGGGGGACGAATAGCAGGAGCAAAAATGTCAGCAGATTTTAGCTGTTGTCCAACTTTGAGCGCATCTGCTGCACTTGGTAATTGAAAGCAGAGAATGGGTGAAGAGGAAGATAGCAATTTCAGCTTGGGTAGTTGCTGTTGCATAACCTGTTTGAGTTGGGCGACATTCTGCCATAATTGGATGCGGCGTTGTGGTTCTTGCTGTATGATTTTTATGGCTGTGAGTGCCGCTGCCACATCAGCTGGAGAAAGTGCAGTCGTGTAAATCCAAGTGGGTGCGCGATTCCGTAAAAAATCTATCATGGCTGTACTTCCAGCCACATACCCACCGAGACTACCCAAAGCTTTACTCAAAGTGCCAATTTGAATCAACTGCCTTCCTGTACATCCGAAATGTTCTATGCATCCAGCGCCAGTGTTTCCTAGTACTCCAGTGGCGTGGGCTTCATCAATGAGCAGCATACAGCTAAATTCGTCTGCTATCTCCAACAGTGCTGGCAAAGGACATAAATCTCCATCCATGCTGAAGACACTATCAGTGATGATGAGACAACGTCGATAATTTTGCCTTTGTTGACTCAGCTTGGTTCTTAATGCTTCAACATCACAATGAGGATATTCAATAATCGTTGCACCACTGAGGATTGCCCCATTTTTCAGACTAGAGTGATTGTACTGGTCAGATAAAATCAAATCACGCTTGCCTACAAGGGCTGTGATTGTACCAAGATTCGCTAGATAGCCGGAACTAAAAACTATAGCATCTTCTGTTTGTTTGAGTGATGCGATCGCCCTTTCTAATTCTCTGTGTAATTCTCTATGTCCGCTGAGTAATCTAGAACCAGTGCTACCTGTACCTAATTCTTGGATAGCCATTGTTGCTGCTGCAATCAGCCGCTGATCCCCTGCCAATCCCAAATAATCATTACTGGCAAAATTGATCACCTCCCGTCCTTCCAAAAGGACTGTTGCTCCTGGAAGTCCGTGAATTTTTTGTACTGAACGATACCAATCAGCACGGTGAATTGTAGCCAGAGATTCTTCTATCCAAGCGTAGGGTTCTGTGCGCATACTGAAAGTCTTGTTGCATAAGGATTTAAAAATTTGCATCTTAAGAGTTCAGGACTTGACGCAGCTCCTGGAAGGGTCATTTCTTCACGTAGCTGATTGGTTAAGGAGGTTATTCTTGCTTTTCGTTCCGACGAAAAATCTTTGGTAAATCCTGAAAATGGTTTATGTCCTGTCATAACAAACCCTCTTTTTTCAATTCTTCTATAAAAGATTTGCGAATAGCTGCGTAGACGCAAAGCGGCTTGTCGATAGACATCGCTCTTTCAACAAATGCGGTGATGGTTACTCGTAACCAAAAGGATTTTTCTCAAATTCCCAATTTGGTGCTGGAGGATTGGACCTGAAACGCGGTTAGGACAGGTTGCATTAAGGATTGACACCTTGGGCAAAATAGCGTATTTGAAGATGACCAGATTTTCCTACATTACCAAGAACGGTATCTCGAACAACTCGGCGGCGGTGCCAACTTTACCAAGGCGTTTTATTTACCAACCAAAGCCGACCTTTTTGTATTCCAGTTGCGTTCTTGGGTGAAGCAATATAGTGCAGTGCCCTACCTATGGCTACTACTGACTATATTCAGTACTTAGATGAGCGATCGCCTGTTTAATCCATTCCTCCACATAGGCGTCTTTAGGGAGTCCAATGTCTTCACTCACCACATGTAAGGCATGACTCACCTCATTGGCAGTGTAACCCAATGCTAGGAGAGTCATTTGTACTTCTTCAAGAATACCTGGTGCTGGACCGCCTGTCGCGACGAAGAAGCCTGCTGTCTTACGCCACTCTACTAACTTGGTTTTTAGTTCCAAACAAATGCGTTCTGCGATTTTTTTGCCAACACCAGGTGCTTGAATGAGTAATTGAATGTTACCTGTGATAATTGTCTGCACGAGTTCTGGTAGTTCCAAAGTGTCCAATAGGGCGATCGCCAAAGCTGCACCAACACCACTGACACCTAACAAATGGCGAAACACATCTCGTTCCCCTGGTGAACCAAAGCCATAAAGCATTGGGACTTCTTCTCGAACTTGGTAATGGGTAAAAATTTGCACTTCGCCTCCAGTATTTGGCAACTGCTGTGCCAGTCGTGCAGGGATTTGCAAATCATACCCTATACCATTCACTTCCAAGGTCAGAGTATAGCGATGACCATTATTGTTTTGGATACCAGCAACAATGCCTTTAAGATAGCTAATCATTCTAAGAACCCGAAATATTGTAAACCTTCCAGTATTCCACCAGCACAAAAATTTGTTGCCAGGTAACGGGAGTTAGCAGGATGTTCATTATGCCATTGAAGTAGCTCCGGACGAGCATTCCCGACAATAATTCCTCTTCCTGCTTCAACAGCGAATAAAGCAATATCATTACCAGAATCGCCACAAACAACCGTTTGTTCTGCTACAAATTTCCATTTTTGGCCCAGAAACTGTACTGCCTGTCCTTTATCGCTCCCAAGAGGTACAATGTCAAGGTCTATACCGCTACTGTAGATTAACTTTACATCTAAACCAGATTTTTGCAACTCTGACTCCAGTTGTGGTAGGACCCTTGCTGCTGACTCCTCTTGAAGGAAAAAACTCACTTTGAAAGAACGCTGTTCTGAGTCATGTTGCGGAATTAACTCAGAAAATTGAGTCGTCGTTGATACCACAACGTCGCGGTTCCAACCAGATGAAAGTTTTTTTGACCATTCTGAATCAGGAGCGCCAGTACCGTCAAGATAAATTTCTGTTCCCACAGCTAGAATGAGGGAATCGGGTTCTATAAGATTTTTCTCGTCTTTAAGTTCTTGGTAAAGAATGGGCGATCGCCCTGTCGCATAAACAATCTTGGTACCGTGTTCTTGGCGTGTCTGCTCCAAGCGATGATTTAGTTCAAACAGCGCTTTGTCGTCACCTACAAGGGTATTGTCTAAATCAGTTACGAACAGGAACTTAGCCACAGCAACCTCTCTTGTTAGCTTTACCATCAAAAAGTTTATGCTGATTTGGCACCAATCTCATAAAATACCTAGCTTGGAAACCCATCGGCTTTTAGCCGTGGGAGGAAAAGCAGGAACCTGTCTTGTTCCGTGAAACGTCTAAGAATGCACGGTGAAATAAGCAATAGCAGGATATTGGACTCTTATCCACGGCTTCGCCAGTAGCCGAGTTAGGCAACGAGCGCCAACGAAAAATGAGTCTTGGGGCGTGGAGGTGAGTACACCTTCTGGATAACCGTAACCGCGCCTGAAGTTCCGCAAACAACATGAGTACGTACCTTTATTACGAGTAGTGTTGGGAGGGGGACAAAGCCCATCGGCTTTTAGCCGTGGGAATGGTTACCTGTTTTCAGATTTGATGTGAGCAAGTTAACCAGTTATGCAAAAACCGGGATTGGATAACTATTCTTCTTTTAAAGTTTCAATCAACAGATCCACCTTGTGTTGTCGCTCTTGTAAAAAGCTCTCACATTGACGTAAAGACTCAACAGCCGCTGCAAATTGGTCAAACACCTCTTCTAATTCCAAATCACCCGCCTCAATGCGAGCAATCATTCTCTCTATCTCAGCAACCTTAGCCTCATAATTCCAACCTTGATTCATAAAAACTCTCTGCGTTCTCTGTATCTGTGCGATTATAGCGGTTTGCATTTGAGTGCAAACCGCCATAAAAGAAATTCCCAAGTGCTAGCCTGGGAACGAAAATTTCTTTTAACTTCTTCCCGCAAGTGAGGGGGAGTGAAGTCAAATTAATAACCGCCCTCTTCTTCGTACTCTGGTTGTCTCTCTTTGACTTTCTTGGGAATATTCACTGGCTGTGGTGGCTCATCATCATCCCAAGCATCGCGAGCTAAATCATCATCATAATCGTCATATTGGTCAGCGTACGATTTTTTGTTGTAGGAACCAGAGTCATACTTTGGTTGTGCTTGATACTTGTCTTTACCTGTTGCTTCACTCCAGTTGTCTTCTTCCTCGTCTTCTTCGTACTGTACAGGCTCATACTGTCGCGCCTTCATAACCTGACGCTGTTGACGTTCTTCGTAGTAGTCCTCATCCCATTCTTGCGCTACAGGTTCGGGTGTACGAATGATTTTTGGCTTAGGTTGTTCTAAGGGTACTCCGCTTGGCAGTTGTTTGTCTGGTGTGACTGTACGAGGAGTGTAGGTGGAGTATTCTTCATCAGCATCGCGTTCCCACGGCGCTCTACCAATACCCAAGCGCTCTAGTAAACCAACAGTTAATTGGGTAATCCGTTCTTCAGCTCCCTCAAAGACAATCAATCTCTTGGGACCTGTGCTGACGATTTCGTCTACTGAAAACTCGTAGGTACTCAAGAATTGGTCGGGAATTTGCGGTAGTCCGAAAGAGGCGATGACAATTGAGTAAAGCTTTCCTGTTTCGCCATCAAATTTGAAGCCTCGCACCTTGCCTAAGACTTCACCAGTTTCTGTAATGACTTCCCAGTTTATCAGGTCGCTGTAGATATCAACCTCAACATCGTCAATGACATCCTCGTTATCCACCAGGATGACATCACCGATTTGGTTGATGCTGTTGAGGTACATGTAGCGTGGTACGCCAGAAATAGAGATCAGGCTGTCTCGCATACCAAGCGCTACAACCTCTCGCTGATCTACATCAACCCAAACCTGACTCACGATTCCTAATCGCTTGCCATTGTCGCGAGTGATTACCTGGGTGTTTAAAATATCGGAACGTCTAATACTTTGTTCAGAGGTCATTATATACCGAGTCCTGATCTTGAATCCGGTTTATCTATACACTATTATTAACAAAAACTCAAGCAGTTGTTTGGTCAGATTGTAGCTTAATACCCAAAACTTGGGTGTAAGCTCCTCTTGCTTGAGTCACGCCAATTGTGCGTTCGGCTGATTCTATCATCGGGCGACGCAAACTGACAACAATAAATTGTGCTTGTTGCGCCTGTTGTTTAATCATTTTAGCTAATCGTTCTACGTTTGCCCCATCTAAAAACATATCCACCTCGTCAAATGCATAAAATGGCGACGGACGGTAGCGTTGCAAAGCAAAAATAAAGCTCAATGCAGTCAGAGATTTTCTCCTCCCGACATGGAAGCGAGTCGCTGTACAGGTT
>JAAUSC010000283.1 GCA_012031965.1 Scytonema sp. RU_4_4
AACGCTTTTGGTTTTTAGAAACTATTGCCCGCGTGCCTTACTTTGCTTACTTGTCCGTATTACACCTGTATGAAACCCTTGGTTTTTGGCGTAAAGCAGACTGGTTAAAAGTTCACTTTGCTGAATCATTGAGAGTTAATTGACTATCAAGGAAAAGCGAATAATTTTAGCATCGCTCTCATCTTGGTCAGATTCCCGACTTCTTCAAGAAGTCGGGAATCTTGCGAAATCGTCACGATTTATTTTTGTAAAACTCGGTATAAGTTACCATACTCCCACCTGTAGCTAGCAATGCCAACCCTGACGGAACTAATGGCATCCAACCCCCTTGTATCAATAAAGCAAGGCAAACTCCATTTAGGAAGCCAACACTCATAATTCCAGCTATCCCTAGACGTAATGGCAGAGCGAACCGCCAACCAATCACACCCCCAATCACAGACCAGCACCAAATCCAGAGGATTTCACCCCACTTAGGTAAAACCCACAACAAGGGGCGATTATCCAATACAGCACTAAGGATTTGGCTGACCATGTGTGCTTGAGCTACCACCCCTGGCATTGTTTGATAAGGCCACTGACCAGCACTGTAGGGTGTAGACCAGTCATCGTGAAAACTTTCGGCACTTGTGCCAATGAGAACAACGCGATTTTGCACTAAATCGGGAGTCAGTTTATTGTTAAGGATGTCTCTTAGAGTCACTTGTGTGGCGACTGAAGGTGTTGCACGCCAGTTGAGCAGCACTTGGTGACCGAGCCGATCTATTCCGCGATAGCCGCCAGTGTTTTCTTTCAGGTTTTTAAAGATGACATTGCCAAACTGCCAGTTTTTTTCTGGAGTCAGTTTGGGCTGGATACCAACAGCCGCTAAGTAACGAGTTGCTAATTGAAAGCTCAAAGATTTGTCAGTACTGCAAAGCCCCAGAGGAGCCATAGCTAATAGTTGACGGCGGAGAACACCGTCTGGATCGGGTACAACATCACTAAAGCCCAAGCGTTGTTTTGGGACTTCAGGAGGTGGTGCAACACCTGGGTTTTTATTTTCTTCACCAACTTTGCATATGCCAATAAAGTTATCGCTTGTTTGCATTGTCTTGGCTAAAGAAGCATATTCAGCTTCCACAGGGTTCTCGCGATAGATATCCAAGCCAATGACACGTGGTTTAAACTGCTCTAGTTTTGCTACCACTTGAGCGAGTGAACGGTCTGATAGCGACGCAGCACGTCTTTCGTTAGCAGGTTGAGATTGAACATCGGCTTCAGTGATGGTGACGACTAGGATACGTTTATCGGGTTCTTCATATGGTCGCAGCCGCATCAAGACATCGAAAGCCAACAATTCCGATGACTGCAATATTCCTAGCTCGCGCACCCCTATTATTAGAAACGTTATTAATAGACTGACTTTAAGGATTAATGAAAAAATCTGTCGCTTTGGTAAGATTGGGCGATCGCCACTATCAGAAAGCTTGGACCAAACCAAGGGTGCTTCAGCTGGATTTTGGCAAATCACTGGTAACCAGCTCGCACACGGAAAGTCGTTTTCCAGACCTTGTAACCTACCCTGTGCTTCTCGTACCGCCAGATAAAAAGGTTCGCCACCAGCAAACGCCTCAAGAAAATGTTTCAAAAATTCTTGGGCAACTATATCTGCCACCGGCTCTCGCATGACAATCATTTGCGGGATATGCAATGAAGCTAGCTGCTGCGCGATTCCTAACCCGTCGCATGAGTTAAAAATTGCCAACTTTAAGCCCCTGACTATTGCTGCTTTTAAAGCATTCTTTAATTGAGAAATCGTTAAACTGTCACTTTTATTAATATAAATTAGACCTGTTTCACCATCAGATTGGCTCGAACTATGTCCTGCAAAGAAAAGAATGTCCCAGCCTTGTTTATCCCAAAGCCATCGGTCTAACTCCTGACGCTGCGGCTCAACTAGAAAAACTGTTTGTGCTCCGGGAAGTTGCTCAAGCATTTCTCGGTCTTTTTGGACATCAATTCCTTCACTATTTCCTAAAATCGCTAAAATCCTGACTTTCGCCGCAGGATTTTTAGATAATGCTTTAACACGCTCAAATTCTGGCGCACTTAAGCATACTACCGCATTTTGATAATCTTCAAAAAAATCCCACAGATGCCAGGGTAATCGCCGAACTGAGTCGGATTCTGTTTCAATAATTACCCGAATTTCATCATCAGCGGCTAATTTTGTGCGTAGTTTCTGTTCAATATTGCGAAATAGCTTGGATTTCAGCCAAATATTAATTCTTTTTTGTAACCCATCACATAAGTTAGAAAATTCAACTGTAGAAACGTTGGTGACATCTTCTTCATCAATTTCGATTTGTTCATCAATTTCCATGCGCCTGTGCCAACCTAGGCATGATAGAGCGCCTCATAAAGCAAATTATAGAGCAACTGCCAACGTCTGTAGAATTCCAGAAGTTCTTGTGCGGCAGGTAAAGCACCTGTAAATTGCATCGGTACGCGGTTGCCGTCTTCCCACAACTGAACTGTAACAGTAGGGAAGCCCTTTTTCAAGTCACCTTTTCCCAGGTTTAATACAACTAACTTACTCATGGCGATTAGCCGACAAGCGGTTCCAGCACAAAATCTTCTCTTATGCTGACATCATCGAGAGTCATTTGGATACTAAAGCTTGTTCCAGAGCGAGATTTAAATCGTTTCAGTTGAATATAATTATCTTGACATCTTGATTGCACCTCCTGAAGAGTTTTCCCTGACTCAGAAAGCAAGACTAATTTGAGATTAGGTGGTAAGTAAGTTTCTTCATTTGCTGGATAGACTTGCACACGGATACTGACTTTTTCATCGTCCTCTGGTGTTAAACCAACTAGCAGTACAACACCTTCACTTCCCAGTTGCATCCCTAAATCAATTAATTTAGCTGCCTTGACACTAAACTTGTGCAACTGGGAATCACTTCTAAAATGAACGGCTAACGTCATTTGCTTTGGATTTAATAATGCATCCAAAGATTCCCAACCCTTCTCAAATATATTTTGAAACCATAGGCTCAAGTTGTTTGTATTTTGATGGTTACGTTGTACTGCATTTATCTGTGAACAGAAAAGCCGTCGCTGATATAATTGCTGCCGACTTTCATCTGATCCCAGTAGTGCTGCCCACATTTGGAAAGGAACATCAAGGCGAGGCGAATAAGGAGTGCATTGACCAAGTTGTTCAAGTAATTTTTCTATTTGTTGACGAGACAAACTTGGCAAGGGTTTAACCTCTGGTTTTTTGGAAGGATAAAGCGATCGCGCCACCCACAGCACGTTTAAATCTTCAATCAAATCCTCTCTATCTAAGGAATAAGTTCGCTCCCTTGGGTCGTATCTAGCTTCTTCTTGAATTTGCTGATAGGTAGCATACCCCCATACCCGTAGCCAGTTTTCTGCTAAATTTAACTGCACAGGTAGATAATAGTTGGCTGCCCAGTTGGGAATATCGACCCATTCTTGCGGAATCCTAAATTCTGGCAGATTGCTTTTACTGGAGGGAATGAGTACCAGTCGAGTCGCGTCTAGAGTCAGTGCAGTGCCATTCACGACTTCCCAAAAACTTGGCAAATCAGCGGTTTCTGGCCAAATTCTAAGCTTTTGGTAAGGTTCGGGATCATCTTGAAGCCAAGTGACAAAAATGTTTAAACATAGGCTATTTAGGAACGCAGTCCACCGAGCAGCCTCATTAGAATAAGACTTTTGAGCAGAAACAAGCCATGCTTTTTCTTGTTCTTTTGGTGAGAATTCGATCCATATTTGATCGGGATAAACCACCATTAAATCATTCAAATCAAGTACCATATTCTTTACCATACTCGTTAATGTTAATGGAAGACTTTTGTAACCATTCATCCACAAAAACAACTATTTTATGGCTGACTAATTGTAGAGAATCAGTTGCGATACTCATACTGTTTTTAAGTTCTTGACGAAAAACAGTTGCCAAGTATTGCTTTACCTCTGCTGGTCTGCTATATATCTCACCTACAGCAAGTTGCAGCATTTGAGGGATTGTTTCTTCATTCAGTTTTGCTCCATCGCGAGAAACTAAATTTTTTTTCTCATGAGCATATTGCTTTACGGTTCTATCTAAAGTCGTATAAAACATTTTTTGACAGTGAGACTGTAAGCATTCACTCAAAGAATTTTTAATTCTTTCGATATCCCTTTCATCACTAAGACGAATTTCAGGATCAATTTTATTCCACTCATTGATAAAGTTCTTTAAAAAAGTATTGTTATATTTTCCCAACTGACGAGCCACCTGATATTGTTTTTGTAATTCGGGAAACTTATTCTTGAGGACGTTTGCTATTTCAATTTGAGTTAAGTTTAACCCCTGCGAGAGTTTCAGTAATATTTGACCAGTCTCCGGTATTTCTTCAAACAATCTTGCTATAAGCGACTGTACTTGCTCTCTTTCTTCTTCCTGTATGGCCGTATCCCAAAGAGTAGGCGTAGAATCAGACATATAGTCAGAATTATCTAGAGGAATAAAACGTTTAGTGCGGTAATCACGTGCAGCTTGAATGCAGGTTTCCAACATTTCTTTAATTTTTTCTTCTGAAGCTGGTACCGCCGAAATCTCTATTTTATTCAATCGCTGGTTGTAGTAGTCAGCTATTTGTTTGAGATGTTTTTGACTGGGTGGCTCTAAACTACGACTACCTTGGCTTTGGTTAGGTTGATAAATTTCATCAAAGCATTGCCAAACTAAGTAGTATGTATCACTTTTTGCTTGGGTTATGCCTTTTGATATTAAAGCTTCTCTCAGTTCTTTATGAGACAAATCTTTTAAAAGACCATAATCAGAGAATTTTACCCTTTTCGCTTCTAAATCATGTCGATAAATTGTATTATTGATAAATCGAAATATTGCCGTTTTTGCATACCCTTCTATATTCGTATGAGAATATTCAAAATCAAAACTTTTAAAAATTTTTTCGGGCGGATTGACACCTGAATTAGCTATCTGAAAGTATTCTTCAATTGAATATTTGTACTGAAGAAGTTTAAACCTTTGATATGTCTTTTGAGCAGCCCAAAAGCAAGCTTCTTGTAAGTAAGCTGACAGATGGTTCCTAGCCATTGAAGAAGAAGCAGTAACGCCCACAGGAACCAGCCGCGTGTTTGCCTCTTGAGAATTGAGGAGCCACTGCATTGCTGAGCTGACGCTGCAGGAGGGTTTCTCTGTGTAGGTGACTGGTATTGGGGTCTCCTCCATTGTAGATGTCTTCTGGGCAGCTTCCCTCAAGGTAGCAAGTGGCATCGGATTAACGTTAGCAGAGGCGGAGAAATTAAGAGTGTCCCCGTATCTCTGTATCCCCCTGTTCTCTCCATTTGCTAGACCCCCAATCTTCTCAGCTTGAGATGCGTCTCTCACAATTTTCAAGAAGTGTCTTGACCAAAATTCCTCTTTCGCCTCTGGTTCTAACTGGGCTAGTTGTTTCATATGACGTTCTAATCTAGAGTCAGCTTGCCAAATTAGGTTTTGCCTGCGACTACTCTTGTTGTCTCCCAAGCTAAGAAACGTCGAAAATTTTTGAACAATATCTTCACGTTTTTTCATAAAATTCCCTCTTTTTCGACTACTTAATATCTTGCACCAGTACTAAAAACCGGGTTTCTTGCTCTTGGTTAAACCTAAAAACTTTGATTTTTCGTTCAGAAACGTGGTTTTGTAGGTTTTATTGAGAATGATGCAAGATGTCAGACTATTGTCTTTCATAGAGGCTGTCCTTGTAAGAGTGTGCGTTCGTTTGAGTCCTTACTCCTTAAAAACACATCAGTCTTTACAATAATTACCTTTCAAAGATGGGCTATTATCTCCTGAATACTAGGGGCGCTATTCACTTATGGGTAGCGCCAGTAGGTGATTATGCAAGTTTTCCAAACTTTTTTAGCTTGATATGAAAATATTTCAGTTGATCTCTATGAGCTGATTTATAAAGTTGCCTAAAACCTTTGTAGATCAAAGGCTTTTGAGAAATCGCTCTTATCAAGCGATCGCAAGCTCAAAATCAAGCGAGGCAGGGAATTCAAGCTTCTTAAGATTTACTTTTCTATATGTATATAATCTGTCTTACGATAGATGTGTGATTTTAATCAGTAGTAAAATTTTTTATTTTTGTATCTTTTCTGGTAAATATCAAGCGCTTTTTAAAAGCTTTAAAAAGCCCAGTTTATCTGAAAAATTGGGCTTTTGAGTAAAAACCAAACCCATAAAATTAACTCTGAGAGTTCATCTTTTGACTAGAATTCTGCCATCACTGCATAAGTCTACTCAGGTTCCACCCATTAGAGAAATAGAGCAATACGAGTAAAAATAACTTCTGTTTGAAGGAAGTGCTATCAGCATTGCCAGCTAGCTTTGTAAGCTAAACCGTAAAGTGCTGATTTCAAGAGCAAATAAGGTTGCTTGGACAATTATCAGTATAAGTGAGGTCATTGCAGCCACGATAGTAGTTTCTATCAAGTTGCGTTTAAGTATGTCATTGTGATCGTTCGCGTAGCTGCTTCACCCCCGGACTGGCTCACCGCAAAGCGTCTACAACATGACAAATTTGCTTCCTTGATTGCAACTGATAGATGCTGATAATTGCCATCAAAATGATTTGTGTTAACTAGAAGTATTTCATAGGAGATGAAAAAATGCAAATCTACACTTCATCATCTGTATTACAGTACCACATGCAGACAAAGCAAAACACCTTAAGTCAGAGCGGTGCTGTTAATCAGACTTTGGAACTTTTTCTCATACTTTTCATTCCTAGCTGTCTATTCATAGGAGCATTTTTATATA
>JAAUSC010000284.1 GCA_012031965.1 Scytonema sp. RU_4_4
GTAGGGGGAAGTAGGGGGGAGTAGGGGGGAGCAGGGGGAGCAGGGGAGCAGAGGAGGCAGGGGAAGCAGGGGAAGTAATGACTTCCTCATATTCCTCATCCCTTTCATCTGGTGTAGCATTTTCACAAATCAACGGAACTGCCCAATTATTAGAAAACTACAAACTCGTTAAATTTGATTTGGGTGGGCAACCAGATAATGGTGGTAACCTTTGGTTACAAGGAGACCTTCGTCCAAAGACACAAGAAATTAATTTACAGTCACTGCGTGGACAAAACTTACTGGCTGCTGATGTTTCTCGCATCGTCAAGTTACCCATAGAATTACAAGCAGGTCGAGTTCAGGGTGAGTTGAAAATTCCAAACATTCAACTCAAACAAAAACAGAAAAACCCGCTCATTTTTGGTCATGCTCATGTGCAAGGGGTTCAACTTCAAGTTCCCCGGATGCTACAACCATTTATCAACTCTCAAGGTGACCTACGCTTTCAAGGAACTGAGATTCAACTGGAGAATGTTACCACTGATTATGGCAAAATCCCCTTGATGGGTAACGGTACCATTGATTCCAAAGCAGGCTACAAGTTAACTGCTCGTGTGAATTCGGTGAATGTGGCAAATGCTTGGGAAACTCTCAAGGTAAAATTGCCAGTACCGACAATTGGGGAAGTTAAGGCAAACTTACAGCTTGTTGGATCAACTACCAATCCAATTCTCTCAGGAACCGTTGCGACTATCAAGCCAGCAAAAATTGACAAAGTTGATTTTAAGAGTGTCAGCACACAGTTTGAGTTTTCTCCTGTTGCCAACATTATTACTTTTAAAAATATTCAAGGCAAAGGCACTGTAGGCGGTGAAGTCACAGGCGCTGGTCAGATTCAATTTGTTAATAAAATCCCCAATTTGAATTTTAATGTCAAGGCAAAGAATGTTCCAGGGGATGCAATTGCTTCTGTTTACGACACAAAACCGGCATTCCAGATTGGTACTATGTTGGGTACAGCTCAACTGACTGGCACTGGTGAGAACGTTCAAACAACAGTGCAATGGCAAGCACCCCAAGCGACCTATCCTGGAAGTGGAGAAACTATCGTCGCCCCAGACAAATCTGTTTCTTTCCGTAATGTTGCTCTTAATGTCGCTGGTGGGAAAGTACGAATTGCTGGTAACTGGGCGAATCAACGTTGGCAGGCGATCGCCGATGCTGACAAAGTACAAGTACGACGTTTTGTCAACCCCAGTCAACTGCAAAATGTCTCTGTTGATGACGCACGCTTCAACGGTCGTCTGATCTTATCAGGAACCTCAGCGCCATTCAAAATTGCCACGGTTCGCACCACAGACAACACAAAAGTTCAACTTGCGGGTGGGACTGTTGCTATTTCTAACATTCAATTTGGTGAGCAAAACTTCTCTGCTCAATTAGTTGCAGATAGTGTACAGTTGGGGCGCTTGCTAAAACAAGCGCCCCCAACTTTACAAGGACCATTAGCAGGTAAGTTCCAAGTCTGGGGAAACACAGACGCTTTCAACCTCAAAACATTGCGTGCTACCGGCGAAGGACGCCTATTAACTGGTGGTGGCGCCATCACAGCTTCTAATATCCAAGTAGCTGAGGGTTTGTATAAAGCAAAACTGAATGCCAATAACGTAGCTCTGCAAAACTTAACACCATCATCTAAGGAATTTCAGGGAAGATTAACCGGGCAATTCAACGTTGCTGGTTCAGTTGAATCTTTTAAACCAGAAGCTGTGACAGCAACAGGACAAGCACGTGTGAATTTTGGGAATGGGACAGCAACTGCCTCCAACATCGAACTCGCTAACGGTCGTTATCAAATGCAACTTCAAGCAAATAACGTACCATTGCAGCAATTGACACAAGTTCCTCAGCAGTTTAACGGTAATGTGACAGGTCAGTTTAATGTTGCTGGTTTAGCAAATTCCTCTCAACTACAAACAATAAAAGCCACAGGTCAAGCACGACTCAATGTTGCGGGTGGTGCTGTAACTGCTTCTAATATTCAAGTGGCAGATGGTCGCTACCAAGCTATGGTTAATACCTCTGGTGTGCAATTAAAACGATTGTCGCAGCAGTTGCAGGGGCAGTTTGGCGGTAAACTGCAAGTCGCAGGTACCGTGGGAACTTTCAACATATCTAACCTGCGTGCCTCTGGTCAGGTACAATTTTCGCAAGGTATTGCTGGTATTGAGCAACCACTGACAGCAGATGTTGGTTGGGATGGACAAAAACTGAACGTTGAGCGAGCGACTTCCCCAGATTTGAATGCGAATGGTTACATTTACGCCAAATCTAGTGGAGCAGGTATACCGGAAATTACTGACTTCAATCTTAATGTACAAGCACAAAATTTCAATCTGCAAAAGTTGCCAATGCAGTTATCCAAAGCTGTTGCTTTAGCGGGTAAAGCCGATTTTGGAGGAAGAATCAGCGGAAGACTACCAGCACCAAATATACAAGGGCAACTGAGGTTACGAAACTTGGTGGTGAATCAATTGCCTTTTGAATCGGTGTTAACTGGAAATATCCAGTCGGTACAGGGTGTGGGTTTAAATTTAGATGTCGCAGGTAAACGGGACAGCATTGCAGTTAAGGCAGATGCAAACAATCGTCCTAACTCTTTCTTAGTGAGATGGCAAGACGCATTTGCAAGCGGTCAAACTCAAGGGGATAATTTAGCAATGAAAGTGGAAAATTTCCCCTTGGCGATATTGAATATCACCCCACCCTCTAACACTCATCTTGGAAAGGGGGCGATCGCCGGAATTTTAACTGGAGATTTTCAAGTTAATCAAAAGACATTTGCCACACAGGGAGATATTGCAATTGCTAAGCCTCAGGTTGGTCGCATTAAAGGCGATCGCCTGAATGCACAGTTCAGTTACGATAATGCTCAGACTACCATCTCAAATGGCGAACTTGTCAAAGGTATCAGTCGCTATGCCCTTGCTGGAACCTTCAAGCAAACTCCCAAAGGTCCCCAAATCAAAGGTAAACTGAACGTCACTCAAGGACAAGTGCAAGATGTCTTGACTGCACTACAGATATACGAATTCCAAGATGTTCAACGTGGTTTGTCACAACCAAACTATGGGACAGCAGCGGATTTAAGTTCCATTCAGTCAGTCGGGATTTCAGACAATCAGTCTTTGTTAACCCAACTTCAGCGCTTTGCTGAAGTTGAATCCCAGTTAGCACAACAAAAACAACAGCGTCGCGATGCTTCTCCCATACCGGACTTAGCAGATTTAAACGGAACTTTCAATGGTGAAGTCTCTATAGATACTGCAACAGCTAACGGACCGGATGTCAGCTTTAATTTAAACGGTCAAAACTTCGTTTGGGGTAAGGGAAATAAACCAGAACAGTTGTATCAAGCACAACAGGTGATTGCTCAAGGTAGATTTGAAAACGGTGTTCTCAGGTTGCTACCTTTGCGCATTGAGTCTAAAAATCAGCTGATCGCCTTCACAGGTGACGTTGGTGGTAGTGAACAATCTGGTCAGTTACGAGTTATCAACTTTCCTTTACAAGTGTTAAATAACTTTGTCAAACTGCCCATTGGTTTAACAGGTCATCTCAATGGTACAGCAGCTTTAGCAGGGAGCACTAGCAATCCACAGGCAAAAGGGGAATTGCAAATCACAGAAGGGACTCTGAATCAAAAAGGAGTAGAGTCAGCAACTGCTAGTTTCAACTATGCCAATGGTCGCTTAGATTTTGGTAGTCATGTTACAGTTTCTGGCGCAGAACCAGTTAAAGTGACTGGGAGTATACCCTATCAGTTACCTTTTGCTTCTGTAAAACCAGACGACAATAAAATTAGTCTGGATATGAAAGTGCAAAACGAAGGATTGGCAGTCTTAAACCTGTTAACCAACCAGTTTGCCTTTGAAAAAGGTGAGGGAGAAATAGACCTCATGATCAGGGGTACAACACAACAGCCGATACTGGAAGGACTTGCTACTGTCAATAATGCCACCTTTAGCGCTCAAGCGCTACCAGGAAAACTGACAGATGTAACAGGAAAAGTGCAGTTTGATTTAGATCGTATCGTCGTGCAAAATCTTCAGGGTAAGTACAATAACCGAGGTAAAGTAGAAGCGAAAGGAGAAATTCCTGTCGCCAGCCAAGGAACGAAAATAGATAATCCTCTCAACGTTAGCCTTAACCAATTGGCTTTAAATCTTAAGGAGCTTTACCAAGGAGACGTTAGTGGTAACTTGCTCTTAACTGGTTCTGCCCTTAATCCAGTGGTTGGTGGTCAATTACAGTTAGATAATGGTCAGGTATTACTTGCAGAATCTGTAGATGCGACGACCCCTGCAAATGACAATAATATGGATGTCTCACGCCTAAAAGCGCTAAAGCAAGATAACCCTAAAGTGAGTCCTAAACTTGGCAATGCAGCCACTAAGTTTAACGACCTACAGTTAAAGCTAGGCAAAAACGTACAAATTACTCGTCAACCTATTCTCAGTTTCCGTGCAACTGGTTCTCTAACCGTCAACGGTTCGTTTGGCGAACCAATACCAGAAGGAACTATCCGGCTTCAAGAAGGAAGCGTCAATTTATTTACAACTCGGTTTAACCTTGTTCGTGGCTATAAGCATAAGGCTATTTTTAGAACAAATCAACCTCGTGACCCCGACTTAGACATCCAACTATTTGCCAAAGTACTCGACGTTATTCAAAATACTGACCTTCATAAACCGCATATCACAGGATTAGCAGCTTTAGAAAATATTCGTGTTGAAGCCAGAGTACAAGGTCCTGCTAGCAAACTGGACGAAAGTCTAGAACTGACAAGCAGTCCCGCACGCAGCGAAACTGAAATAGTCGCCCTGCTTGGAGGTGGATTTGTAAACCCTCAAGAACAGGGCAACGACACTACCTTGCGACTCATAAATATAGCAGGTTCGGCTGTATTAAACAATCTTCAGGAACCTCTCAACCAAATTGGAACTGCACTAGGTTTAAGCGAACTGCGTCTATTCCCAACGATTCTCTCTGACACTATAGAAGCAGGTAGAACGAGTTCAAGTTTGGAGTTAGCAGCAGAAGCTGGAATGGACCTGACTCGTAGGATTTCTATTTCTACTTTGAAGATTTTAACAACAAGCGATCCATTCCAATGGGGTATTAACTATCGAGTCAACAATTCTATTCGTGTGCGTGCTACGACCAATTTATTAGATGATAATCGCGCAGTCGTTGAATATCACAAGAAGTTTTGAGTCTCCCCGAACTCGCAGCTACGGTGGTACACAAGTTATCGAATGACCCAAAACTCCCTCAAAAGCTTACAGAGCTCTATCGGGTAATATCAAATCCGGTCGCATCTGAATGATTAAAAAACCGCTCCAGGCGCAGAGGAGCCAGTGCGTTGGAGGGTTTCCCCCCAACCCCACTATCGTGGGGACCCCAAAGCCCCCCGTTGTAGCACCTGGCGTGACACAGAGACAGAGGAAGGAGAAATAATTTTGATACAAACGGATTTGATATGAGTGGGGCCAATACGGTTCGGTTAACGTTAAAGAATTAAGGAACCGCAGATGGACGCACCCTCGACGCAGATAAATCTGTACTTGATTCAAACGAGAAGCGCTATATTCTCATGCATTTAATCCCCTTGCGGGGAAGTGGGTCATTTCAACAGGCGGTGAAGGTAATGTTACCGGCATCCAGCGCATGTTTCAATCCCCTTGAGGGAAAATATATAATTTTAACATAACTTAATATTAAGATAAAAAATCCGTTCTGTCAAAAGGTGTTTAAATCCCCTTGCGGGGAAGTAGATAATTTCAACCTGTTTCTCGCAAAACTCCGCGAGGAAATTGGTGGTTTCAATCCCCTTACGGGGAAGTAGATAATTTCAACATGAATCGTTTGACTACGATATGTGGTTTGATTTTGTGTTTCAATCCCCTTGCGGGGAAGTAGATAATTTCAACAGTTATTATCTTTGGGCTGCATATTGTAATAATGCAGGTTTCAATCCCCTTGCGGGGAAGTAGATAATTTCAACTTAGGGCGTGGTAATTTCCAATTTATTAAGCGAGGTTTCAATCCCCTTGCGGGGAAGTAGATAATTTCAACTCATTAGACTCCCTAACCAGGGGGGACTTGTCTTTTAGTTTCAATCCCCTTGCGGGGAAGTAGATAATTTCAACTTCTGTGTAAGAGACCTGGATTGCAGAGATTATCCAGTTTCAATCCCCTTGCGGGGAAGTAGATAATTTCAACCCATTGCATAGTCTATACCACTACGCAAAGGTGCAGTTTCAATCCCCTTGCGGGGAAGTAGATAATTTCAACAGAGATTAATAAGTTATTAGAATCAAGTTCTGATGGTTTCAATCCCCTTGCGGGGAAGTAGATAATTTCAACTTGGCACCCTGGTTAGTGGTAATTGAAGAGGCATTAGTTTCAATCCCCTTGCGGGGAAGTAGATAATTTCAACTGTCGTTAAAATAGGAACTTCAGTGAACACCCAAAGTTTCAATCCCCTTGCGGGGAAGTAGATAATTTCAACTGCACCTTTATTCATAAAGGCACCAGGTGAGTATATGTTTCAATCCCCTTGCGGGGAAGTAGATAATTTCAACGTGCGCCGACTCCATAAGAGTTAGTTAAAAAATGGTTTCAATCCCCTTGCGGGGAAGTAGATAATTTCAACTTCTGTCACCAACGCTAAGAAAAGTTTTTTATCCGTTGTTTCAATCCCCTTGCGGGGAAGTAGATAATTTCAACACTAGAGATTCATGAAA
>JAAUSC010000086.1 GCA_012031965.1 Scytonema sp. RU_4_4
CAGGTAAACAGAGGCTTCAAAAATTCATTCCCAGGCTCAGCTTAGGAACAAAAAGGTACTCCTGTTAAGGGAAAAGTTACGAAATTGCCTCAAATACCATTGTTGGAATTAACACATCATATTTTGCCTGCCCAATTCCCAAAAAACGCTCATCTTCATCGTATACCCGCAATATTTCCGCCAAACCAGGAGCTACAGAAATCCTCTGACCTTGACACCATTTCTGTGCTGATGTTGCTGGTAAGGTTATAAAAGGAAGATGCTGTAGTGCTGCATCAGGGGAAAAAGGTTGAAATATCTCAGCTTGCACCTTTGTTTCCAAGTCAGTCATGGTGAGACTATTGGTTAAGTCAAACCCACTGCTTTGTGTTCGTGTCAAAGCAGCGAGAGTTCCACCAGTTTGTAAAACTGTCCCTAAATCACGAGCGATCGCCCGAATATATGTTCCCGCACCACAGGCGATCGCCACATCCACTTCCGGAAACTCCTCTTCGCGCCAGTCCAAAACTTCAATTTTAAAAACCTCCACTGTCCGCGCTGGGACTTCTACATCTTCCCCTTTGCGCGCCAAATCATACAGACGTTTACCTTGGACTTGAATAGCGCTGTAAATGGGAGGAATTTGTTCAATTTTGCCCACAAATTGTTGCAGTGCTGATTTTACCGCTTCTAAACTCAACCCAGTGCAAGGTTGCGAGGCGATGATTTCACCTTGCAAATCATCGGTTGTCGTACGCACACCCAAACGAATTGTTGCTTTGTAAGCTTTTTCTCCTGGAAGATATTGTAATAAGCGAGTTGCTTTCCCAAGGGCGATGGGTAACACTCCTGTCGCTGCGGGATCTAAAGTTCCAGCGTGTCCCACCCGCTTGAGTTGCAAAAGTTTGCGTGTCTTCGCTACACAGTCGTGAGAAGTCCAACCGAATGGTTTGTTGAGATTAAGGAAACCTTGCATGATGAATGATGAAAAAGTTCGATAATTCATCATTAAACTTAATATAACGGTTCTGATTTAGCTAAGGTACAGATTTATCTGCGTCCATCTCTTGTCCATCTGCGGTTAATTCTTTCTTCTTGTACCTCACCGAGGCGGGAAACGCTACACAAAGAAAACGGTGATAAAGCCCCGTTCCTAATTCAATCTGTAAAAATTACAACATTTTGTCAAAAAATCTTACAAACAACCACTAGAGCTTACAAATCTGTTATTAGTACTCTTAGAGGATGTTTGGAAACTTTCGTATTGTACCAAAATTTTATCGAAGCTCCCCCTTAAAAAAAGGGGACTTTTACCCCCCTTTTTAAGGGGCAGGGGGAGAAAGTAACATATTTGATACTTCTTAAATATCCTCTAAGAGAATCTTAACTTGTCTCATGACAGTATTTTTCTCAACCTCATAATATTCAACTTGTATGCTACTGAGTATGAACCAGGTGCATCACCCACTCTTTTTCCTCGCCTTACCTCTGGCAACTTTAGCAACTCTTGCGCCACTCACCACAGCAGTTGCGCAAGTTTCTGCTGATGGAACTGTATCGACCACCGTCACCAGCCCCGATGGAAAAACTTTCAACATTAACGATGGAACAACCAGGGGAACGAACCTTTTTCACAGCTTCAAAGAATTTTCTGTTCCCACAGGTGGCTCCGCTAACTTCAACAATGCAACTAGTATACAACATATTATTAGCCGGGTGACGGGTGGTTCTGTTTCTAATATTGATGGTTTGATTAAAGCACTAGGTAACGCAAACTTATTTTTACTCAATCCTGCGGGGATTATTTTTGGACCAAATGCCCAATTGAATATTGGTGGTTCATTTTTGGGGAGTACGGCGAATAGTTTTATATTTGACAATGGGTTTGAGTTTAGTGCAACTAATCCGGAAGCACCGCCACTGTTAACGATAAATATTCCGATTGGGTTGAGATTTCGGGACAAGCCGGGAAGTATCACCACTCAATCTGCGAATCTTGAGGTACCGTCAGGAAATTCCTTAACACTGGTAGGCGGTAACGTGAGCTTAGATAAAGGAAAACTAACAGCACCTGGAGGAAGAATTGAGTTAGGAGGATTATCTGTTGTTGGGGAAGTTGGACTAAATGAAAATGGCAGCTTGAACTTTCCGAATAATGTAGATAATGTAGCGCGAGCAGATGTATCTGTTACTAATGGCACTTCTATTGATGTGCGTGCTGGAGGTGGAGGCTTTATTACAATCAATGCTGGTAATTTAAAAGTTACTGGAGAAAGTAAGCTTCTGGCTGGGATAGAGAAAGATTTAGGAACATTGGAGGCTCAGGCGGGAGATGTGAAAATTAATGCTTCCGATACAGTCTCATTTGATGAAAGTACAGTAGAAAACCAGGTAGCTCAGAACGCTAAGGGTAATGCAGGTAACATCGACATCACCACAAACTCGCTTTTTCTAAGCAATAGAGCCTCACTAAATGCCAACACTTTAGGAATGGGAAATTCTGGTCAGGTGATGATTCGTGCTGATGATACCATTTCTTTAGCGAATGGGAGTTCCATCCGTAGCAGAGTCTCAGAAAACGCCGTTGGTAACTCTGGTGGTATCGACATCACAACACAAAAGCTTTCTTTGACTAATAATGCAAACCTGAGTGCTACTACTGAGGGCAAAGGAAATTCCGGTCGGGTGATGATTCGTGCTGGCGATACCATCTCCTTAGCTGATGAGAGTTTCATCAATAGTAGGGTGGCAAGTGATGGCGTTGGTAACTCCGGTGGTATCAACATTACAACAGAAAAACTCTTTCTGACCAATGACGCCGAGTTCAATGCTAGCAACTCTGGAAAAGGGGATGCAGGTCAGGTGACGATTCGTGCTGATGATACCATTTCTTTAGCTGATGAGAGTTTCATCCATAGCAGAGTATCAGAAAACGCCGTTGGTAACTCTGGTGGTATCGACATCACAACACAAAAGCTTTCTTTGACTAATGATGCACACCTGAGTGCTACTACTGATGGCAAAGGAAATTCCGGTCAGGTGACGATTCGTGCTGGCGATACCATTTCCTTAGATGATGAGAGTTTCATCAATAGTAGGGTGTCGGACGACGGCGTTGGTGACTCCGGTGGTATCGACATCACAACAGAAAAACTCTTTCTGACCAATAACGCGAGGCTTGATGCTAGCAACTCTGGGCAAGGGAATGCAGGTCAGGTGATGATTCGTGCTGGTGATACCATTTCTTTGGTGAATAAAAGTTCCATTATTGCTACCACCGATGGTACAGGAAATGCAGGTCAGGTGACAATTCGTGCTGGCGATACTATCTCCTTAGCGGATGAGAGTTTCATCCAGAGCAGGGTATCAGACAACGGCGTTGGTAACTCCGGTGGTATCGACATCACAACACAAAAGCTTTCTTTGACTAATAAGGCAAACCTGAGTGCTACGACTGATGGCAAAGGAAATTCCGGTCAGGTGACGATTCGTGCTGGCGATACCATCTCCTTATCGGATGGGAGTCTCATCAATAGTAGGGTGTCGGACGACGGCGTTGGTGACTCCGGTGGTATCGACATCACAACAGAAAAACTCTTTCTGACCAATAACGCGGCTCTCAATGCTAGTAGTACTGGCGATGGTGCTGCTGGCGACATAGAAGTTGCTGCTCGCTCTATCCGCCTGGATAATGGCTCAACTATCAAAGCTGACACTGTAGCGGGGCAGGGAAATATCAACCTGAACGCTCGTGATTTTGTGTTGTTGCGTGATGGTAGTAAAATAACCACCAATGCCACTGGCACAGCGACTGGCGGCAATATCATTATTAATACTAATAATCTCGTCGCCTTTCCAGAGGAAAATAGTGACATCACTGCCAAATCAGATGAGAGCTTTGGCGGTCGGATAAGCATCAATACCAATGGTGGTATTTTTGGTATTGAGTATCGGCAGCAAGAAACAGAATTTAGTGATATCACAGCCAGTTCTGCCCTTGGTCCGCAGTTCAGTGGTACGGTGCAACTGAATACACCTGATGTCAACCCCAGCCAAGGGTTATTTGAATTATCAGAAACTGTCATAGACCCCGCGCAGCAGATTGCTCAAAATCCCTGTCTACGTGGCGGTGGCGAATTTCTCATCACCGGACGTGGCGGATTTCCATCTAATCCCAATAAAATCTTTGGCAGTGATAATGTGCGGGTTGATTTGGTCAAGCCTGTCGCCAGTACAACGAGGAATTCAACAAGTACAACTAAGAGTCAGCCATCTACCAGTGCAACTGACAAACCTATAGTCCCTGCACGAGGATGGATATTCAATGAAAAAGGTGAGGTGACGCTGGTCGCTTATGATCCTACTAAGACTGGTCCACAACGCTCCTCACCAACCCCTGTGAGTTGTGCTGCGCCGAGATAATACAGCAGTTTGCATATTCGTGGAATACGTGTAGAGCACGTAAATGTAACGTCTCTACAGTTGTGTATTGCAAGCAACACCAGAAGCGCTATATATCCAAAACGATTGCTATACTGACAATCAATACCTAAATAACAGCGACTAATCGTTGTGCAAACATTTGACTTTACAACTCTTACCGCTGTTTGTAGCGACATCCGCGCTCACTGGCTACCAGCTCGCGTAGAGCAAGTCTATCAGCGTAACAGCTACACCATTGTCATAGCACTCCGCACCATGAAACAGCGGGGCTGGCTAGAAATTTCTTGGCACCCCCAAGCAGCTCGTCTTCATATCGGTGATCCACCACCAAGAACACCAGATACTTTCACCTTTAGTCAACAACTACTGCACCAGTTGGGTGGTTTGGCGTTGGTGGCGCTTGGGACAATAGCTCCTTGGGAACGTGCAGTTGATTTGCAATTTGCCCGTCGTCCGGGAGAAAGCGCCCTGTATCACTTGTACGTCGAAATCATGGGTAAGTACAGCAACGTTATTCTTACCGATGCCAATAACAGCATTATCACCGTTGCCCATCAAGTCAAACAACAACAATCCAGTGTCCGTCCAATTCTGACAGGACAGCCTTATGAAACACCACCCAGTCTCACCGCTGCGATACCCAGCCTGAGTGAATCTCAAGAACGCTGGCAAGAACGGGTTAGCTTAGTACCAGGAGCTATCAAGCGTCAGTTACTTAAAACCCATCGCGGTGTCTCTCCTTCACTGATACAATCGATGTTGCTGGTATCAGACATAGATCCAGAGAGTTCGACAGACACCTTAAAACTCGATGATTGGCAACGGTTGTTTCACCATTGGCAAGAATGGCTGCAAAAACTCCAAAGTGAGACGTTTGAACCTGCTTGGACACAAGAAGGTTACACCGTACTTGGTTGGGGTGTTGACAAGAGCGCGAAAGATATCCAAGAATTACTCAATCGTTATTACACCGACCAACTCAATCAACAAATCTTTTCACAACTGCGGCATCAATTAACTCAAAAACTGAATAATCTTTTGGAAAAATTACGAGTGAAAGCTGCTAATTTTCAGCAACGCTTGCAGCAGTCAGAACAAGCAGATGAATATCGACAAAAGGCTGATTTGTTGATGGCGCATCTACAAGAATGGCAGCTAGGAATGACAGAAATCATTATCCCTGATTTTGAATCTAGCAAACCAGTCAAAATCGCTTTACAGCCAGATAAAAATGCCGTACAAAATGCTCAAAATTTCTACAAACAGCATCAAAAACTCAAACGCGCTCGTATTGCTGTAGAACCATTATTGGCTGAAGTCAATGCTGAAATTGAGTATTTGGAGCAAGTGGAAGCAGCTATTTCTCAGATAGAGAATTACCACACAGCAGAAGATTTACAAGCTCTTGAAGAAATCCGTGAGGAACTTATTCAGCAGCGGTATTTAGAAGACTCAGAATACCGCCGTCGCAGTCCAACTGATGCTGCGAGCACTAACTTTTATCATGACCGCACTCCCAGTGGTTTTGAAGTTTTAATTGGTCGTAATAACCGCCAGAATGACCAATTAACCTTTCGTGTAGCAAACGATTATGATTTATGGTTTCATGCTCAGGAGATTCCAGGTAGTCATGTGCTACTGCGTCTGGAAGCGGGTGCTGTCCCAGAGGAAGCTGATTTGCAATATGTTGCTAACTTAGCAGCATACTACAGTCGCGGTCGTCAGAGTGACCAAGTACCAGTTGTTTACACTCAGCCAAAATATGTTTATAAACCCAAGGGAGCGAAACCGGGAATTGCTGTCTACAAGCAGGAGCGTATCATTTGGGGACAACCGCAGTTATGAATGGTGAATCCTGAGCACTAAGTTTTAAGAGGGAACAGGGAACGGGGAACGCTTAACAGGGGAATACAGCAGTTTGTCATTGAGTGAGGTACAGAACCTCGGTTTCAAAGCTAGATATACTTCGCCCATTCTGCTGTATTTCCATATTTTCTCTATATCATGTTTTGAGTTCTTTTTAAAGAATAGAAGCTAATTTCTTTCCTCAATATCTTTTTTCGATAAATCCCATGAAAAATTTGTACTGACTGTTACAATATTGTTAAGAAAAGTATCCGGTTGCGTTTTGAGAACGCGCAAGTTGGGTTTAACTCTTTATAAGAAGACAACGCGAAGAAAAGTTTTACAGACCAGCTGTGGTAAGCTGGTCTTTTTATGGTTTTTAAAAAGTGAAAGTGGTTCTCACTGCACCAATCACAACGGCATCGTTATTACTATTATGATCTGGCGCTGTTAGCCAGATGACTCCAGGAGTAATGGTGATATTCTCAGTCACCTGATATTGGTAGAATGCTTCAATATGATAGGAAGTGTCTCTATCTTTAGGAACTTCATTAATACTAGAACCTGTCACTTTAGGCTCCATACCGAAGATAATACCAGCTAAGTTTCCTTTTTTACCAAGGTCGGGAAACCCTAGACTAACAGCCCAGTTCCAAATATCAAGCTCCCCACGGTCAACTCTTCCTCCTTCGGTGGATAAGTTACGAGCATTGGTATATCCAACCCAACCACCCAAGACAATTTTATCGCTCAGACCAAAGGATGCTTGTACACCATAAGAATTGCTGGAAAATGGCACATTTACTGAGTCAGACTCTCCAGTGACATCAGAGGGAGCAGCAAGCTCAGACTGAAGGAAGGATATAGGGTTTGCCCGCTGGCTACCAGTACCCAATTCCTGATTATAGGCGTTGATGTAGGTCAAACCGATAGTAAAGCGCTCACTGGGTTTAAAGGTTAGCTGTGCGAGCGCACCGTATGGACCATTTAAGAATCCATTATCAGGGGATGGGTCATTGGGTGAACTTGCTAAATACCCCAAACTGAGCGAGAAGGCATCACTAAACTCGTGAGTGACACCCAGTCCTGCACCATCCATTTGGTTATAAATTGGGTTCCGCGAACCAAAGCTCGATAAAGCACCAAAAGCACCGTCCTCCCCGTCAAAAATGCTCACTGTATCGGTCAGCTCATCTGCTGCACCTGCATTTGCAATTGCGATAACTTCTGTCCGTTCACCCAGTGGAAATTCATACCACAATGCATCGATAAAAGCATCAGTGGTGCCATCTTCATCAGCAAAGAACAGGTTACCTTCTGGTGTTCCAATCTCAGGGTTGAGAATATTATTAGCCTCTATCCTGGTCAAGAGTGTATCTTTGCCTGTGAAGCTGGTGACAAACTCCAAACGCGCTCGCGCCCCAAAGGTTATATTATTGTCCTCGACATCTACATCGTTAACTCTATCACCTCCTAAGACACCAGTGATTGCACCAACCACTTGCCCTTGTAATTTCGTTGTTGTGGAAAATTGATTTGCCTCCAATTCAGCAGTTTTTGCTTCCAGAGTATCTACACGACCTCGCAGTGTCGCTAGTTCTGTAGCGAATTCTTCTTGGAGTCTTTGTAATGTCCCTAAATCTTGTTTGTTTACCAAATCTGCTGTGGCGGTGGCGATGAGTTCGTTAACTCGGTCTAAACAGGCATTCAACCCAGCCGCAAACTCATACCGCGTCATCGCTCGATTCCCCCGATAAGTACCATTCGGGTATCCTGCAATACAGCCGTAGCGCTCCACTAAGGATTGCAGTGCTTGAAATGCCCAATCTGTTGGTTGTACGTCCGATAGCTGAGACACCGAAGTCACTTGTGCTATTACCTTGTTTTGAGGGATATTCTCAGCTTCTTTGACCTTGTTTTGAGGGATACTCTCTGCTTCTTTGATTTCCAAATTAGCAGGTGTTTCTCCTGCAACAGCAGTGGCGCTCATCACTAACATTGCCCCGAAAGTTACTGGACTAGCCAGCAAAGATTTCCACAATTTTGTCATTTTTCCCTCACACTAATTCTTAGTTAGTCTCCACACCCTGCTTTGTCAAATCTGATTTTTAATGGAAAGTTGTCTCATTAATTTATCAGTAATAGGCAAATTTTTTAACAAGCAACATCAAAAATTTTCATTAAATTCTGTATGCATATGAAAGTAATACCCTCACGGGACAAACCCGAAGAGTTCATTCTGGGTGAATCTATGCATTCAGTCAGGCTGGCAGCACACAGATAACAGTAGTTTCTAAAAAACTTTGTTGTTACTACTTATACTGAATTATAGCTAATTTTTATGAGAATGAGAATTATTATACTAAATGATATAAGATAAATCTCATTGTCAACAGAAATTTAAACAAAGTGAAAGCAAACAGCTTTCAGCAAGGAGACAAAATCGTGATCCGGACTTGCTCCAGACGTAAAACAAGTAGACACGGAAGAGGGATTCTACCTCTGATTGGTCTGCTCATGCTATCGCTGAGTGCTGGGTGTACTCAATCTGATACAAATCAGACAACAACTCCCCAACAGTCACCGCAAGCACAAGAGGCTACATCGACTCCATCACCTCAGTCGCTAAGAAAAATCAAAGTGGTGACAACGTTTTTGCCGATGTATATGTTTACCAAGGCGGTGGTTGGAAATGCAGCAGATGTGGAAATTTTAGTACCACCGGGAACCGAGGTACATGAGTATCAATCTACACCAGAAAATGTTAAGGCGATCGCCACTGCCAATGTCTTGGTAGAAAATGGTTTGGGGTTGGAGGAATTTTTAGACAGCACAATAAAAAATGCCCAAAATCCCAAATTGTCTGTCATTGATGCCAGTAAAAATATTCAACCCTTAAACGAAATTTCACCTGTTGAGAAAACGAGTAAAAAAGAGGAAGAACACGACCACGAACACGATGAAAAATCTGGGACAAAAGCAGCAGAACATGACCATGAACACGCTGAGGGTAATCCTCATGTTTGGTTAGATCCAGTTTTAGTAAAACAGCAAGTTGCTAATATTCGGGATGGATTAATTGCTGCTGATCCTGCAAATAAAGCGACTTATGAGGCAAACACAGCAGCATATATCAAGCAATTAGACAATTTAAATAGTGAATTTCAGCAGACTTTACAAAAAACACCATCATGTACCTTTATCACATTCCATGACGCCTTTCCATACTTAGCTAAACGCTACAACATCAAGCAAGTTGCAGTCGTAGAAATTCCTGAAGACCAACTAGCACCAGCGGATGTACAAAATGCAGTGAATGCAGTGAAAAAGTATAAAGTGAAAGCCTTGTTTAGCGAACCAGGAGTAGATAACAAGTTGTTGACAAGTCTTTCTAAGGACTTGAACTTAACTTTGCGTTCTCTGAATTCTTTAGAGACTGGCAATACAGATCCACAGTATTATTTCAAGGCGATGCGAGATAATTTACAAACTTTAGAAACAGCCTGTCAATAATTTTTACAGGAGTTATTTGTCCTTTGTTAATAAAAAACAAATCACCAATAACTAATGACCAATGACCAATGACTAATGACTAATGACCAATGACTAATGACTTTCCTATTTTAAAAGTAGAGGGATTGACTGTTTATCAAAATAGCTACCTAGCTGTTCGGGATGTTTCTTTTGAATTATTCTTAGGAACGAATACAGCTATAGTTGGTCCTAATGGTGCAGGTAAAAGTACACTAGTACAAGCCGTTTTGGATTTGATTCCACGGAGTGCTGGCAAAATTGAAATATTAGGTCGCCCAATAACACGGTTGGGGAATTTACGTCATCAGTTGGGCTACATGCCACAAAATTTTATCTTTGACCGCAGTTTTCCCATCTCTGTGAGTGAACTGGTGGGGTTGGGATGGGTGAAAGAAAGGAAAATAAGACCCCTTCACACTCTAGCAAAGAGAAATTTCGGGGAAGCTAGTAGGGAAAAATCAGCAGCAGTCGCTGAAGCTTTGCGGCGAAGCGATGCTTACCATTTGCGAAATCAAGCAATTGGAACTCTTAGTGGCGGTCAACTCAAGCGGGTGTTATTGGCATACTGTTTGGTCACGCCTCGGAAGCTTTTGGTGCTAGATGAGGCGTTTGCTGGTGTAGATGTACAAGGTACAGCAGATTTTTATACCTTGCTCAATGAACTGAAGCAGGAAGAAGGATGGACCGTGTTGCAGGTGTCTCATGACATCGATATGGTGAGTCGCTATTGCGATCGCGTCATTTGTCTCAACCAAACCATCGTTTGTACTGGTGTTCCAGAAGTCGCCCTTTCACCCCAAAACCTTTTAGCAACTTACAGTCCTGTTTTCCGTCGCTATCAACATCATCATCACTAAGCTATGAGAAAGTTAAAAAGTTATTTTAAATTCATAATTTAAATTTTGAATCTCTGACTACCCCCACTTTGGGCAACAAATTGCACGCCTGACATGATATTGGTATTACAGCAGCTCAATCTCTACCTGAAGTGTTATGGGTTTTGCGGATCTGTCAATTGCCGAGCTAGCCACTGACTACAGTGTTCCTGTGGAAAAGGTGTTGTCTGTGTGTGACGAACTCTTAATTGCCTATAAAAACCCTAAGACCCGTTTGGCTTTGGAGGATGCAAAGGCAATTATTTCCAAATTCTGTCTGAAACACACCCAGAAGGTACTAGTAACTCAGTTCATCAAACCGAAGTGACTTGAGTTGCTAATGGCTAATGGCAAACAATACTAGCACTCAGCAATGAGCCATGAGCACGAATGAGATTGAGCATTGCCATCTTAGCTGTGTTGAGCGTCAAAATCGTTAAGGGGAAAAATGTTTAGAAAATTGTTTGGCATTTTTGTGGCTACTGTTTTGCTGACATTTCAATTCATTGTCGGTAGCGCCAGTGCAGTGGAACTAGATAAAGCGACCCGCACGGTGCCATTAAATGATAAAGGCGATACCATTGTCCTCAGCCTTAAACAAGTCAAAGAAGGCAAACGCTTATTTAACAACGCTTGCTCCCAGTGTCACCCTGGAGGTATTACTAAAACAAATCAAAACATCGGACTCGAGCCAGAAACACTCGCCCTAGCTACACCAAACCGTAACAACATTGAAGGATTGGTAGACTACCTGAAAAACCCCACTACATACGACGGGGTAGAGGAGATTTCTGAATTACACCCCAGCACCAAGAGTGCAGATATTTTCACGGAAATGAGAAATCTCACCGATGATGACTTAGAGGCTGTCGCTGGTTATATTCTTGTGCAACCGAAGGTTGTTGGTCAACAATGGGGTGGCGGTAAAATTTATTACTAAAACCATTTTGTTGATTTAGTCATTAGTCATTAGTCATTAGAAGCTCTATAAGTAGGGACTAAAGACTAGTGACTAGTGACCCCTCGGGTATCTCCTGAGCCCTATCCCTGCAGCACGCTGCTTGGGCGAACGGGCACAGCTTTGCCGAACAAAGACGCTGCGCGTACCCCTTGCGGGGGCGCTTCGCGCTTACGCCAGTCGCCTAGAGGCGGGAAACAAGGACTGTATAGCGCTGGCTCAGTAATGATTACAAACTTAAAAAAAATTTGCATATATGACAACATGTCATATTTAGCTTGATTTTATTTAAAATGAATAAGGAAAATAAAACGTGTTGTTTAGGAGAAAGCCATGAAAATCATTGCGTCAAGTTTACGGCGCTTTGGTCTAGCATTATTAACAATTTTTTTAGTTGTTAGTAGTTTCGCTGTTTTTGCTCCTAGTGCTGCAGCTGAGACCTACACCGTAAAACTGGGTAGCGATAAAGGGATGTTGCAGTTTGAGCCATCAAAGTTGACGATTAAACCAGGCGACACCATTGAATGGTTGAACAACAAAGTTCCTCCTCATAATGTTGTGTTTGATAGTGCTAAAAATCCCGCAAAGAGTGCTGATGTAGCCAAAGGTCTGTCGCATAAGCAGTTGATGATGACTCCTGGTCAAAAAACAAAAACCACTTTCCCCGCAGACACGCCTGCTGGTGAATACACCTTCTACTGCGAACCTCACCGTGGTGCGGGTATGATTGGCAAAGTGACTGTCGAAGGCTAGATGTAACACTGTTGACAGAAAACATTTTGCTCTGCTATTTCACGAAATACACTCCTAAATAACACGCCCTAACGCTGGGGTTGTAGATGTAAGGGGTTATCGGCGGTGACAAGTTTTATCCTCATCTAAGATGTTAGTAGCAACAAAGAGGGATAAACTTGTCACCGCTAATTTTGAAAAAATTTGTATTTAAATCAAAAAATTTATCTCGTGAGTCATAAGCAATTTGGAGCATGACGGCGTGTTTACACTTGAGAATGAGCAACTGTATCAAAGAGTAGTTCTTTTCGGACTTCTGCCAGCCTTACAATAGTTATTGGAGACTATTTTTTGAGTTGCTGGAGGCTAGTTGCAAGGAGAATCTCTTGAGAAGGGTTTTATTTATAGTTTTCTTGGCGATCGCCTCATTCCAATTTACATTTATTGATTCAGCACTTGCAGCCGAAATATCCAACGGTGCCAAAATCTTTAACGCTAACTGCGCTTCTTGTCACATAGGTGGTGGTAATATCCTTATTGCTGAAAAAACTTTGAAAAAACAAGCTTTATCAAAGTACCTGAAGGATTATGATACAGACTCAATGCAAGCAATTATCTACCAGGTGCAAAATGGTAAGAATGCTATGCCCCCATTCAAGAGTAAGTTAAGTGAACAGGAGATTCTAGAAGTAGCTGCTTACGTTTTCCAAAAAGTGGAACAAGGTTGGCAAGATAGCTAAGAATAACAGAAAAAAACCCTCTGGTGTTCCAGAGGGTTTTTTGTTGTTGAGAAGTAAGCCAAGGAATTTAGATTGAGTCACTTTTCTGTAGTAACTTTGACTACAAAAATACTCTCAATTCCTCTTGTAACTAGTTTTTATTTTTCCTGATTACCGCTTTGTCTTTTGTCTCTGATTTGACGCAACTGTTGTAGCAATTTTTTACTTGTTTCACCAGAAGCTGAAGGCTGATTGCTACTGACTTCCTCTTGATTCGTCTGTGCTTGAGGAGCTTGTGGTGCAGACGTGCTCTGTCTCACAACAACCTGCTGCTGTGATGTTTGTTGTTCTTTATCAGTTTGTGAAGAAGATGCAGATTGCCTAACAACCACCTGTTGCTGAGAAGTTTGTTCTTGATTAGCTTGTGGTGCGGACGTACTCTGCTGGATGATCACCCGTCGCCGTCGTGATGTTTGTTGTTCTTGATTTACCCGTGGTTCAGACTCGGTTTGAGTTTGAGAGACTTGTTGGCGAATTGACGATGAACCCGAACGCTCAGTCAAATTGACTTTTTGTGGTTCTTTGGATGGTTGTGAACTGACTGGAACTGAGCGCAAACGTTGAATCAGACTCCGTTGTACTGTGGTTGCTGATTGCGTTTGATTCACTGGAGATGAGGTTGAGAGTTCTGATGCAGGAGCTTTAGAAATGTTGCTGTTAGGCTTGAACGAAATGTTAAATGGGTAAAACTGAGGCTTACCATTTGCCTGGATAGGATTCTTTTGGAAATATTCTCTGAAATATTCCCTAACAGATGTTTTTAGCTCAGATGCAACCGAATTATTGTGAAATTCTATCGACTCCACTTTACCTTCACGATTGACTACCAAATCACCTTCTACGTTCCCTTCTTCTGCTGTTTTAGCATCGACTGTTGCAGCTATGGGCTGTCTCGTTTCTAAGTCAGGATATTGGTTTTTAGCTTCAGTGAAACGTTCTGCAAAAGTCTTATTGGGTCTTGACAACGACCGCGCAGTTGCTAGTGGAGGTAACTCAGGTGCTTGGATATTAGAACCTTGTGGCAATTGCGGGAAATTTTGCCCTCTGAGAGCTATGCTATTATCCTCAACTTGTGGAGGTTGCATAACAGGCGTGACAAGCTGTTGGTTCTGCGCAACTTGTGATACCTCACTTCCAGGCTCAGTAGTTTGTGTCGCAGTGCTTCCTTGTGCTGATGTAGACATCTGATCAGGGGAAACGGGAGCAGAGGTGTTCAGAAGTTCCTGTTCCTGAGGTATGTTAGCTGCCTGGACTGGAGGAACATTGTAAGGAATCTTAGAAGACTCCAGTGGTTTAGCTTCTCCTAATTGTACCTTTTCTACATAACGAGGAAACGGTCTGACTTTCGCACTTAAGGATGGGTCAGGTAGCAAATCTTTCTTAGAAAGAATTGGCAAAGACTGACTTTTAGGCAAAGCAGCAATGGCTACGTTGTTCGTTTTCGGAAGCGGGGGTAATGTCAGAGCAGTGCTGTTCGTTTTCGGAAGCGGGGGTAATATCAGAGCAGTAGAAGAGGCTGATGGCGGTAGGGGAGGTAATGATGGTGGAGTCGTTGATTGATTAGCAAAGTTTGACGAAGGAATTTGTGGTAATACGGGCGCTGGGGGTTGTAAAGAAAGTTGTGGTGTGCCCGGTTGTGGCAGACGATTTTTTTCTGCCTGACTTAATTCAACAAGTCCAACACTGCTTTTTGATGATGGTTCTTGCTTAGGTTTAGAATTCATTGGCACTATCGGCAGGAGAAACGCAATAGCACCGTGAATGCCAAGAGATGCTATGGCTGCTATTCCAGTAGGCTGGCTTAAGAATTCTGGTATATTTCTCAGGAGGGAGACGTAGGACATAGCTGTTATCGTTCACTCGACTCAGTTGCAGTTATCTAGCAATCTTATCTTTGAGGTAACTTTGAAGTAACATATAATAGTAGAACGGAAGCGTCCCTCTTCAAATAATAGCTTTCTATTGGGAATTGAAAACAGGAAGAACACCGATTTTTTAACTTGTTATATTTTTCAAAAATGACGAGTCTTTCACTCACAAAGTTGCACTTACTGATACCGTGCTTCAAAAATGATTCTTTTTCATCTTTAATCTCTATAGATCTCTATATAAAATCAAAAATGCCTTTACCGACAGTTATTCTGCCTGGATATCTAGAAAGCGGAGTCGCTTACCGCTCACTAGAACAATCTTTGCAACAACTGGGTTTTCCTGCTGTCACAGTACCGCTGCAACGGCGTAACTGGATACCTACTCTTGGTGGAAGATCTGTGACGCCTATTTTGCAGCAACTTGATGCTACAGTCAAGCAGATATTAAAGCGATGCAATGCGTCTCAAATTAACTTGATTGGTCACTCAGCAGGAGGCTGGCTTTCTCGTATTTATCTCGGAGAAAAGCTTTACTCAGGGCGTGGTGAAATCACATCATCTGTATGGCAAGCTCACCCCCTAGTTGCAACTCTTATTACGTTGGGGACACCTCATGTCAGCCAAGAACGCTGGACACGTTGGAATTTAGATTTTGTTAATCAAAACTATCCTGGAGCATTTTACAAAAATGTTCACTACATTTGTGTTGCTGGAAAAACAATTTTTGGGCAAAGGCGGCGGGGTAGTTGGTTAGCTTACAGTAGCTACCAGTTAACTTGCGGAAAAGGTAACACTTGGGGTGATGGAATTACACCCATTGAAGCTGCTCATCTTGAGGGGGCCCAAAACATTGTGATAGAAGGAGTTAGGCACTCCCCTAGAAGCTCTCCAATGTGGTATGGTTCACCAGAACCGTTAAAAGCTTGGGTTCAGTATTTAGTATAAAAAAGCATAAAAAAATAATTCTCCTTAAAAGCTAACTATTCTTAATAATTCTTAGTTACACTCGTAATAAAAGTAAATAATTTAGTTAACAAAAGGAGTGCTTAGCCATGCACAACACACACTCAGATGTGGTTCTGCGGCGAATCACAACAATATTATCAGTAGTCATCATTACTCTGACCCTGATTGGTGCCACGACTGGAATTTTGTTGTCCTTTTACTATGAACCAGCAGCAGGTCGAGCTTACCAGTCGTTGAAAATTATTGACACAGAAGTTCCATACGGCTGGTTGTTCCACAAAGCGCACCAGATAGCAGGTAACGCCGTTGTTGTCATTGCGCTGCTCCAAATTGTTGTCATGTTTGTCAGCAGACAATTTCGCAAGAGCTGGCTGACTGCTTGGATAAGTGGAATTTTCTTTACCCTAAGCGCGATTGGATTGGGTTGGACTGCGATGATCCTCTCTTGGGATCAAGAAGGATTTTGGCGTTTTAGCATCGAACTGGGAACCATAGAAGCTATTCCTTTTGTTGGTTCTATACTGCGAGATATTTTGACTGGTGGAGCCATTAGCACCGTAACTGTCCAGCACCTTTACACGATACACAGTTATCTCATTTCGGCGGCTGCGCTTGTCTTTGCTGTTGTGCATTTATTGAGTGTGCTGTGGCAAGAAAAGCAAATGAAAAAAATGTATACAGAAGGAATGCTTCCGAAGACTGATCAGCTACAGCAGCAACCAGCCAATGCTCAGGGATAGTGAGTTTTAAGGTGTGGAAGCATTGCTGGTGGAAAGTTGAGAGATTTTTGCTAGTGGTATTTCTTCAACCTTCGGTAATTTTTCAAGGGCGAGGCGAGTGGACTGACTACCACCCGACAAGCGTTTTAATAAGTGTGGTCTGGGATCGTGTAACAAGTAGATGATGCGATCGCCAACTTCCCACTCTTGTGCTGCGGACATTACTTGAAGATGTTCTTCTCGTTCTACCAATAGCGGTATCAACTCGCCAGCTCTAATTAATGCTTGTAAGTGCTCTTGTTGAAGGTCAAAACCAGATTCATTGAGCGTCGTTGTCCCCAATTTGACTCGTCCATCGTTCACATATTCATTCCAGGTCTTTATTGGTAAGTCTGGAATAAAAGCCTGGTTAACCTTATTCTCTTTAGTAGAAGTCGTTGCTTGTGGATCACGGGGAAAAACCGCTAAGACACGCGGCGGGTTAAACTCTTCTACCGCACGTTGTGCTAAGACAAAATTGACTTCACCATTACTGGTTATTGCCAAAAAAGTTCCCATTGAGGCAAGTCCTGCTTCTTCCAATACACCACTATCCAAGGCACTGCTGGAAATAACTCTCAGGTTTTGTGCTTGGGCTTGTTCACAACGTTGTGGGTCAGTGTCAATCATCACCACTGGTTCTCCCCGTTCTTGAAAAAAGCGAGCAATCAATAAACTCAATGGATTACAACCCACAATCACTGCTCCTATGGCATCTTTTGAGGTGATTTGTAAACATTTAGCAACCCAAGCAGCCGTTAACCCTTGGCAAACCACAGTCATGATAATTGTGAGAAACACCAAAGCTTTGATGGCTTCACCACCGTTAATTCCGCGCTGAGTTAGTAAAATTGCAAACAAAGAAGCAACGGAAGCAGAAACTATTCCGCGTGGAGCAACCCAGCTTAAAAATAATTTCTGTCGCCAGTTAAGATCACTATTCCACGTACAAAAGAGAATATTTATGGGGCGAACGACAAACATCAATACCAACACTGTGAACACACCGCCCCAACCCAAAGCAAACACACTGGCAATAGATAGGTCAGCCGCTAGCAAAATGAATAATACTGAAACGCTAAGAATAGTCAGTTGACCTTTGAAACGCCTCAATAATCGTTCTTCTGGCACTGAGGAAGCTCCAAAAACGACTCCTGCAACGACAACTGCCATGAGTCCCGACTCGCTGCGAATCATCTGCGATAGGGCAAATAAGCCCCATAATCCTGCTAGGACGACCAAGTTTTTTAGCTCAAATGAGAGAAAATTAGCACGTTTGCTAACTAAAGACATCAGCCAGCCACCTGCTGCACCAATGACTCCACCGACACCCAAGCGCATCATCAGATTACTCATTGCTGTCATGAAGTCAGTATGGTCGTTTAATATTGTGTTGAGCACCACGACAGCGAGGATCGCTCCTACTGGGTCAATGAGAACACCTTCCCCTTCTAAAAGCGTTGCTACCTGACGATCCACATTGATTTGTTTGAGTAGAGGACTCACAACGGTTGGTCCTGTCACCACAACTAAGGAAGCGTAGAGAAAAGCTATCGGCCAAGGAAATTCACCCAGCCAATGCACAGCCATACTACCTCCAAGCAGCGTGATCATGGTTCCCAGAGTCACAAGCAATTGCAGGCTAGTGGAAACTTTGCCTAACTCTTGCAGATCCAGGCTAAGTCCACCTTCAAACAGAATAATTGCTGTTGCCAAAGCGACGATAACTTCCAGACCAGTACCCAGCATCTGAGGGTGCAATAGCCCTATGCCATCAGAGCCAAGCAGGATGCCAAACATCAGCAAAAAGACAATACTGGGTACCCGAAGGGATGCAGCCAGTACCTGGGCGCTAATACCTGCAAAGACAGTAATCACTATCTGCAGGGTGATTTCAAAAGATGCTTCCATGCTGTAGATTTTGAGCGATATATTTCAAAATCTTTTGTAAAGGATTGTAAATTTTAACTCTACTGGGTGCAACATCACACTTACAGTCCCTTACTAAAGGGAGTATCATATCATACTTAACATGATAGAATCTTATGTTTTTTTCTCTTTTGTGAACTAGTAGCAGTAATGATTGCATTTGAGTATAGTGCGAAGCAAACTTGCTCTCAACCCCGGCTATAGAGTCTGGAGTTATTCTATACTTTGAGTCCTGCGTTTTTCTCATTTTTAAGCATTTTTGCTGATACACGATTTAAATGTCCCCATTTTTCAATCTTGCTATATTTTTTTTTGAAAAGTTTTGAAAAGCTGTTGACATCAGTAGCGAAAATCGTTAAATTTAAATGAGTGCGAACCAAGCGCCCCCATCGTCTAGAGGCCTAGGACACCTCCCTTTCACGGAGGTAACGGGGATTCGAATTCCCCTGGGGGTACTAAAGAAAGAAAAAAGAAAGAAGAGAGATTGTGAACAGTATAACTTGATTCTCTGTCCTCTTTTTTTTGTTCATGCTTCTAACACCCGTTGACGGATTGCAAGAAGGTTCAACCGCATATCATTACTGAGACGACGTTCAATTAATCCAATTGGCATAGTGCGTTTAGGCCAAACCCTCACAGTGTAGCAAAGATATGTTCCCAGAACTCCACTAAGAGAGTAAGGCTCTAATAGCCAGCTACCTGAAAAATCTTTGAAATCTCCTTCTACCATACGGAAATTAATTGCTTGAGGAAAGTATTCTTCTAAGTCAAGAACCACACGCGCACAAAAGTTAAAACGTAGAAAGTACTGAGCACCTACTTGTTCTAAACGAATACCTCCTTGAGGATGGTCAAGGAGGCGACTTTTGTCAGATTGGGGATGAAGTCAGCTAAAGCTTCGTAATCTGTGAGTACCTTCCAGACTTGTTCTACTGGTTGGGGAATTTGCAGCTTACCAGTGATTTGTCGCTGTCGTTCTGCTATTCTCTCGATTCGGACTTCTACAGCTTGTAAATCATCTGCATCTGCGGCTACATTCAGTTCTAGCTCGGTGTTGTCACCGATGACAGATAAATCCAGTTCCTTTTGTATGTTGTGTTCTTCAGTCACTTTTGTGAAAATGAGTCACCTTTGTCAGAAAATTGGGGCAGTGTCAGGGTAAAGCAGATTGTACATAAGCTGGAGTCTTCAATGGGCATACTCTCTACTGCAATTGACCCATTTAGATGTTGAACTAAAGACTTGACCAGAGCAAGCCCCACGCCAGCTCCTGGAGTCCATCTCCCTTTCCCCCGACGGAACCTATCAAATATGTAAGTAGCTTCTTCTTCTGAGATGCCAGGCCCTATATTACTCACTTTAATAATAACTTGGTCAAGTTGTTGATTGACTTGATGAGTGAGTTCCAAATGAACAACAGTGTCATGTTCTGAGTATTTACTGGCATTTGTTAATAACTCCTGTAGAATACGGTCAAAACTCTCTCCTTCAGTTTGCACTGTGAGTGGCGAATCTGGCAAATCTAGGGAAAGTCTTATGCCTTTCTCTGCTAGTTTAGTGTCAAAAATGGCTGATAAGTCACGAATTCTTGCATTTATATCGGTAGCTTCTAATTGGGGACGTTCATTATGGGTTGCTAATGCTTGGAGTTTTAGTAAGTCATTAATTAAATTAATTTCATCGGTACAATCTTGCTCGATCATATGGGCGTACTTAGTCTGACGCTCGTTTAACTGTCCCATTTGACGTAAGTTACGGATAGCCAAACGAATCCTTGTCAGTGGATGGCGCAAGCGATCGCTGATGTTGCTTAAAAATTCATCCTTCAAATCGTTCAGTTTCTGCAACTGCTCAGTTTGTTGGCGCTTGATTTCGTAGAGTCTTGCTTGGACGTCTAAACTACGTTGCAGTTGTGCTGTACGTTCATCTACTAATGTTTGTACTTGCCGTAGTGTCTGTGTTTGAATGATAGTATTGCTCAGTTGAGCACAAACCATTTGCACTATATTTAATTCTGTTGGTTGCCAATCGCGAGCAACTGCTTGCTGTAACACCAAAAAGCCTAATACTTTACCTTGAATTTCTAACGGCATTAATAGCACTGCAGGTAGCGCTTCTATTTCAAATACTGGGGCAACTGTTAAAGTATCTTTTAAATCTGTATCGTCATTGATGATTAATGGTTTTCCAGAGTTTAGAAAAGCACGCTGGGATAAACCACAGTCGGAAAGAAAAAAGGAAGTATCTGAAGTCTCTGACTGATTAGTTAAGGAAATTTCTGTTTTTCTCTTCCATTCACCTACAACAGAGGCTTTTGCTTTAAGAACTTGTTGTTTTGGTCGATTTCTAAATAATGGATCGGTATATTTCAGCAGTATGAGCAGACCACGATCCATTTGGAGAGCCTCAGCTGTAGAAGTTAACGCTAGCTGAAGCATTTGATTTAACTCCAGATTGCTACGACTTATTATAGTTAATTGCTTGATTAAACTTTGATGCTGTACATAAGTCCGTAGGTACTGATTTTGAGCCGCAATCTGCTGTGCTTGTGCGACTTGAGAAAATGCGATCGCGCAACATGACTCGACAGCTTTTAAGAGCTGTTTTTCTGATTCCTGCCAAATGTATGGTTGCGATTTGATGAGACTAATCACGCCGTTATTTTTGCCACCAAATCGAGTGGGGATTGCTAAAACAGCCTTTATCATCAATGGCAAAGATTGACGTCCAATTGCCAAACTTTTTTGAATTGTTGAAATATCTTCAATGCTCAATGTATCAGAAGCACATTCCATCACTGCTACGTCTAGGTGCTGTTCCATGGAAAAAATTTCATCTGCACCAGACAATTCTAAATTCTCTTGGGCACACCAGTTAGCAGTTATTGTCTCACTTGACACTTCACCCGATACTGTTACTAAGCTACAACCATCTACTTGAAAGGCAACTCCTAGCACTTTGGCAACATCTTGCAGCATCCTTGTCGGAGTTGAGCTATTGGCAATGATTTTATTAATTTCTTGTATTAACTGGTGGTAGACAGGTTCTTCCCGATGCTGCATCAGCTTAACCGAGTATTGTTTCTGTAGATCTACTTCATCTAAATGCTTAGACGGCGATAAAGACTTATTCATTCTTGGCACACTCTTGAATCTTGACCCCATTTTTTTCGTAAGCAACCTCTCGGCATATCATGAACCCAAAGCTTGTGCTACCTGTTATAGCCCCTTTCTATTAGAGATAGTCAAATCCTTGGTGAGATTATTTTCTCTTTCTGTAAAAAATGTCAAAACTTTATTAAGACGCTGTAGTCAAGGAATTTTCGGGTGTTTTTGCCTTTAATGACTAGCTAACCTTGATTTAGAATATCCTGCCAGCCTCCATATATAAACCGTAATTTCTCTGGTCTTGAGGCTAAAGCCCTGTTAGGCATCTCAGTGTTAACACCGCTTCTTAAACTTAAAATTGGTATTTTATTGAACATAATCTTTTGGGTAAATGAGTGAAAACCTGCTAGTTTAGCTAGAAGAAAATATTATCAGCACAAAGTTTTAAAGAACTTTTTATGGTTTACTATGACAAGTAACCAGAAATTTTTGAGGTATTGTAGTCTTACTCATAATTCTTTACAAGATTTTACTTATTACTTAGTACACCTCACCATAAAAATGGTTGGGAATTTAATTTTCGTAGGTTGAGGGGGACACGTGTGTGCCAAGAGTTGTCCGTAGACGCACAGAGAGCGACTGGCTCTGCTCCAAAAAGCGCTAGCTAGTGCAACGCACTGCTTCCTCTTAACGACCCTGATAAGTACTTCATAACTCAAATAGGATTGCTATATCTTAAACTATTAAATTTACTAATAAAAGAGAAAGATTAAAATATAAACGCAGCCCGTTGCCCCATCATACAGAACAACTGAGCTGCATTCACTTGAACAAAAGTTTAACCAGCTAAACTCTCGACACACAGAGGAACCATATCGCCATTTCTTGTCAGTCCTAGTAACATCGGTTGTTTTGGTAGAATGAGCTGACCTGTAAGTACGCAGCGCTCTTCTTGTTGTGCTGTTGCGGCTATGCTAGCGCGAATATCGGCTCGCGAAAAACGGGGCTTCCACTCACCTGATTTTTGCTGGACATAATTCCAGAGGATGTCTCGAATCAGAGCTTGATATCCCTGATTACCAGCTAATTCTTTGAGTTTATCTTTCAATTCCCGTTCTAGACGAATGCTGGTGACTTCCATGTCGGTGGTTGGTGTGCGAGCTATTGTATGCATGATTTTTTCTCCTTAAAGTATGGACAGGATAGTAATACAAGTGTAGTATGTTTAAAGGAATGTTCAATAGGTGAAATTTTCTGTGAAATCCGTCTACCCCATCTCTACTTCCTTGCGTGTTGTCAACTGCCGATTTCGTTGGAAATCAGCCGCTATGGGAGTGGAGTATTTATTTATGGGAGACGGTGGCTGGAATAAATGGCAAATCACAGAGGGCAATTATGATTCTCAATATGCCAGCATTGGTGTACTGAATGCAGTACCAAGACTAGAAAGACGAAGCGGGAGGTACAGACAGCAAGATGCTGTACCAATATAGAGGCACAAGACTTAAAGGTCAAATTCCAACCCCCGCTTCAACCAGATAAGAAGCGGGGGTTTGTTTATAAGGAGTCAAGCTGTGACAAGCGCGATGCAAGTTTTAGAACAATCCGTGGTGGTGTTTTCTCAAAGTGACTTGCCACTGTGTCGGGTTAATATCAAACAAGCGATTGTATTGTTAGTAACAAATAAGGCTGAATCACTATATTTTTCCAGCCAAAGCGGTTGGGAAGTTTACTCACCTAGCTGCAAGCAAACCTGGAATAACAGGAGAGCATAATAAATGCTGAAATTAACATACACTGAAACGAGCTTTTGTTTAGAGTGTTTAGCTCAATCGTTGGAAGAATGGGTACAAGCGCGAGTGATTTTGGCACTGCGAGTGGGTCACTGTCTGTGCGTTGAACCCAGCACTGCTTCCTTTTTGCTTCCTGTTAATTTGCCAGGAGTAGAAATGCTTAAAACTCTTGTCAATAAAGAGGAAAGTGAAATCATCGCACTGTGTGCTTGTGATAATGAGTGTGTGGAGGTGATTCTGCGAGGTTATTGGCTATCAAATGGTTCTCAGGATGCTGATGGCGTTTTTATCACCGCGATGAGTGATTCACTTGGGGGCGATCGCTCTGCTTCATGCACTGAGTTCTTCCTCCAGAAACTTTGGCAAGAAGCTCAACACAGAGCCTCTGTCATGAGTGAATGATGAACTGTTAGCTTTCAGCAACTAGCCTGAAAGCTGACAACTGTGCTGAAGTTAACAAAGATGTCAACAACGCAGTTTATGAGCGGCTATTTAACCTCTTTAAACGATAGCCGAGCTGTTGGTGCTTTTGGATCTTTACTCGCAAAAGCGCAATATGCGTTTGGATTCACTGTTCCATAACTCTTGAGGAAATCCAAACAACTAGAGCGATCGCCAAAGGTGGCTACGTAAACGACAAATAAATGTTTGTCAACCAGATTTGGATAATCTGGTATCCAAAACACACTTGTTTGAGCATAACCAGCCGCCTGCAAAGTTTTCGTCTGCTTGACAGCATTTTGTAAATTTGGGAAGCTAGAGTCTGCGATGAAATGAAATGAACTAGGTAAAGCAGTGCTGTTTATATTTAGTTGTTTATTGGTTTGTACTGTTTGAGAACTGGTAGTCACACAATGTGTGAGTAACCCAGACGAAGCTTTTTTCTGAGATGGTGTTGACTGGCGAAAGTTTGTTAACAAAAGACCAATAATTATCGATGTACCCAATAATGCACCTGTTATTAAAAGACTGCCAAGAAATATACCGTTCTGTCTTCTGTTTTGAGCGGCAGACCATAGAGTCGTAGGAACAGTCTGGGAGCGTGCTTGAGTCAAGTTAGCCACCCTAGATGAAAGAGAACTCGCAATACCTTGTAGAGCATACATCATTGCTCTTGCACTTGAATAGCGTTCTCTAACATTATTCCGAATGGCTTTATTGAGCACTGCTACTAAACTGGGACTGATTGCATCCCGGCGCCAAATACTTTCCCCAGTGTAGGGGTCTGTTGTCATATGTTGCGGCAATTGTCCAGTCAGCAAATAAATCGCTGTTAACCCTAAACTATATATGTCACTGGCAAAAACTGGACGCCCTGCTGCTTGTTCATTAGGCATAAACCCTGGTGTACCAACAATAATTGAACTGCTAACAGTTCCTTGCGCACTTACCACTGTCCCCATCGTTTCTCGCACTGCACCAAAATCAATCAAAACTGGTTTGCCATCTGATGAGCGCAAAATGATATTGTCTGGTTTAATATCGCGGTGGATGATACCTTTGTCATGGACATATTCCAGTACATCTAACAGACTGATAAGAATGGAAACAACCTCACTTTCACTTAAATATCCACTGCGTTGGACTTTCTGGAAGAGGGTTTGTCCGTCGATCCATTCCTGTACTAAGTAGAATTGCCCAAATTTTTGAAAGTAAGCGTAAAGAGTGGGAATTTGATGACTAGATCCTCCCAGTTCTTCTAAAATGGCAGCTTCCCGTTGAAATCGCTTTTGTATCAATTCATAAACCAGAAGATTATTGTCATTTACGGGTTTGAGTTGTTTAATCACACAACGACGTCCCGATGGCATTTGGGTATCTTGTGCTAAGAATGTGTCGCAAAAACCACCAGATCCAAGTACGCTAATGATGTGATAACGCTCGCTCAATAATGCTGGTATCGTTGTTTTTTCTTGACTCATATTGGTCTGTATGCACTCTGCATCATTGACAAATACAATCTAGTGTCTAAGTAACTCAAAATTTTAAAGTAGTAATTATTACTTTAACTGACAAAAGTTTTAGTATAAGTATAGTTTTGTCTTCATTAAAAGTTGCTTATAGCAGAATATCACAAGAAATTGCTATTTTGATAAACTGTTGAAGCTCGTACAGCAGTCCTATTTCAATTGTGAAATCAAGGCCTTGCATAAGGGGAAAGAGGAGAGAAGGTAGGAAGAAAGGAAATTGCCTCTCACTCTCTGATTCCCTCCCTTATCTCCCTGTAAAAAGTCCATTCGATAAGCGTGTCATTGGCAACGGATTTGGTAACGGATCAAACGGATGAATGACCTGGAAGTTCAATAAAGCCATCTGTTGCGTTCGTTTTTAATCCATTGATCACTGCCTATCGAATTCACGTTAAACAAGAGAGCGTGAAGTAGGAATTCAGTGTAGAAAAATAATTTAAAAAAAGTAAAATAAAAAGTGATAAAATGTAGGAAAAGTAAAAATTAATAAGAAAAATAATAAAAAAATCTACATATTCCTATAGAAAATATTTTAGTGTAGAGTAATAAAAGTCAATTGTGATCGGTTTCTAGAGTTCAGCGAAAATGCCCTCAATAATGTATATCTATAATAATAGACTTAGTCGTATTAAACACCCAATCGATATCCATCAAAGCACAAAAAAGTAACATTTTATGAATCATCTTACTTGAGGTTAACCGAATGCTTCAGGAAGATTTTGTTATAAGTAGCACCTATGACCCACGCCTTGTAGCGCTTTCGATTGTGATTGCAGTCCTTGCGTCTTACACTGCTCTTGATTTAGCTGGGCGGGTCACAGCAGCCAAGGCATGGGCGCGAGTCGCTTGGTTGATTGGCGGCGGAATTGTCATGGGAATCGGTATCTGGTCAATGCACTTTGTTGCTATGCTTGCCCTGAGTTTGGCAATACCGATGTCCTACGATATGTGGACTGTGCTAGTGTCAATGCTGCCTGCCATAATCGCTTCAGGGGGCGCACTTTTTCTTGCCAGTCGCCGAGTGTTGAGCATCCGGCAATTGCTGATTGGCGGTACCCTAATGGGTTTTGGCATTGCGTCTATGCACTACATTGGAATGTACGCGATGCGCATGGACGCAACGACCGGGTATAATAGCTTGCTGGTTGTGCTTTCTGTGGCGATCGCCATTGGTGCATCAATTATAGCATTATGGATTGCGTTCCAACTACGCACACAGACCAGTACAATCGTGGGGTGGACAAAGATTGGCAGTGCGCTTGTCATGGGAGCAGCAATTGCTGGGATGCACTACACAGGAATGGCTGCAGCTGACTTCAAGGCGATTAACCCACGAACAATAATGACTCTCCAGGTAATGACGAACTCACTGACCTGGCTGGCTCTTTGCATTGGTATCGCTACTGTTGTCATCCTGGGTTTTGCGTTGATGACTTCTTTTGTCGATCAGCGTTTGACAGCCTCTGCAAAGCTTTTGGAACAGCAAGAAGTCGAAGTCATGCTTTCGGTGCTATTTACAGACATTACCCTACGCATTCGGCGATCGCTCAAGTTAGATGATGTTCTCAACACAACCGTCAAAGAAGTTCGTCAAGCATTAACAGCAGACCGTGTCGTTATCTATCGCTTCAATTCTGACTGGAGTGGAACCATCATCGCGGAGTCAGTAGCAGAGGGTTTAGTGAAAAGCTTCGGACAAACAGTCAATGATCCTTTCCGGGAAGATTACATTGAAATGTATAAAATGGTAGAGTCCGAGCTACCAGCAACATATATAAAGCAAGTTTTACAGATTGTCACCGGAAGATTTTAGAGAGTTTTCAAATCAAGGCAAATTTAGTTGCGCCTATCCTAACTAACCATCAGCTGATGGGCTTATTATGTGCCCATCAATGTTACGGACCTCGAAAATGGCAAAAGTCTGAAATTGATTTGTTTAAACAATTAGCCATTCAAGTTGGAATTGCCTTAGAACAGGCGAATCTTTGGATGAACTTCAACAGGCGCAAAAGTGCTGCGT